>CAZSNL010000244.1:0-1508 GCA_964608275.1 uncultured Hyphomicrobiales bacterium | reverse complement strand
ACTTGGCGCGGTTGGCCGATTCCGCCTCGTCGCGCGCCCGGGCAAGCTCGGCGAGCGCCCGCTTCTGCTCGGTGATGTCGCGGCCGACGCTCTGGATCTCGCTGACCGCGCCGTCGGCGTCGAGGATCGTGTTGTCCTCCCACGCATACCAGCGTTCGCCGTGCGGGGTGCGGATCAGCTGCTCGTAGCGGGCCTGGAAGCGGGCCGACGCCAGCCGCCGCGTCAGGTCGCCGGCGATGTTGCCCTCGATCACCTCGATCCGCGGCCGCTCGCCCAGCATGTCGCCGTGCGCCGTCCCGACCATGTCGTAGAAACTCTGGTTGGCGAAGGTGAGGATGCCCTCCGGGGTGCGGCGGATGATCACGTCGCCCTGCGAATCGACCAGTCCGCGGTAGCGCGCCTCGCTCTCCTGCAGGCGCCGGGTCTGGCGGTCGAGCTCGGTCACCCGCGCCCGCGCCTCGCGCCACGCGTACAGCGCGCCGGCGGTCGACAGAAGCGCGATCGCCGTCACCAGCTCGGCGTTCACGTTGACCGCCTCGATGCCGAGGCCGAACCGCATGACGAGGAGCAGCACGGCGGCGCTGGCGACGGCGAAGATGCCGAACAGCGCCAGCGATTCGACCCTGAGCCGCGGCTCGCGCCGGCCTGCGGGGCCGCGCGACGCCGATGTCGGCGCGCGCCCCGCAGGCGGCGGAGAACGGTGCTGCGATTGCGGTTCTTCCGACATGCCTCTCCTGTCCGGGCGGGGCGGGATCTCGCCTGCCGCGCCTTTGCCACGCGCAAGTGGTGCCACGACTTGCTTGAGAAAGGCTTTATGGCCGCCTAAAGGCCCCCCGGCGGGGGCCGGGAGGTCGCGTCAGGCGGCGGCGCGGAGCGACGGCGCCCCCTGGCGGTAGCCGATCGCCTCGGCGACGTGGATCCGGCCGACCCCGTCGCGGCCGTCGAGGTCGGCGAGCGTCCGCGCCACCCGCAGCACCCGGTGGAAGCCGCGCGCCGACAGCGCCAGCCGGTCGGCCGCCTCGCGCAGCAGCGCAACGCCCGCCTCGTCGGGCCGCGCCATCTCTTCCAGCACCTCGCCGTCGGCCTCGCTGTTGGTGCGGATGTCGAGGCCGAGGGCGGCAAACCGCTCGCGCTGGCGGCCGCGGGCGGCGGCGACCCGCGCGGCCACCTCGCTGCTGCCCTCGCGCGGCGGCGGCAGCACCATGTCGGCGGCCGACACCGGCGCCAGTTCGATCCGGATGTCGATGCGGTCGAGCAGCGGCCCCGACAGCCGCGCCTGGTACTCGTCGGCGCAGCGCTCGCCGCGCCGGCAGGTGTGCCCCGGCTCGCCCGCCCGCCCGCACCGGCACGGGTTCATGGCGGCGACCAGCTGGAACCTTGCCGGATAGCTGACGTGGTGGTTGGCGCGGGCGATCACCGTCATCCCGGTCTCCAGCGGCTGGCGCAGCGATTCCAGCACCCGGGCGGGGAATTCGGGCAGCTCGTCGAGGAACAGCACCCCCATGTGG
>CAZSNL010000243.1:0-1514 GCA_964608275.1 uncultured Hyphomicrobiales bacterium | reverse complement strand
CGCCACGGAGCGCGAGGACGCCAGAGCAAGGATTCACCGCAGACACGGGACCGCGGTCGCCACGCCGTACCCTTCCCCTCCTCCGTCACCCCGGCGAAGGCCGGGGTCCAGGGCAGCCTTTCCGCATGCCGCCGACGCCGGACTGGATTCCGGCCTGCGCCGGAATGACGGGGTAATGAGAGCGTGCCGCCGCATTCCTGCGTTGGCGGCCGCTCGCTCCGCCGGCGCCGCGGCGCCCGGGCGGCCGCATCCCGCCATCGCGGGCGACCGCGCGAGGATCTCGCGGCCGCGGCGGGGGCGGTCCGGCGGGACGTGGGCGCGCGGCACCCCTCCTCCGGTATCATCCCGTGCGCGGTGCAGCGCCAAGCGGTGCGCCGCAGACAAGGGACCGCGTTCGCCACGCCGTGCCTCCCCGCGTCCTCGCGATCCTCGGGCGGTGCCACTCGAAGGCCGGATATGGCCGCGCCGACCTCTCCACCGCCTCAGCGCCACGGAGCGCGAGGACGCCAGAGCAAGGATTCACCGCAGACACGGGACCGCGCGGCACTCCCTCCTCCCGGTGTCATTGCCCGGCTTGACCGGGCAACCCGGTAGCCTCAGGGGGTCGCGGCTCTTTGCCCTGCACCTCCCCTCGGCGGTTACTGGATCACCCGGACGAGCCGGGTGATCACAAGTGTAGTGAGTGTACGCGGGTGCCCCGACGCGTGGCGCCGCATTCTCGCAATGGCGGCCGCTCGCTCCGCCGACGCCTGCCACAGCCGGAGCAGGGAACTCACTCGGTCTCGAACGGCTCGAGGCCGCCGGGGGTGCCGTCGGGGTTGATGGTGATCTTCTCGATCCGCGCCTCGGCCTTGCGCAGCAGCGCCTCGCAGTGCGCCTTGAGCCGCTCGCCGCGCTCGTAGAGGGCGATCGACTCCTCGAGGTCGACCCGGCCCGCCTCGAGCCGCTCGACGATCTCCTCGAGCTCCTTGAGCGCGGTCTCGAAGCTCATCCCGGCGATGTCGGGGTGCTGCGGCGCCTCGTTCTCGGACATGTCCGGCTCCCTCCGTGTCAGCCCTGCATCAGCGCCTGGACGTGGATGCCGCACGAGGCCGCCAGCGCACCGAGGTCGTAGCCGCCCTCCAGCATCGACACCAGCCTGCCGTCGCAGCGCTCGACCGCCAGTTCCACCAGCTTGAGCGAGATCCAGGCGAAGTCCTCCTCGACCAGGGTGAGGCTTGCCAGCGGATCCTTGCGATGGGCGTCGAACCCGGCCGACACCAGGATCAGGTCGGGCCCGAAGTTGTCGACCGCCGGCAGCACCACGGTCTCCATCGCCTCGCGCATCGCCTCGCCGCCGGCGCCCGGTGAAAGCGGCGCGTTGAACACGTTGCCGACGCCCGTCTCGCTGCGCGAGCCGGTGCCCGGGAACAGCGGCATCTGGTGGGTCGAGGCATACAGCATGTCCTCGTCGTTCCAGAAGATCGCCTGGGTGCCGTTGCCGTGGTGCACGTCGAAGTCGACCACCGCCACCC
>CAZSNL010000242.1:0-1551 GCA_964608275.1 uncultured Hyphomicrobiales bacterium | reverse complement strand
GTGCCGGCCCGCCGGTCGCCGTCGTACGGGTTGGAGGTGATCATCCCCGCCTCGGTCATGCCGTAGCGCTCGAGGATCGCGTGGCCGGTGCGCTCCTGCCATTGCCGGTGCACGTCGGCGAGCAGCGGCGCCGAGCCCGACGTGAACAGGCGCACGTGCGCCGTCGCCGCGCGGTTCAGCCTGTCGTGCTGCAGCAGCCGCGTGTAGAAGGTGGGGATGCCCATCATCGACGTGCATCGCGGCAGCACGTCCAGCACCGCGTCGACATCGAACTTCGGCAGGAACACCATCGAGCCGCCGGCCAGGAACATGACGTGGCAGGCCACGAACAGGCCGTGGGTGTGATAGATCGGCAGCGCGTGCAGCAGGGTGTCGGCAGCGGTGAACTGCCAGTAGTCGGTGAGCACCCGGGCGTTGGAGATCAGGTTGTCGTGGGTCAGCATGGCGCCCTTGGACCGCCCGGTGGTGCCCGACGTGTAGAGGATCGCCGCTATGTCGTCGCCCGCCCGCGGCACCGTCGCGAAGTCCTCCGGCTGGTCCGCCGCCGCCGCCGTCAGCGAGCCCGAGCCGTCGGCGCCGAGGGTGAGGACGAGCGCGCCGGCGGCAATCCCCGCGATCGCGTCGCGGCGGGCCGGATCGCAGACGATAAGCGCCGGCTCGGCGTCGTCGATGAAGTAGCCGAGCTCAGCCAGCGAGTAGGCCGTGTTCAGCGGCAGGTAGATGGCGCCGGTCCGCAGGACGGCGAGGTAGAGGACCAGGTTCTCGACCGACTTCTCGACCTGGACCGTCACCCGGTCGCCGGGCTTGATGCCCGCCGACCGCAGCAGGTTCGCCATGCGGCCCGATGCCGCATGCAGGTCGGCGTAGGTGGTCCGCCCGCCGTCCGGCGTCTCGATCGCCGTCCTGTCGGGCTCACGCCGGTCGCCCAGGAGGACGTCAAACAGGTTGCTCACCGCCTCTTCCCCGTCGGCGCCTCGATGATCGGCGCCGCCCCTTCAAAGAGCACCGTCGCCGCTCTCGCGCAAGTCTGTGCACGTACCGGCGCCCGTACTGCATTTTGTCGCCGGCGCAAAGCTTTGCTAGTGTCGTCGCCAGCGGGGGCCGGCGCACGGGGCGCCGTGCCGGGCCCGAACGGAGAAAGCTGATGTCGGAAGCACACCAACTCGATCAGGACTGGCAGCCCAGTCCCAACAACCTGGAATCGTTCTGGCTGCCGTTCACCCCCAACCGCAGCTTCAAGAAGAAGCCGCGGCTGATCGCCCGCGCCAGGGACATGCACTACTTCGCACTCGGCGGACAGCCGGTCCTCGACGGCACCGCGGGCCTGTGGTGCTGCAACGCCGGCCACTGCCGCGAGCCGATCGTGCGGGCGATCCAGGACGAGGCGGCCACCCTCGACTACGCGCCCGCCTTCCAGTTCGCCCATCCCAAGGCGTTCGAGCTGGCGTCGCGGCTGACCCTGATGGCGCCCGGCGACCTCGACTACTGCTTCTTCACCAATTCCGGCTCCGAGGCCGCCGACACCGCGCTCAAGATCGCGCTCGCCTACCA
>CAZSNL010000241.1:0-1588 GCA_964608275.1 uncultured Hyphomicrobiales bacterium | reverse complement strand
GCCGCACGTCCGGGTCCCCCACGCTCCGGCTCAGCTTGACCTCGACGGCGACGACGCGCTGGTCGTCGCGCTCCACGATGAGGTCCACCTCCTGCTGGCCCCCCGCCGTCCGCATGTGCCCGACGGCCGCCTCGGCGGCCTGGGCGTAGACGCGGACGGAGAGGGTGACGAGCGATTCGAAGAGGTGGCCCAGCAGCGTGCCGTCGCGGGGGACGGGGGGGCCGGCCTCCTGCCCCTGCAAGAGGGCGTCGGCCCCGAGTCCCAGCAGCCGCGCCGCGAGCGCGGGGTCCACGAGGTGGTGCTTCGGCGACCGCGTGAGTCGGGTGATCGGGTTCCGCGTCGGCGCCCACGCCGGGACCGGGTCGACGATCCACAGCCGCTCCAGGACGTCGCGGTACGGGATCGTCGTCGTCTTCGCCGGCTTGTCTGCCTCGCCCGGCGTGGCGGCGTCGCGGATCGTCTCGTAGCTGGCGCTCGTGGCCGTGGCGGCGGCGTAGGCCGCCATCCAGCGGCGGAGCAGCTGGGGGCGCCGCACGTCCCGCCCCATCTCGACGAAGTCGGTGTCCACGATCCGGCTGAGGTACCCGTCGAGCTGCGCGCGCAACGGTCGCCCCGTGAGATGGCGGAGCCCGGGGAACCCGGACCCGACGATCTCCCGCACGTAGTCCGCCAGTGCGACCTCGGTCTTCCCCTGGACGTCCGGCCGCCCACCCACGAGCAGGCCTCGGAGGCTCACCGTGGGACGCTCGCCCCCCCGCTCGGCGAGCGACAGGGGCCGCATCCGCACCGTGACGACGCGCGCGGCGCCCGAGTGCGTCGGCGGCCGGGCGGGGCTGGCCGACCCCGTCAGGAGGTAGGAGCCCGGCGGGGCCCCCGCGTCTACCGCACGGCGCACGCCGTCCCAGAGGGCCGGCACGCGCTGCCACTCGTCGAGGAGGACCGGCCGCTCTCCGTCGAGCAGCTGCGCCGGGTCGGCGAGCGCAACGGCCTGCTGGGCGGGGTCGTCGAGGCGGTAGACGGTGGCCGCCCGCTGCAGGGCCGTCTCGGTCTTCCCCACGCCCTTGGCCCCCTCCAGCGTGACGGCGGGGAGGGCCGGCAGGAGCTCGTCGAGCTCGTCGTCAACGATGCGTCGGAGGTACGCCATGGGGCTTCCGGCGGATTAGCGGCGGCAGTATACGCTACCAACGTGCGGCGCCCTACGCTACCATCACGCAAGCCTCAACGCTACCGACGCGTAGGACGCCGTGCTGCTGAGGCGCAGGCTTGGCCACCTCACCGTCAGCGTCCCGAGCCCGGAGGCGTGCCCCCGCACGCCCCCCCGAGCTCGTGCACACGCTCCGACGCCCGTACGGGTGCCGGAGAACACGGCGGCACCCTGTCAAGCGCCCGGTCGTTCCGAAGCAGGACGCGCTGCTACCGAGCGCTCTCCGACCCTCTACCTCTCTTGGAGGGCGACGATGTGAGGCTTCGCCTCGCTGGCGAACGACACACGAGCCGCGTTAAGCCTGCGGCCCCTCTCGTCGCGTGCCCATCGGAGGTCCCGGCGCACCTCCTCGATCAGCCGCGCCACCTCGTGCTGCAACCGCTC
>CAZSNL010000240.1:0-1607 GCA_964608275.1 uncultured Hyphomicrobiales bacterium | reverse complement strand
CGCGTCGAGCAGCGCCTGGGTCGGGTGCTCGTGGCTGCCGTCGCCGGCGTTGACCACCGCGCAGGCGACCTTCTGCGCCAAAAGCTCGACGGCGCCGGCGGCATGATGGCGCACCACCAGGATGTCGGGGTGCATGGCGTTCAGCGTCATCGCGGTGTCGATCACCGTCTCGCCCTTCTTGATCGACGACGAGCCGACCGACATGTTGACGACGTCGGCGCCGAGCCGCTTGCCGGCCAGCTCGAACGAGCTCTGGGTCCGCGTCGAGACCTCGAAGAACAGGTTGATCTGGGTGCGGCCGCGCAGGGTCGACTGCTTCTTCTCGATCTGCCGGTTCAGCTCGACGTAGCTGTCGGCGAGGTCGAGGAGGTCGGTGATCTCCTGCTTGGAAAGGCCTTCGATGCCGAGAAGATGCTGGCCGTGGAGGATCGGTGTGGGGCGCGCGGCGTCGGAGGTCATCAAAGCGACCCCTATAGAGCGGGCGCCGGCGGCCGGCAACCCCCGGCGGGCGGAATCGGTGCTGGACGGGCGGCGATTTCTGTGGAGAAAACGGGACCGCGGGGGGCGGTCGCGGCAACCGGCCGCGCGGGCGGCCTCCCGGAGCACGGCGGACGGAAAAGGGGGACCAGGCGGATGGCGGACGAACGGGCACTCGATCACATCGTGGTGGCGACCAGGGACCTCGACGCCGCGGCGCGGCGCTACGAGGCGCTCGGCTTCACGCTCACCCCGCGCGCCCGCCACCCCGACCACATGGGCACCTCGAACCGGCTGGCCCAGTTCGCCGACCGCAACTTCATCGAGCTGGTCGAGGTCGACCGGCCGCAGCTCCTCGACGACCACGACTTCGCCGCGAGCCCGCCCCGGTTCACCTTCGGCGCCCACAACCGGGCGTTCCTCGAGCGGGCGGAGGGCATGTCGATGCTGGTGCTGACCAGCGACGACGCGCACGGCGACGCCGAACGGTTCGCCGCCGCCGGCCTCGGCACCTACGCGCCGTTCGACTTCCACCGCCGGGCGACGCTGCCCGACGGCTCCCAGGTCGAAGTGTCGTTCTCGCTCGCCTTCGCCACCAGCCCGGCGATGCCGGAGATCGCCTTCTTCGTGTGCCAGAACCGGTTTCCGCAGCACTTCTGGAAGCCGGCGTTCCAGACCCACGCCAACGGTGCGCGCGGCATCGCCACGGTCTACATCGCAGCCGACGACCCGGACGCCCACGTCGGCTTCCTCGCCGCATTCTCCGGCGGCACGGCGCGGGCCGTCGACGGCGGCCATGCGGTGAGCTGCGGGCGGCAGGAGATCCGGGTGCTGACGCCGGACCGGATCGCCGCCATCGCGCCCGGCTTCCGCCGCGAGCCTTCGCGCGGGCCGGGGTTCGCCGGCATCGCCATCGCCGCCGACGGCGCCACGCCCCGCGTCACCCCGGCGGAGGAGGCGTGCGGCCTGTTCATCGACTGGCGGCGCACGTGACGGCGGCATGGTACATTCACCGTCATTGCGAGGAGGCGCAAGCCGACGAAGCGATCCAGCGCCGGGGGTGATGCCTCTGGATTGCTTCCCGCTTCGGCCCTGCCTCGCGGTCGCAATGACGGGAGGGGGAGGGCGGC
>CAZSNL010000239.1:0-1660 GCA_964608275.1 uncultured Hyphomicrobiales bacterium | reverse complement strand
GCGGCCGGGTAGTCGGCGGCCGGATCGTTGTTGGCGATCGAGCCGCCGATGGTGCCGCGGTTGCGCACGTGCGGGTCGCCGATGCCGCCGGCAAGTGCGGCGAGCGCCGGGATCGCGCCCTGCACGGCGGCCGAGGCGGCGACCTCGGCATGCGGCGTGCCGGCGCCGATGGTGACGGTACCGCCCTCGACCCGGATGCCGCCGAGCCCGAGGCCGGCGAGATCGATCAGCGCCGACGGCTGGGCGAGCCGCTGCTTGAGCGTCGGCAGCAGCGTGTGGCCGCCGGCGAGGAGCTTCGCATCCTCCTGGCCGAGCAGCCTGACGGCCTCCTCGATGCTGGTCGGCCGGTGATAGGCAAAATCGTACATGGACCCGGTCTCCCCTATTCCGCGGCCTGCCGCGTCGCGGTCTGTTGCAGCACCTTCCACACGGTATGCGGCGACGCCGGCATCGGCAGGTCGCGCACCCCGAGCGCGTCGGTGATGGCGTTCATCAGCGCCGCCGGCGCGGCAATCGCGCCGGCCTCGCCGCATCCCTTCATCCCGATCGGGTTGGACGGGCACCTGGTCTCGGTGAAGTCGAGCCTGAAGCTCGGCAGGTCGTCGGCGCGCGGCAGGCAGTAGTCCATCAGCGAGCCGGTGACCAGCTGGCCGGAGGCCGGGTCGTAGACGCAGCCCTCGGTCAGCGCCTGACCGATTCCCTGGGCGACGCCGCCGTGCACCTGGCCCTCGACGATCATCGGGTTGATGATGGTCCCGAAATCGTCGACGGCGACCCAGTCGACGACCTCGGTGACACCGGTCTCCGGATCGATCTCGACCTCGCAGATGTGGCAGCCGGCCGGGAAGGTGAAGTTGGAGGGATCGTGGAACGCCCCCTCCTTGAGACCCGGCTCGAGTTCGTCGGTCGGGAACTTGTGGGCGACGTAGGCGGCCAGCGCCACCTCGCCGAACGCCATCGAGCGGTCGGTGCCGGCGACCGAGAACCGGCCGTTGGAGAACTCGATGTCGCCCTCCGACGCCTCCATCACGTGCGCCGCCACCTTGCGCGCCTTGGCGATGACCTTGTCGCAGGCCTTGTAGATGGCGGTCATGCCGACGGCGCCGGAGCGCGAGCCGTAGGTGCCCATGCCGAACTGCACCTTGTCGGTGTCGCCATGGACGATCTCGACCTGGTCGATCGGCACCCCGAGCCGCTCCGATACCAGCTGGGCGAAGGTGGTCTCATGGCCCTGGCCGTGGGCGTGGCTGCCGGTCAGCACCTCGACGGTGCCGGTCGGATTGACCCGGACCTCGGCCGATTCCCACAGGCCGACGCCGGCGCCGAGCGAGCCGATCGCCTGCGACGGGGCGATGCCGCAGGCCTCGATGTAGTTGGAGAAGCCGATCCCCCTGAG
This sequence comes from uncultured Hyphomicrobiales bacterium, assembly GCA_964608275.1. Classification (GTDB taxonomy): domain Bacteria; phylum Pseudomonadota; class Alphaproteobacteria; order Rhizobiales; family CAZSNL01; genus CAZSNL01. The sequence continues at coordinate 264 of CAZSNL010000239.1, read as the reverse complement.
CTTGCCCCGGCGCTCCGATTCGGCGCGGCGGGCGGCGAAGCCCGCGTAGTCGATCAGCTCGCAGGCCCTGTTCAGCGAGGCCTCGTAGTCGCCGGCGTCGTACATCATGATGACGGGCGTCTGGTGCGGGAACTCGCGCACGAAGTTGCGGCGGCGGATGTCGGCCGGGTCGATGCCGGTCTCGCGTGCCGCCGTCTCGACCAGCCGCTCGACCACGTAGGTCGCCTCCGGCCGGCCGGCGCCGCGGTAGGCGTCGACCGGGGC
>CAZSNL010000238.1:0-1760 GCA_964608275.1 uncultured Hyphomicrobiales bacterium | reverse complement strand
CCCGACACGCGGATTATGATTCCGCTGCTCTAACCAGCTGAGCTACTCCGCCCCGTCTGTCGCGGGCTGCCGCCGATCCCGGTGGCGCCGCCCGCCCGCGCCGGCATCGCCTGGCGGCCCCGGCACAAGGCTTGGGCGATATAAGTGGCGGCCCCGCCGCCTGTCAAGAAACCCCGTCCTGGCGCTCCCGCGCCGCGTTGCCCGGCCCGCCCGGAGCTTGCGCCGCGCCGCGCCGGGTTGTCCCGGCCGTCAGATGGCGTCGGGCACCTCGCGCTCGATCGGGCCGTGCGCGGTGGCGCGCTGCTGCAGCATCGGCGCCGGCGGGCCGCTGCCGTCGTCGCGGACGAAGCGCAGCAGCGTGAACAGCCCGAACGGGCGCATCGGCTCCTCGGCGATCAGCCTGAGGCCGTCGCGGTCGAGCACCATGTCGATCGGGAACTCCGGCCGCCAGCCGAGCTTGGCGGCGAGCGGCGACATTGCCTTCTCGACCAGCCCGCGGGCGCCGTGGTCCTGGCTGAAGTGGTTGAGCAGCAGGACCTCGCCGCCCGGCTTGCAGACGCGCTCCAGCTCCGCCATCACCCGCGCCGGATCCGGCACCACGGTCATCACGTACATCGCCACCACGGTGTCGAACGAGGCGTCGGGGAAGGCGAGGTCGGCGGCGTCCATCTCGAGGATCGCCCGCACGTTGTCGAGCCGGTGGCGCTCGACGCGCTTGCGCGCCTTGCCCAGCATCTCCGGGCTCAGGTCGATGCCGGTGATCTGGAGGTGCCGCCCGTAGTGCGGCAGCGACATGCCGGTGCCGACGCCGACCTCGAGCACGCTGCCGCGGCGGCGGTTGATGGCGCGCACCGCGGCGAGCCGGCCGGCCTCGGCGATGCGCCCGAAGGTCCTGTCGTAGATCGGCGCCCAGCGCGCGTAGGCGCGCCGGACCGCCTGCTCGTCCATCCGTACAATCTGCTGCAAGATCCGGTCCTTTCCGCTACCCCGGCCCCTCCGCCAGAGAACCCGGGCGCCCGCCCAGCCGAAACTTGTCGGTGTCCCTACGCCGGCTCCGCCATTATATCGTGACGGGCCGCCGCGGTGCCAACCCCTTTTGCGCCCCCGCCGGGGGCCTCGCCGGCGACGATCCAGCCGCCGCCCAGCACCCTGGCGCGGTCGTCCGCCGAGGCGTAGAACACGCACGCCTGGCCCGGTGCCACGGCCTCCTCGCCGCCGGGGATCTCGACCACCGTCGCCCCGTCGCCGACCCTCAGCACCGCCGCCACCGGCGGCCGGGTCGAGCGGACCTTGACGTGCAGGTCCATCGCAAACCCCGGCGCCAGCGGCGCGTCGCCGAGCCAGTTGACGTCGCGGAGCACGATCCGGTGCGTCCTCAGATGCTCCCGCGGGCCGACCACCACCCGGTTGGTCGCAGGCTCGATGCGGACGACGTACACCGGCTCGCCGGTGGCAAGCCCGAGGCCGCGCCGCTGGCCGACGGTAAACTGCGCGATTCCCTCGTGGCGGCCAAGTACCCGGCCGTCGATGTCCACGATGTCGCCGGGGACGTGGGCGTCCGGGCGCAGCCGCTCGATCAGGCCGCGGTAGTTGCCGTCGGGCACGAAGCAGATGTCCTGGCTGTCGGGCTTTGCGGCCACCGCAAGGCCGAGGTCTGCCGCCAGCGCCCGGGTCTCCGACTTGGCGAGGCCGCCGAGCGGGAACCTCAGGAAGTCGAGCTGCTCGCGGGTGGTGGCGAACAGGAAGTAGCTCTGGTCGCG
>CAZSNL010000237.1:1681-1945 GCA_964608275.1 uncultured Hyphomicrobiales bacterium | reverse complement strand
GTACGACGCCGACATCGATGCCCGGATGCGCCGGACCATGGCACGGCCGGTGCCGGCGGGTCGCGTGCTGGCCAGCGAGGCGCTGACCTACGGCGTGATCCTTGGCGCCGGCTCGGTTGTCCTGCTCGGGACGCTGGTCAACTGGACGGCGGCGGCGCTGCTGGCGCTGACCATCGGCTTCTACGTGTTCGTCTACACCATGTGGCTGAAGCGCCGTACGCCGCAGAACATCGTCATCGGCGGCGCCGCCGGCGCGTTTCCGCC
>CAZSNL010000237.1:0-1671 GCA_964608275.1 uncultured Hyphomicrobiales bacterium | reverse complement strand
CGGCGACCAGCAGCATCGAGCTCGGCGGCATCATCCTCTTCCTCATCATCTTCATGTGGACGCCGCCGCATTTCTGGGCGCTGTCGCTCTACCGCTCCGACGACTACGAATCGGCCGGCGTGCCGATGCTGCCGGTGGTCGCCGGTGGTGACGAGACGCGCCGGCAGATCCTGATCTACTCGGTGCTGCTGGTGCCGATCAGCCTGCTGCCGGCGGCAATCGGCCAGGCGGGGTTGCTGTATGTCGCCGGCGCCGCGGTTCTCGGCGTGGCGTTCCTGGCCTTCGCGTGGCGGGTCTACCGGGTGCGGGAAGGGCGGCCTGCCGACAAGGCGGCGCGCGACCTGTTCGCCTACTCCGTGCTGTATCTGTTCCTGGTTTTCGCCCTGGTGCTGGTGGAACACGGGTTCGGTTTGATGGTCCACGCACCCTGGGGCGGGGCATGAGCGACGATGGCTACCAGCTTACTCCCGAGGAGAAGAAGCGGCGCCGCACCCGTTCGATCGCCATTGCGCTGGTGCTCGCTGGTCTCGTCATCCTGTTCTACATCGTCACCATCGTCCACATGGGCGGCAACGTGATGAACAGGCCACTGTAGTGTCGAGCAATGTCCGGTAAGTCACCACAGCATCACCCGCGGCGCTTCTCCCGCAACCACATGGTTGCCGGTATCTGCCTGGTGGCGGTGGTCGGAATGGTGGGGATGTCCTACGCCGCCGTGCCGCTGTACCGGCTGTTCTGCCAGGTCACCGGATACGGCGGGACGCCGCAGGTCGCCGAGGCGGCGCCGGTAGAGGTCCTCGACCGGGTGATCAAGGTTCGGTTCGACGCCAACGTCGCCGGCGGCATTCCGTGGAAGTTCCGGCCGGAGCAGCGCGAGATCGCGCTCAACGTCGGCGAGCAGGCGCTTGCCTTCTACCGGGCCGAGAACGTGTCCGGGCGGGACACGACGGGTACGGCAACCTTCAACGTGACCCCGCTCGAGGCGGGGGCCTATTTCAACAAGGTCGACTGCTTCTGCTTCACCGAACAGCATCTGGAGCCCGGCCGGTCCGTGGACATGCCGGTGACCTTCTTCATCGACCCTGCGATCGCCGACGACCCGAACCTGGACCACGTCAGGACGATCACGCTGTCCTACACCTTCTTCCCGACCGAGGAGCGGCGTGCCGAGGCGCCCCGGTCGGTACAGTAGATCTAACGCGCGAGAAGACTTCGCATCTGGGGATGAGGTAGCACGACATGGCTGAGGCGCACGCAAAGGACCATCCGTATCACCTGGTCGACCCGAGCCCGTGGCCGGCGCTCGGCGGGTTGGCGGCGTTTCTTCTCGCCACCGGCGCCATCCTCTATTTCCACGACATGGGATGGTGGCTGCTGATCATCGGCGCCATAGCCGTCCTCTACACCATGGCAATGTGGTGGCGCGACGTCATCCGCGAGGCCGAGTACGAGGGGCACCATACGCCCGTGGTGCAGCTTCACCTCCGCTACGGCATGATCCTGTTCATCACCTCGGAGGTGATGTTCTTTGCCGCCTGGTTCTGGGCCTACTTCGATGCCAGCCTGTTCGCCGGCGAAGCCATCCAGGTCGCACGGATCGAGCATACCGGCGGGCAATGGCCGCCGCAGGGCATCGAGACCTTCGATCCCTGGCACCTGCCGCTTCTCAAC
>CAZSNL010000236.1:0-2029 GCA_964608275.1 uncultured Hyphomicrobiales bacterium | reverse complement strand
ACGGGTGGTCCCACGCGCGCTGGAGGATGGAGGGGAGGGCGGGGGCCGCCTCGGCGAGGTAGGGAAACTCGTCGAGGACGAGGAGGAAGGGTTCGCCCGCGGTCTGCTCGGTGACGTAGTCGAGGAGCGCGTCCCAGTCGGGAAAGCCGACGCCCCGGCGCAGCGCCGCGTCGCCGAAGTGCTCGCCCACGATGCGGCTGAGGCCGGCGAGCTGCTCGGCCTCGGTTCGCCGCGTCGCCTGGTAGTACACCCCCCCGACGGCGCGGGCGAACCGGGCGAGCACGTAGCTCTTGCCCACGCGGCGGCGGCCCACGACGAAGGCGAGGTCGGGGCGCGGACGCGCCCACATCGCGTCGAGCGCCGCCCATTCGGCCTCACGGTCGATGACGTCGGATGGCTTGGGGATCGGCATCGCAACCAGGTTCCAGGTGTGGAACTTCCACGGGTGGAACATACGCAGTAGGGCGCGACCACACAACCTTGCCGTGTGTCCTCTGTCTCGCGCTGTGCAAAATGGCGCAGCGCTGTTTTGCGCAGCGGAGCGCATGCCCTCACGCATCCCACCTACGACCGACCCGCCACGCCGTCAGGGAACTGAGCCGCCCACGCCTGCAACTCCTCCAGACGGAACAGCGGTGCCTTCCCCGGTCGGTAGCACGGCAGCCCCTTCTGCCGGACGTATTCCATGACGGTCTCGGCCGAGACGCCGCCAAGCACCTTCCCGGCCTCGACCGCGGTGAGCAGCCCCTTCTGCACGAACAGGCTCCGGCGCAGCTCCTTCGCCTCGGCCGCGTGGAGCTCCGTCACGGCAGCGACGGCCTCGGCCACGGCCTCCTGCACGAGACGCCGCACCTCGTGCTCTTCCAGCACCACGAGTCGGTTTCGGGTGGCCGCCTGCATCGCGATTACCTGGTCTGGGCCGGCGGTGTGCCGGCGCTTGGAGGGGAGGAGGGGAGGGGGGAGGAGCGGCGGCGGAACAGGGGCTTTCCGCCCGGCTGGGGGACCGACTCGAAGTCGGCCGTCCGGTGCAGCCCGCCGTTGGCCTCGCACCACCGGAGCATCTCGGGGTAGCTCAGCAGCGGCGACGCCGACGGCTGAGTGCCGGTGACGTACCCGTGGCGGAGCGCGGACACGAGCCACCCCGGACTCGAAGGCGGCCTCGGCCCGCGCCGGCGTGCGTCGTACTCCTGCACCGTCCGCCGCACGGCCTGGGCTCCGTGCGCCTGCGCCAGGTCCTCAGCCACCGAGCGCTCGACGCCACGGCGCACGAGGAGAACGGCAGTCTCCTTGGCCGAGGAGGCGTCTTCTGCATCCCCTCCAGATCCTTCTTTCAGAGCAACAGCAGCATCCCCGATCACGGCCCGGAGCGGCACCGCCCCGCCAACGCTCGCGCACGCCGCCGACCCTGCTTGCTGCTGCTCTTTCTTTCGTGGAGTGGTCCTTTCGTGTTGCTCCTTCTTACGTAGGGGCGGATTCCCCGGCCGTCGGTTCTCCCGATTCTCGGGTTTCCCGTCTGACGGAAAACCCGTCCGTCGGTGAGCACCCTCCGACACCGATAGCCGGGTTTCCCGTTCGTCGGTCCCTGAATGGGGTGGAAGGGCCATCCCGTCGCCGCCTACCACTTCGGCCTCGGAAACGACCGAGGCTGGGACAGTCGGCTCAGCCTTGGACCCGCTGCCCCCGCTCCCGTCCTCCGAAACCGACGGGTTCAGCGCGGCCTCTTCGTAGATCGTCCACCGCTTCCCGCGCACGCGGCCGTCGCCGCTCCGCAGCGTCTCCAGCGCCGCCAGCCCCGCCGCCTCCAACTCCCGTAGCGCGCTCTGCACGGCGTCGCGCCCGTCGCGCTCGCTCTGGGCCTGGAGGTGCTTCGTCCGAAACTCCCAGTCGTCGGGGTAGCTCATGCACAGCGCCCACAGCCCCCGCGCCTTGTAGCTGAGGGCGGTCATCCGGAGCGTCGCCGTGGAGAGCACGGTGAACCGCTCGCGGTGCCGTTTGACGCGGACGACGCTCACCGGCCCCTCCGCTTCGC
>CAZSNL010000235.1:0-2058 GCA_964608275.1 uncultured Hyphomicrobiales bacterium | reverse complement strand
TGTCATCCCGTGCGCGGTGCAGCGCGAAGCGGTGCGCCGCAGACACGGGACCGCGTTCGCCACGCCGTGGCTCCCCGCGTGCTCGCGATCCTCGGGCGCTTCGCCCCGAAGGCCGGATATGGCCGCCCCGACCTCTCCACCGCCTCGGCGTCACGGAGCGCGAGGACGCCAACGCAAGGATGCACCGCAGACACGGGACCGCGCGACATCATGTGGAAGGCCGGGAGCGCGGGCGCCCTCCCCCGCCGCCGGGTCACTGCGCGGCGAGCATCTCGACGGCGCGGTCGAAGTGGCCGTCGCGCTCGGCCCAGCGCAGGAAGCCGACCCGCTCGACGAGGATCTCCTCCGGCGTGGGCTGGCGGTGGAACAGCGCCATCGTCTCGTCGATGAATTGGTCGAGCGGCATGAAGCCCTCGCGGGTCGACTGGCCGGGGGTAAGCTCGGTGCGGACCGCCGGCGGCGCCACCTCGATCACCTCCACCCGGCCGGCAAGCTGGGTGCGCAGCGACACCGTGTAGGAATGCAGCGCCGCCTTGGTTGCGTTGTAGGTCGGCGTCCGGCTCAGCGGCACGAAGGCAAGCCCCGAGGTGACGTTGACGATCGCCGCACCGGGCTGTGCCACGAGGTGGTCGATGAGCGCATTGGTGATGCGGATCGGCGCCATCAGGTTGGTGGCGATGGTCGCCTCGGCGTCGGCGAGGTCGCGGCGCCGGGTCAGGTCCTCGCTGCGCATGATGCCGGCGTTGTTGACGAGGACGTTGAGCCGCGGGTGGGCGGCGACCACCTCCCCGGCGAACCGGGCGACGGCGTCCGGGTCGGCCACGTCGAGCGGCCAGGCGTGAATGCGGGGATCACCGGCCGCGGTCCCGGCGAGCGCCTCGGCACGGCGGCCGGCGGCGATCACGGTGTTGCCGAGGGCGCTGAACCGGCGGGCGAGTTCGCGGCCGATTCCGGAGCCGGCGCCGGTGACGAGAATGGTGTTGCCGGTCATGTTCATCGTTCGGATCCTCCTTTGTCGGGTGCGGACCTCACGTAGGGTCCCGACAGCGGCGAAACTTGCCGCACCGTACGCAAGACTTGCCCGATCCTGCACCCCCCGGTGATCCGGCCGTCCATCCGTGCTAGGGTTCGCCCTCCCCCGGCCGGAGCAACCGCATGGACACGCTGAGAGACGCCGTCCGCCGCCACGCCGCCACCCACGCAGACCATGACGGGCTGGCGCCGACGCCGGTTCCGGGGCTTGCCATGATGTGCGTCGAGGTGCCGGGCGGCGATCTGCAGTCGGTCTACCGGCCGCTCGTCTGCCTGGTGCTGCAGGGCGCCAAGCTGATGACGGTCGGCCGCGAGCAGCAGCGCGTCACGGCCGGGCAGTCGGTGATCGTGAGCGCCGACATGCCAGTGGTCGGCCGCATCGTCGAGGCAAGCCGCGGCGCCCCCTACCTCGCCGTCGCCGTCGACCTCAGGCCGGCGGAGCTGCGCGCCATCGCCGCCGCGCGCGGCGGCGTCCCGGCAACGCGGCCGTCGCGGCCGCACACGCTGTCGGCCGCCGACGCCGCGGAGCCGGTGGTGGAATGCGTGTCGCGGCTGGTACGGCTGATCGACCGCCCCGAAGCGATCCCGCTGCTCGAGCCGGGCATCATGCGCGAGCTGCACTACTGGCTGCTGGCCGGGCGCCACGGCGCCGCGCTATCCGGCCTCGCCGACCCGAACAGTCACGCCAGCCGCCTCGGCCGGGCGATCGCGATCCTGCGCGCCGACTACCGCTCGCGCATCCCGGTGGCGCGGCTGGCGGAGGCCGCCGGCATGAGCCTCACCGCGTTCCACAGGCACTTCCGGCACATGACCTCGCTGACGCCGGGCCAGTACCAGAAGCGGCTCAGGCTGATCGAGGCGCGGCGGCTGATGCTGGAGGACGGCGCGTCGGCGACCAGCGCCGCCTACGCGGTCGGCTACGAGAGCGTGTCGCAGTTCACCCGCGAATACGGCCGGCTGTTCGGCCTGCCGCCGAAGCGCGACGCCCTGAACACCCGCGCCGCGCGCCCGGCCCCTGCGCGCAAC
>CAZSNL010000234.1:0-2131 GCA_964608275.1 uncultured Hyphomicrobiales bacterium | reverse complement strand
CCGGTGGCATAGAGGCGTGCGGCGGCGCGGAGGTCCTCCGCCGGCACGCCGGTGACCGCCGCCACCGCCTCGGGGCTGTTCTCGGGCCGGCGGATGAACCCGACCCAGTCGGCGAAGGCGTCGGTCTCGCACCGTTCGCGCACGAACGCGTCGTCGACCAGACCTTCCGTCACCACCACATGTGCGAGCGCGTTCAGTATGGCGACGTTGGTTCCCGGCCGCAGCGGCAGGTGATGTGCTGCCTCCACGTGCGGCGAGCGAACGAGATCGATCCGGCGCGGGTCGATCACGATGAGCCTCGCGCCCTCGCGCAGCCGCTGTTTCATGCGCGAGGCAAACACCGGATGGGCATCGGTCGGGTTGGCCCCCATCACCAGGATGACGTCGGCGTGTTCGACGGAGTCGAAATCCTGCGTTCCCGCCGAGGTGCCGAACGTCGGCCGCAAACCGTAGCCGGTCGGCGAATGGCAGACCCGGGCGCAGGTGTCGACGTTGTTGTTGCCGAACGCCGCGCGGATCAGCTTCTGGACGAGGAAGGTCTCCTCGTTGGTGCAGCGCGACGAGGTGATGCCGCCGATGGAACCGCGACCATACTGCTCCTGGAAGCGCTTGAACTGTGCAGCCACGTGCCCGATCGCCTCGTCCCACGACACCTCACGCCACGGATCGGTGATTCTCTCGCGCAGCATCGGCTTGAGGATGCGGTCCCTGTGATTGGTGTAGCCCCAGGCGAACCGCCCCTTGACGCAGGAGTGGCCGTGGTTCGCCTTGCCGAGCTTGTAGGGGACCATACGCACGACTTCCTCGCCGCGCATATCGACCTTGAAGCTGCAGCCAACGCCGCAATAGGCGCAGGTGGTGACCACCGAATGCTCGGGTTCGCCGAGTTCGAGAACGGATTTCTCGATCAGGCTTCCTGTCGGACAGGCCTGCACGCATGCGCCGCAGGACACGCATTCGGAGTCGCGGAACGATTCGGCCATGCCGGCAACGACCCGCGACTCGAAACCACGACCCTCGATCGTCAGCGCAAACGTGCCCTGCACCTCGTCGCACGCGCGAACGCACCGCGAGCAGACGATGCACTTGGCCGGATCGAACAGGAAATACGGGTTCGAGCCGTCCGTCTCCGCGTCCAGGTGATTGGCGCAGTCGGGGCCGTAGCGCACCTCCCGCAAGCCGACTTCACGGATCATCTCCTGCATCTCGGACCCGCCGGCGGCGGCGCCTGTCATGGCGTCGGCCGGATGGTCCGAGGCATAGAGTTCCATGATGTTGCGACGGAGCGTCGACAGCCGTTCGCTCTGCGTCGTCACCACCATGTCGGCCGCGACCGGCGTGGTGCACGACGCCGGGGTGCCGGCGCGTCCCTCGATCTCGACCAGGCACAGCCGGCAGGACCCGAAGGCCTCGACCATGTCATAGGCGCAGAGCTTGGGAACCTGGATGCCGGCCTCGATCGCGGCGCGCATGACCGAGGTTCCCTCAGGCACCGTGACCGTCCGGCCGTCGATCGTGAGCGTGACCGAGTTCTCCGCCTTCGAACGCGGGGTTCCGTAATCGACTTCGTGTACAAGCGTCATGGCTGGCCTCCTAGGCTGCCGCGGCCTTGCCCGCACCGGGGCGGCCGAAATCTTCCGGGAAGTGGGTGAGCGCGCTCATCACCGGATAGGGGACGAACCCGCCGAGGGCGCACAGCGAACCGAACTTCATGGTGTCGCAAAGCTCGGTCAGTAGCGCCAGGTTCTCCTCGCGCCGCTCGCCGCGGATGATGCGGTCGATCAGTTCGACACCGCGCACCGATCCGATGCGGCAGGGGGTGCATTTCCCGCAGGATTCAACGGCGCAGAATTCCATCGCGAAGCGGGCCTGCCGCGCCATGTCGACCGTGTCGTCGAAGGCGACGACACCGCCGTGGCCGATAAGGCCGTCGCGGGCGGCGAACGCCTCGTAGTCGAAGGGCGTGTCGAACAGGGATCGCGGGAAGTAGGCCCCGAGCGGCCCGCCGACCTGCACCGCGCGTACCGGGCGGCCGGTCGCCGTCCCGCCGGCGACGTCATCGACGAGTTCGCCCAAGGTAAGGCCGAATGCGACCTCGAACAGGCCGCGCCGCCTCACGTTGCCGGCGAGC
>CAZSNL010000233.1:0-2141 GCA_964608275.1 uncultured Hyphomicrobiales bacterium | reverse complement strand
GCCATCGACGCCGCCGCCACCTTCGGCCGTGCCTTCCCGATGATGATGACCACCGCCGGCACCATCCCGCCGGCCCGCGTCTTCGTCATGGGCGCCGGTGTCGCCGGCCTGCAGGCGATCGCCACCGCCAAGCGGCTCGGCGCCATCGTCAGCGCAACCGATGTCCGCCGTGCCGCCGAGGAACAGGCCAAGAGCCTCGGCGCCAACTTCGTCATGGTGGAAAGCGGGGAGGACCTGGAAACCGCCGGCGGTTATGCGAAGGAAATGAGCGAGGACTACCAGCGGCGGCAGGCGGAACTGATCGCCGAGACGGTCAAGAAGCAGGACGTGGTCATCACCACCGCCCTGATCCCGGGCCGGCCGGCGCCGACGCTGCTCACCCGCGAGATGGTCGAATCGATGAAACCCGGCTCGGTGATCGTCGACCTCGCGGTCGAACGGGGCGGCAACTGCGCGCTGTCGAAGCCCGGCGAGACGGTCGAGCACAACGGCGTCACGATCATCGGGCACCTCAACATGGCGGGCCGGCTCGCCGGCAACGCCTCGCAGCTCTACGCCAAGAACCTGCAGAACTTCCTCGAGCTCATGATCGACGCCGACACCGGCACGCTGAAGGTGAACTGGGAGGACGAGATCGTGCAGGGAACGGCGCTCACCCGTGACGGCAAGGTCGTCCACCCGATGCTCGCCGAGGGAGCCGACGCATGAGCGATCCGATCACCGTCCACGAGGCGGCCGAACAGGCGCGGGCGGCCGCGGAGCGGGCGCTTGACGCGGCCGAGCAGGCGCAGGCGTTCGCCGATGCCGCCGCGCTCGCCGCGGAAACCGGCGCCGCAGCCATCGGCCTGTCGGGCGCCGTCGACCCGTTCGTCTACCGGTTCTCGATCTTCGTGCTGGCGATATTCGTCGGCTACTACGTGGTGTGGAACGTGACGCCGGCGCTGCATACGCCGCTGATGTCGGTCACCAACGCCATCAGTTCGGTAATCGTGGTCGGCGCCCTGCTGGCGGTCGGCGTCAGCACCGGGGCGGCCCTCGACGGCGCCGCCACATGGGCCAAGGCGCTCGGCTTCGCAGCGCTTGTGCTGGCCTCGATCAACATCTTCGGCGGCTTCCTGGTGACCCAGCGCATGCTTGGCATGTACAGGCGCAAGGACCGGTGATGTCGGCCAATATCGTCGCCCTGCTCTATCTCGTCGCCGGGATCCTGTTCATCCTGGCGCTCAGAGGCCTGTCGCATCCGGAAACCTCGCGCCGCGGCAACCAGTACGGCATGCTGGGCATGGCGATCGCCGTGGTGACGACGCTGTTCGTCGCCAGGCCGGACGACGCCTGGACGTGGGCGCTGATCGTCGTCGGCATCGCCATCGGCGGCGTCATCGGCGCGGTGATCGCCCGCCGCATACCAATGACCGCGATGCCGCAGCTCGTCGCCGGGTTCCACTCGCTGGTCGGCCTCGCCGCGGTGCTGGTGGCCGCCGCCGCGCTCTACGCGCCAGGCGCCTTCGGCATCGGCGAGCCGGGCAGGATCCATGTCGCCAGCCTGATCGAAATGTCGCTCGGCGCCGCCATCGGCGCCGTCACCTTCACCGGCTCGATCGTCGCCTTCACCAAGCTGCAGGGACTGGTGTCCGGCGCCCCGGTGGTGTTCGCCGGCCAGCACAAGCTCAACCTTGCCCTCGGCATCGCCATCGTGGCCATCGGTGCCTGGTTCGCGGCAACCGAGAGCCACAGCCTGTTCTGGCTGCTGACGCTGCTCGCGCTGGTGATCGGCGTGCTCATCATCATCCCGATCGGCGGCGCCGACATGCCGGTCGTCATCTCGATGCTGAACTCGTACTCCGGATGGGCGGCGGCCGGCATCGGCTTCACGCTGGGCAACACGGCACTGATCATCACCGGCGCGCTGGTCGGCTCGTCGGGCGCCATCCTCTCCTACATCATGTGCCGCGCGATGAACCGCTCGTTCTTCAACGTCATCCTTGGCGGCTTCGGCGGCGAGACCGCAGGGCCGGCGGCGGGTGCGGGCGAGGAGCGCCCGGTCAAGCAGGGCTCGGCGGAGGATGCCGCGTTCCTGCTCAGGAACGCCGGGTCGGTGATCATCGTCCCGGGCTACGGCATGGCGGTCGCCCAGGCGCAGC
>CAZSNL010000232.1:0-2180 GCA_964608275.1 uncultured Hyphomicrobiales bacterium | reverse complement strand
CGCGCAGATAGTCGAAGCCGAGCTCGTGGTTGGTGGCGTAGGTGACGTCGGCGGCGTACTCGCGGCGGCGCTCCTCGTCGTCGAGCTCGTGCACGATGCAGCCGACGGTGAGGCCGAGAAAGCGGTAGATCTGGCCCATCCACCCGGCGTCGCGCCTGGCGAGGTAGTCGTTGGCGGTAACGACGTGGACGCCGCGGCCGGCGAGCGCATTGAGGTAGACGGGCAGCGTCGCCACCAGGGTCTTGCCCTCGCCGGTCTTCATCTCGGCAATACGGCCCTCGTGCAGCACCATGCCGCCGATCAGCTGGACGTCGAAATGGCGCTGGCCGAGGGTGCGCTTGGCCGCCTCGCGCACGGTGGCGAATGCGGGCACCAGGAGGTCGTCGAGGCTCGCGCCGTCGGCAATCTGGCGGCGGAACATGTCGGTCCGTGCCCGGATCTCGTCGTCGCTCAGGCCCTCGAGCTCGCGCTCCATGGCGTTGATCGCCTCGACCCGCGCGCGATAGGCCTTGAGCCTGCGCTCGTTCGACGAGCCGAACAGCCTGGCTGCCAGCGCGGCCAATCCAACCATTATGCTACACCCTCCGTCGGTTTACGGGCTCGGGCAGAGTGACTTTGCGACGTCTTTGAGGGCCCGGAAAGACAGCCTGCCGGCGCAGCCGCGGCGCCTCCGGCGCCTGCAACCGGGCGCGGCGAATTCACTGCGGGCCGGCGGTTCCACTTGCGCTTGGCAGAGATATGACGCGGTCCCGCCAATGTCAACGAAAGCGCCGCCGCCGCGACCGCCGATAAGGACTTGCACCAGTGCGGCATTCAATCCATTGTGCGCGACAACATCTTGCCGCATGCAGGCCTGACCGTGGCGAACAACATGGCCACCGCGGCGATGCGGATGCAACCATGTCCCGATCAACACAGTATCAGCGCAACATCGAGTAGGGGTTTCCCACCAGATGCCGGTCAGTATCAGAGTCCTAGCCTTAGCCGTCACCGTCGCCATCGCGAGCCTCGCCGCGCCGGGCATGACCGCCCTCGCGCAGCAGCAGTCGCAGACCGATGCGCAGGAACAGTCGGAGACCGACGACGACCCGGTTGTTGCGCGGGTGAACGGGTACGAGATCCGGGCCTCCGAAGTGGCTCTCGCGGCAGACGACCTCGTGTCCCACCTGACCGAGATTCCGCCGGCCCACCGCTATCCGTTCCTGGTCGAGTACCTGATCGAACGGCACCTCCTCGCCCAGGTCGCGGTCAGGGCCAATATCATCGAATCGGAGTCCTACAAGGCGCGCCTGCGCTACTACCGGGCCAAGGCGATGCGCGACGCCTACTTCGAGGACAAGATCAAGCCGCAGGTGAGCGAGGAGGATGTCCGCGCCACCTATGACGAGGAAGTGAAGAAGGTGGAGGGCACCGAGGAGGTGCGCGCCCGCCACATCCTCGTCGGCTCGCGCGAGGAGGCGGCGGCGCTGCACGAGCAGCTGAAGAACGGCGCCGACTTCGCCCAGCTCGCCGCGCAGCATTCGACCGACCGGACATCAGCCAACGGCGGCGACCTCGGCTACTTCGACCGCGAGGACATGGTGCCGGCGTTCTCCGAGGTCGCCTTCGCGCTGAAGCCGGGCGAGATATCGGAGCCGGTGCAGACCGAGTTCGGCTGGCACATCATCAAGGTCGAGGACCGGCGCCTCAACCAGGCGCAGCCGTACGAGGCGGTCAAGCAGGGCATCCAGCGGCTGCTGCTGCGGAAGAAGGTGCAGGAGCTGGTGAGCCAGCTGCGCGATACCTCCGAGATCGAGGTGGTCGATCCCGACCTCCAGAAGCTGCGGCAGCAGGCGCCGGAGCAGGAGCAGTAGGCGCAACCGGCCCGCCCATGGCAACCGTCAGGAGCAGGTGAGGTGGCAGGCACGGGCACGGTGTCGCCGCTGGCGCCGGCGCGGCCGGCGGTGCTGCCGGCGCTGGCAGGCGTGCGCCTGGCGGCGGCGGAGAGCGGCAGCCGCTACCGCGGCCGGCCGGACCTGATGCTGGCGCTGTTCGACGAGGGGACGGCGGTCGCCGGCGTGCTGACCCGCTCGACGATGGCCTCGGCGCCGGTCGACTGGTGCCGCGCCCGGCTGCCGGGCGGCCGGGCACGGGCGCTGTTGGTCAACGCCGGCAACGCCAACGCCTTCACCGGCCGCGCC
>CAZSNL010000231.1:0-2260 GCA_964608275.1 uncultured Hyphomicrobiales bacterium | reverse complement strand
GTGCCCTCGGCATGGTGATGCGGCTTCCGGAGCGAGATTCGCTGTCCATTACCCGAGCGAAGCTGATGGCCGACATCGCCGTCGCCATGGGCGGCCGGGTCGCCGAGGAACTGATCTTCGGCCATGCGAAGGTGACCTCGGGTGCGTCCTCGGACATCGAGATGGCGACCCGCATGGCACGCGCCATGGTCACCCGGTTCGGCATGAGCGACAAGCTCGGGCCCCTCGCCTACGGCGAGAACGAGGAAGAGGTGTTCCTCGGCCATTCGGTGTCGCGGACCCAGAACCTGAGCGAGGAGACGCAGAAGCTCGTCGACAGCGAGATCCACAGGATCGTCGAGGAAGGCTACCAGACCGCGCGACGGATCCTCGAGGAAGGGCTGGACAACCTGCACACCATCGCCAAGGGGCTTCTGGAGTACGAGACGCTCAGCGGCGAGGAGATCAAGGGCCTCCTGCAGGGCAAGCGGCCGGTTCGCGACGAGCCGGATGATACGCCCAAGGAGAAGGGATCCGCCGTCCCTGTTACCGGCAAGTCACCACGCCGCCGCCGCGGCACTGCCGACGGTACCGGTGGACTGGAGCCACAGCCGCAGGCATGAACGCACTTCGACCGACGGGCGCCGCTGGCGCCCGTTGTTCGTTTCCTGCACCCCACCTGTTGGCAACGGCGTCGTGGCCGGGTAATCCCACGTTCCATGACACAGGCACTCTACCTGCGCCCGCTCGGGTTCCTGGCGGGCGCAGTCGCTGAACAGGCTGTCGCAGACGGCGCCGCCGGCCCGCTGGCAGGCGGACCGCTTGCCTACACGGCAGTGGAGGTCATCGAAGGCGTGCCGGGCCGCAGCCGGTCGACCGTCAGGCGCTACAAGGACCTCTCGAAGACCCGCGAATCCGCGCTGCGCGCGCTGATGGACCGGGTCGAGGACCCCCGCCCGCCGCTTCACGGGACGGCGACCGATCGACCGCTCGTGATGGGGGTGGTCAATGTCACGCCCGACAGCTTTTCCGAACACGGCCTGCTCGAGGATCCCGCCGACGCGGTCGCCCACGGCCGGATGCTGATCGAGCAGGGCGCCGATATCCTCGACATCGGCGGCGAATCCACCCGGCCGGGCGCCGACCCGGTGCCCGAAGAGGTGGAACTGGACCGGGTGATGCCGGTGGTCCGCGGGCTCGCCGACGGCGGCGTGCCGATCTCGATCGATACCCGCAAGCCTGCCGTCATGCGCGCCGCAGTCGCCGCCGGCGCCGCCATCGTCAACGACATCACCGCGCTCGAATATGACTGCAGATCACCCGCAACCGTGCGCGAGCTCGACGTTCCGGTAGTGCTCATGCATTCGAAGGGCGACCCCAAGACGATGCAGGTCCGCCCCGAGTACGACGACGTGGTGCTGGAGGTCTACGATGCGCTGGCGTCGCGGATCGAGGCCTGCGTCAAAGCCGGAATACCCCGATCGGCGATCATCGCCGACCCCGGCATCGGTTTCGGCAAGACCTTCCGCCACAACCTGGAAATCCTCGAACGGCTGTCGCTCCTGCATGGCCTCGGCGTGCCGCTGGTGCTCGGCGTGTCAAGGAAGGGTTTCCTCGGCGCGCTCACCGGCCGCGAGGGCGGCCCGGCGCGGGCCGCTGCCTCCATCGGCGCCGCCCTCGCCGGCGTGGCGCAAGGCGTGCAGATCGTACGCACCCATGACGTCCGTGAGACCCGCGATGCGGTCACCGCGTGGCTCGCCGCATGCGACCCCCGGCACGCCACGGTTTAACCAAAAGTTGGCGGCAATACTGTAGACTACTTTCGCGGGACATGAGACCCCGGCATCTCTCTGGAACAGGCCTTGCATGACACGGCGACCCGGACCCAAGTCCATGCCGCAATCGGAACGAAGGTGCGAGGAGGAATGACAGAGGTGTCACGCAGCTATTTCGGAACCGATGGCATTCGCGGCCGCGCCAACGCCTGGCCGATGACGGCGGAAACCGCGCTCAAGGTGGGAATGGCGACCGGCCACGTGTTCACCAACGGCAACCACCGGCACCGGGTGGTGATCGGCAAGGACACGCGCCTGTCCGGCTACATGATCGAATCGGCGCTGGTTTCCGGGTTCACCTCGGTAGGGATGGACGTGTTCCAGTTCGGCCCGCTGCCGACCCCCGCGGTTGCCATGCTGACGCGGTCGCTTCGTGCCGATCTCGGGGTAATGATATCGGCGTCCCACAACGCGTTTCACGACAACGGCATCAAGCTGTTCGGCCC
>CAZSNL010000230.1:290-2390 GCA_964608275.1 uncultured Hyphomicrobiales bacterium | reverse complement strand
GCACCGCGCACGGGATGACACGGAGGCCTGCACCGCGCACGGGACGACACCGGAGGAGCGGCGTGGCCGGGGCGCGGCATTGACATGTCGCATCGCGCACGGGATGAAGCGGGTCCGGCGGCAGCGTGAACGATCGGAGGTACAGGAGTGGACATGCGGACGGCGGACACGGCGGCGATGCTCACCGGCATGGAGGAGCTTGCCGGCCGGTATCGCTTCTGGCTGTGCGACATCTGGGGCGTGGTGCACAACGGCATCGTCGCGTTCGCGCCGGCGCTCGACGCGCTGTCGCGGTTCCGCAGCGGCGGCGGCACCGTCGTGCTGGTGTCGAACGCGCCACGGCCGTCCGACGTCGTCATCGCGCAGCTTGCCGGCCTCGGCGTCGGGACGTCGCACTTCGACGGCATCGTTACCTCCGGCGACGCCACCCGCGAACTCCTCCGAGCGCGTGCCGGCCAGGCGGTGTTCCACCTCGGCCCCGAGCGCGACCGACCGCTGATCGCCGACCTGCCGCTGCACTTCACCGGGCTCGGCGAGGCCGACCTCGTGGTCTGCTCGGGGCTGTTCGACGACAGCCGCGAAACGGCCGAGGACTACGATGCCATGCTCACCGAGATGCGCGACCGCGGCCTCGACCTCTACTGCGCCAACCCGGACGAGGTGGTGCGCCGCGGCGACGACCTGATCCCGTGCGCCGGAGCGCTGGCGCGACGCTACCGCGAGCTTGGCGGGCGGGCGATCCTCGCCGGCAAACCGTACGGACCGATCTACGACCGCGCGTTCGACATTCTCGCCGGCATCGCCGGACGGCGCCCGGAGCGGGCCGAGGTGCTGGCGATCGGCGACGGCATCGCCACCGACATGAAGGGCGCGGCCGACTACGGGCTCGACGCGGTGTTCGTGCTGGGCGGCATCCATGGGCTGGAGCCGGGCAGCGGCGGCGCACGGGGGCCGATGACGGCGGCGCGCATCGCCCGGGAGGTGCCGGGCATCCGGCTTGCCGGCATCATCGACGAGCTGAAATGGTGAGCGGCAGCCGGACCGGGATCCACGGCGGGCGGCCGTGCGGCGGCCGCACCGGCGCCGCACCCGGCGACTGACACCGGCCACCGCAGGGGCCGCACGGAACGGGAACAGCCGATGCCACGGACACGCACCTGGATCGCCGCCGCAACCGTCATCGTCATCGCCGGCCTCGCCTACTTCGCCTGGACGGGCAACGACGAGACCGCGTTGCCGCCCGGCTTCGCCAGCGGCAACGGCCGGATCGAGGCGACGGAGATCAACATCTCCAGCCGCGTCGCCGGACGGATCGCGGAGGTCGCGGTGCGCGAGGGCGACTTCGTCGAGGCGGGGCAGCTGCTGGTCCAGATGGACACCAGCCAGCTCACCGCGATGCTGCGCCAGGCCGAGGCGCAGCACCGCCGCGCCGTCATCGCCATCGACACCGCCCGCGCCGGGGTGATCCAGCGGCAGGCGGAGAAGGAGGCGGCCGAAGCGCTGCTGGCACAGCGCGAGGCGGAGCAGGAGGCGGCGCGGCGGCAGTTCGCCCGCACCGAGGAACTTGCCGCCCAGGGGACCGCCTCGCAGCAGGTGCTGGACCAGGACCGGGCGCGGTTTGAAAGCGCCCGCGCCGCCGTCGCCGCGGCCAGGGCGCAGATCGCCGCCGCGGATGCCGCGATCAGTACCGCGAGGTCGCAGGTGGTCGATGCCGAGGCGGCAGTCGACGCCGCAAAGGCGACCATCGAGCAGATCCAGGCCGACATCGACGACAGCGCGCTGGTCTCGCCGCGGGCCGGCCGGGTGCAGTACCGCATCGCGCTGCCCGGCGAGGTGGTCGCCGCCGGCGCCCCGGTGATCAACATGGTCGACCTCGAAGACGTCTACATGACCTTCTTCCTGCCCACCGCGCAGGCCGGCCGGCTGGCCATCGGCAGCGAGGCGCGGCTGGTCCTCGACGCCGCCCCGCAGTACGTGATCCCGGCAACCGTGAGCTTCGTCGCCAGCGTCGCCCAGTTCACGCCGAAGACCGTCGAGACCGAGGTCGAGCGCGAGAAGCTGATGTTCCGCGTGCGCGCCCACATCGATCCCAAGCTGTTG
>CAZSNL010000230.1:0-280 GCA_964608275.1 uncultured Hyphomicrobiales bacterium | reverse complement strand
AGTCGGTGAAGGCGGGGCTGCCCGGGGTCGCCTACGTCCGGCTCGACCCGAAGGCCGAATGGCCGCCCCACCTCTCCCGGGAGATCCTGCAATGACAGACCCGCCCGGCGCGGCAGGCACCGGGCCGGCGGTACGGATACGCGACGTGCGCCTCGCCTACGGCGCCACGCGGGCGCTGGACGGCGTCACCGCCGACCTGCCGGCCGGATGCCTGACGGGGCTGATCGGCCCCGACGGGGTCGGCAAGTCGAGCCTCCTGTCGCTGGTTGCCGGCGCGCGC
>CAZSNL010000229.1:0-2470 GCA_964608275.1 uncultured Hyphomicrobiales bacterium | reverse complement strand
TGGCAGCCTTGGGCTATCCGGTTTCACTCGGCAACCGCTTGCTCCTGCGCCTTTACGTCGAACTGCCAGCGGACGAGCGCGTCTGTGTCTATACCGGTACGCCGATCTCCAAGGAGATGCTTTTTTCGGGTGCGGTTGATATTGACCACATCCTGCCACGCTCAAAGACGTTGGACGACAGCTTCGCCAACAAGGTGCTGTGCACTCGCGAGGCCAACCGACGCAAGGGCAACCGGCCACCGGCCGAGGCTTGGTCACGCGAGGACCTACAGGTGATTGCCGAGCGCGCCGAGCGGTTGTTCAAGAAGAAGGCTTGGCGCTTTGCCCCCGACGCGATGGAAAAATTCGCCGAGAACGGGGACTTCATCGCCCGTTATCTCATCGACAGCCAGCATACGGCCCGGCTCGCCAAGGAGTATCTCGGCCATCTCTATGGCGAGGACCGCAACCGCCACATCTGGGTCACGCCCGGGCGGCTGACCGCCATGCTGCGCGGCATGTGGGGCCTGAACGGGCTGCTGAAGGATCACAACCGCCTTGGCCCGGAAGACGGGCGCGATGTGAAGAACCGCGACGATCACCGCCACCACATGCTCGACGCCTTCGTCATCGCCTGCACGGACCGCCACCTGCTGCAGCGCATCGCCACCGCCTCGGGCCGCGCCGAAAAGCTCGGCCTCGACCGCTGGGCGGAGAAGGGAGACTTCCCCGAACCGTTCGAGGGCTATCGCGAGCAGCTCGCGGCCAAGCTCGACGAGGTCGTGATCTCGCACAAGCCGGACCACGGGCCTGAAGGCCAGCTTCACGAAGAGACGGCCTACGGCATGGTCGACGAGGAGATCGACGGCAAAAAATTCAACCTCGTCACGCGCAAGCCGATTCACGCACTCACCGAGCGTGAGATCGGTCAGGTGCGGGACATCCGACTGCGCGCGCTGCTGGAGGAGGTCGCCTATGAAGCCAAGCGCGATGGGGAAAAGCTGGCGCAAGCCCTGGCCCGCTTCGGCAAGGAGAACGAGATCCGCCGCGTTCGCGTGCTGAAGACCGATCAGAGCGCGGTGCCGATCATCCACGGCAACGGCCGCTTCAAAAAGGCCTATGTGCCGGGTGACAACCATCGCCTGGAGATTTTCGAAACCGCCGACGGCGGCTGGAGCGGCGAGGCCGTTACGGTGTTCGATGCCAACCGCAAGGGTTTCCGGCCGCGCTGGACGCAGATCGAGCCGCGGCCTCGGCTTGTCATGCGTGTGCACAAGGGCGACCTGGTCGAGGCGGATTTCGGCGAGGGCCGCGGCATCTATCGCGTCGTCCGCCTGGAGCCTTCGGCAAAACGCATCCGCCTCGTCTCGCATCGCGACGCCGGCAATTACGAGGCGCGCCACAACGACCCTCAGGATCCGTTCCGCTGGAACTTCGCCACCTATGCGCGTCTCAAGGAAGCCGGCGCCAGGCGCGTGCGGGTCGACCCAATCGGCCGGGTGCGGCCGGCAAAGGAGAGGTCATGATCGGCCGGGTCGTCGAGATCGCTGAGGACGGCCGGCATCTCGCCAAGTCCCGCGGCTTCCTGACGGTTCATGCCGAAGGAGCAGAGATCGGCCGCGTGCCTCTCGATGACGTGGCGGCCGTGGTGGCGAGTGCGCACGGCACCACCTATTCCAACACCCTTCTGGTGGCGCTTGCCGAACGATGCGCACCGCTGGTCATTTGCGGGGCCAATCATCGGCCTGCCGCCGTCCTGTGGACGGTCGACGGACATCATGAGCAGGCCGGGCGCATGGCCGATCAGGCTGCCGCGTCCCGCCCTGTGAAGAAGCGGCTGTGGGCGCAGATCGTCTCCGCGAAGATCGAAAGCCAGCGCGCCACCCTCGAAGCGGCCGGCGCGCAGCACGAGGGCTTTTTCCTGCTCGCCCGCAAGGTCCGCTCCGGTGACCCCGACAATGTCGAGGCCCAGGCCGCGCGGCGCTACTGGCCGCTCTTGTTCGGAGAGGACTTCCGCCGTGACCGGCAGGCCGGCAGCATCAATGCCATGCTCAACTACACCTACACCGTGCTGCGCGCCGGAACCGCCCGAGCCATCATGGCCGCCGGGCTGCATCCCAGCCTGGGCCTGTCCCATCGGCAGAGAGGCAATGCCTTTGCCCTCGCCGACGATCTGATGGAGCCGTTCCGCCCGCTGGCCGACCTTATCGTCTACGACTTGGTTCGCAAAGGCGTTACGGAAGTCGACCGAGAGACGAAGCCGGAGCTTGCCCGCATCCTGGTCACCGACATGAGCACAAGGGAGGGCGTGAGCCCCGTTGGCCTTTGCCTGGAGCGGCTGGCACTCTCGCTGGCGCGGTGTTTTGCCGGCGAAGCCCGGAAGCTGGATCTGCCGCGGCGGACCTTGCCATTGGAGGCCTGAGCCGATGGCGCCGCGCTACCCGTGTCTTAGCGGATACCGGATGATGTGGCTCTACGTGATGTTCGATCT
>CAZSNL010000228.1:0-2478 GCA_964608275.1 uncultured Hyphomicrobiales bacterium | reverse complement strand
GTCTTCTTGCGGTTGAAGTCGCCCTCGAGCCCGTGGCCGACCGCCTCGTGCAGCATCACGCCGGGCCAGCCGGGACCGAGCACGACGGGCATCTCCCCTGCCGGCGCCGGCACCGCATCGAGCTTGACGAGCGCCTGCCGCAGAGCCTCGTCGACCTGCGCCTGCCAGTGCGCCGGGTCGAGATAGCGGTCGAAGGCGAGCCGGCCGCCGGCGCCGTGACTGCCGCTCTCCATGCGGTCGCCCGCGGCGACGGTCACCGAGACGTTGATGCGGACGAGCGGCCGCACGTCCCCGACCCGATGGCCGTCGGCGCGCAGGATCTGGACCGCCTGCCATTCGCCGTAGAGCGAGGCGGAGACCTGCCGGACCCGCGGGTCGCGGCGGCGTGCATAGGCGTCGATCGCCGCGAGCAGGGCGACCTTGTCCTCGAACGGCACCCCCTGCAGCGGGTTGAGATCGGAATAGAGTGCCCGGTTGGTCGGCCGCGGCGGCTCGGCCAGCGTACCGCCGTGCCCGGCGCGGACCGCCTTGACCGTCTCCGCGGCACGGCGCAGCGCCGCCTCGTCCAGGACCGAGGCGTGCGCGTAGCCGGTCGTCTCGCCCGACACGGCGCGCAGGCCGAAGCCTTGGGTCACGTCGTAGCTGGCGTTCTTCAGCCGGCCGTCGTCGAACAGCAGGCTCTCCGATGCGCGATATTCGAGGAACAGTTCACCGTCGTCCGCGCCCGCGAGCGCGTCGGCGACGATCCGCGGGGTCCGGTCGCGGTCGAGCGCGGCGCGGGCGAAGAACAGGTCGTCGGTGGTGTCGAGGGCGGTCATCGGCGCTCCGGAACTGGAAAAGCTTCGGGCTTGGGCGGCCTGAGATTGCCTGATATATAGGGGCGCGTCGCCGCCCGGCCACCCGGTCGGGCGGCGGTATCGGCTGCCGGCGAAGGCCGGTGACGCGCCGGTGCAAGCGACACTAGGTCGCATCGCCGGGGCTCGCGTTGCCAAGCATTTCTTCGGTACGTGTCTCCTCTGGCAGGATCCGCGGCCGGGCCGGCGTCGAGTGCCGGAGCCGCCGTCGGAGCCCGGGGTTTTCCAAGAGGTCAAAGCGGGATGCCATCGACGAGATTCACGTTTTTCGCCCTGCTGACGGTCCTGTGCGCGGCCGCGGTGGCCACGCCGGCGTTGGGTGGCGTGCCGCGCCCTTGGGGGCTCGGGCTTCAGGAGCCGGCGACGACGCAGGCGCAGCAGCTGAACAGCTTCCACGATCTGCTGGTGGTGATCATCACGAGCATCACGCTGTTCGTGCTGGCGCTTCTCATCTATGTGGTGATCCGCTTCCGGGCCTCGCGCAATCCGACACCATCGCGGACCGCCCACAATACGCTGGTCGAAGTGATCTGGACCGTCGTGCCGGTCATCATCCTCGTCGTCATCGCCATCCCGTCGTTCAGGCTCCTGTACTATCTGGACCGGGCGCACGATCCCGAAATGACGCTGAAGATCATCGGCCGGCAGTGGTATTGGACCTACGAGTACCCCGACCACGGCAATTTCGCCTTCGACAGCACGATGATTCCGGATGAGGAGATCCAGCCCGGTCAGCATCGCCTGCTGGAGGTCGACAACCGGATCGTGCTTCCCGTCGACACGGACATCCGCCTGCTCATCACCGCCTCGGACGTGCTGCATTCGTGGGCGGTGCCGGCCTTCGCCGTGAAAATGGATTCGATTCCCGGGCGCACCAACGAGACCTGGATCCGAATCGAGCGGGAGGGCGTCTATTACGGCCAGTGCTCCGAGCTCTGCGGCGTCGGCCATGCCTACATGCCGATCGCCGTGGAGGCGGTCTCGAAGGAGCGGTTCGAGGAGTGGGTTCAGGAAGCGCAGCAGAAATTTGCGCGTGCGGAGGAGCCGGCTCCACGCGTCGTCACGGCAGCGGTGCGGTAGTCCGCGCGTAAGAGGGTCTGGATATGGCAACACACGAATATTCGGCCGGGCACGGCGAGCATAGCCACGCCGCACACGACCACACGCCGAGCTTCTTCGTTCGCTGGTTCCTTTCGACCAACCACAAGGATATCGGCACCCTCTACCTGATCTACGCCGGAATCGCCGGTCTGGTCGGTCTGGCCTTCTCGGTGATCATGCGCATGGAGCTGCAGGATCCCGGCGGCCAGATCCTGATCGGCGAGGGCGGTACCATCGATGCGCAGCTGTGGAACGTGTTCATCACCGCCCACGGCCTCCTCATGGTGTTCTTCGTCGTGATGCCGGCGCTGATCGGCGGATTCGGCAACTGGTTCGTACCGATCATGATCGGCGCGCCGGACATGGCGTTCCCGCGCATGAACAACATCAGCTTCTGGCTGCTCGTGCCGGCCCTGTTGCTGCTGATCGGGTCGGTGGTGGTCGATGTCGGCGCCGGCACGGGGTGGACGGTCTACCCGCCGCTGTCGTCCAAGCTGGGGCATAGCGGGCCGTCGGTCGACAT
>CAZSNL010000227.1:0-2507 GCA_964608275.1 uncultured Hyphomicrobiales bacterium | reverse complement strand
ATGTTGTAGTGGCCGCGGAACAGCTCGACCACCTCCTGCGCCTCGTTGAGCCGCATCAGCCCGTGGTCGACCAGGATGCAGGTGAGCCGGTCGCCGATCGCCTCGTGGACCAGCACCGCGGTGACGGCGGAATCGACGCCGCCCGACAGGCCGCAGATCACCCGGCCGCCGCCGACCTGGTCGCGGATGCGCGCCACCGCCTCGTCGCGGAACGCCGCCATCGTCCAGTCGCCGGAGCAGCCGGCCACCCTGAGCACGAAGTTCTCGATCAGCCGCGCCCCGTCCGGGGTGTGCACCACCTCGACGTGGAACTGGGTGCCGTAGAAGCGGCGGCGCTCGTCGGCGATCATGGCGAACGGGGCATTGTCGGAGACCCCGGTCACCGCGAACCCCGGCGGCAGCGCCGTCACCCGGTCGCCGTGGCTCATCCATACCTGGTGGTGCTCGCCCACGGTCCACACCCCGTCGTGCAGGGCCGACGGGGCGACGACCTCGAGCATGGCGCGGCCGAACTCGCGGTGGTGGCCGCCCTCGACGGCGCCGCCGAGCTGGTGCGCCATCGCCTGCTGGCCGTAGCAGATGCCGAGCACCGGCACCCCCGCCTCGTAGACCGCCATCGGCGGCAGCGGCGCGCCCTCGTCGTGCACCGATCCCGGACCGCCGGAGAGGATGATGCCGCGCGGGGAAAGCCGCGCCATCGCCTCCGCGGCGCGGGTATAGGGCACGATCTCGCAGTAGACGCCGGCCTCGCGCACGCGCCTCGCGATGAGCTGGGTCACCTGCGAGCCGAAATCGATGATGAGGATGGCTTCGTGCATGGGCTGGCCTGATCAGCGCCTTTTACGCGGATTCGCGCGCCCGGCAAGGGGCATCGTCCGGCCGCGCCCGGTGGCCGCCGCCTGCCCCGCGTCAGCCAGGGCGCCGTTCCATGATGGCGACGTGGAAGCCGTCGGTTCCGGTCCTCGCCGGCGTCAGCGTCAGCCCGCCGTTGTCGTCGATCCACGGCACCGGCCTGTCGTCGCCGACCAGCGCCGCCCACACCTCGCCGCCGGGCACCATCCGGAACTCGCGGTGGCGGTCTAGGAACGCCGCCACCTGCCTGGTGTTCTCCTCGGCCAGCACCGAGCAGGTGATGTAGACCAGCCGGCCGCCGGGCTTCGTGAACTCGGCGGCGGCGGCGAGGATCGCCCGCTGCTCGTCGACGCGGCGGGCGAGCGCCTGCGGGCTGACCCGCCAGCGGGCGTCGGGGCGGCGGCGCCAGGTGCCGGTACCGGTGCACGGCGCATCGACGACCACCCGGTCCATGTTGCCGCGCAGGTCGTCGAGCGCCCCGTTGCCGGGCTCGCGCAGCTGGATGTTGCGGGTGCCGGCGCGGCGCATGCGCCCGACCAGCGCCGACAGCCGCCGCCGGTCGGCATCGTGGGCGTAGATCTGGCCGCGGTTGTCCATGGCGGCTGCGAACGCAAGGCTCTTGCCGCCGCCGCCGGCGCAGAAGTCGAGCACCTGGTGGCCGGGGCGGGCGTCGACGAGGAAGGCGGCGAGCTGGCTGCCCTCGTCCTGGATCTCGAACCAGCCCTTGGCGTGCGCCGGCTCCGCCTGCACGTTGGGCAGCCGCGTCGGCCCCGGCAGCGGCGCGATGCGCACGCCTGCCGGCGACAGGGGCGTGGCGACCGCGCGGTGGCGGGCGAACGTCTGCAGCAGCCGCTCGCGGGTCGTCTTCAGCGTGTTCACCCGCATGTCGAGCGGCGGCCGGTCACCGAGCGCGGCCGCCTCGGCCACCGCGGCGTCGCCGAAGGTGGCGGCAAACGACGGCATGATCCACTCCGGCACGTCGGCCCGGACCCAGTCGGGGGCGCCGTCGAGGCTTGCCGTCGACAGCGCCTGCAGCTCGGCCGCATCGGGGACCGCTGGGGCATGGCGGTCGTTGGCGAACCGCGAGAACAGCGCGTCGGGCCGGTCGCCCCACACGAAGCAGACGACGCCGAGCGCCAGCGCCCGGGGTTCCTCGGAGCCCATCCGCCAGGCGATCGAGGCGCGCCGGCGCAGCGCGTCGAACACCAGGTTGCCGATCGCGGCGCGGTCGGCCGAGCCGGCGAAGCGGTGGCTGCGGCCCCAGTCGGCGAGCGCCTCGTGCGCCGGCCGGTGATGGTCGGCGATGTCGGCCAGGATCTCGATGGCGGCCTGGATGCGGGCACCGGGGGTCATCTGGCTCCTCGGCGGGGCGGCGGCTGCCGGCCGGTTACGTCACACCCGGGTAGTTGGGTGCCTCGCGGGTGATGATGACGTCGTGAACGTGGCTCTCGCGCAGCGACGCGGACGTGATGCGGATGAACTCGGACCGCGCCCGGAACTCCTCGAGGTTGGCGGCGCCGGTGTAGCCCATGGCGGCGCGCAGGCCGCCGACGAGCTGGTGCAGCACGCTGGCGATCGGCCCCTTGTAGGGCACCTGGCCCTCGATGCCCTCGGGCACCAGCTTGAGCGATTCCTTGATGTCCTGCTGGAAGTAG
>CAZSNL010000226.1:0-2523 GCA_964608275.1 uncultured Hyphomicrobiales bacterium | reverse complement strand
CGCAATCCGAGCGGACGCGACTCTTTCTCAGCCAAATTCTGCACCACTGACGGCGGCCCGGCCGGGGTAGAAACGTTCACCGATCCCGCCCACGGCGGAAATGCATCTACTCAGAGCGCCCGACGACGACAGCGGGCTACGGCGACAATCCAGTCGCTGCGGTTATCAGGCCGCGCACATTCGACACGGTGTTCGCATCGGATCACCCGGCGCCGAGGCGTTCCGACGCACGGCAAACCTCTGCCCTCGATGAAGCCATGGGCAGCACCAGAACTCCCGAACGGGGCCACCGTTCGCATTCAATAACGGTTCGGGGAGACGTCAAAATGAAACTGACACGCGCCCTCGGTGCGCTCATGCTTTCGGGCGGGGTGGCCTGGATACAGCTGCCTGCGCTCGCCTTTACCCCCGACAAGCCGGAATGCATCGTTCCGTCCAACCCCGGCGGCGGGTTCGACCTGACCTGCCGGCTTGCGGCTCAGGGCTTTCAGGAGCTTGGCCTGCTGAGCGAGCCAATGCGGGTCACCTTCATGCCGGGCGGCATCGGCGCGGTCGCCTATAATGCGGTCATTACCCAGCGGGCAAGTGATCCTAACATCATCGTCGCGTTCAGCGGCGGCTCGCTGCTGAATCTGGCGCAGAAGAAGTTCGGCCAATACACGGCGGACGATGTACGCTGGATCTCGGCAATCGGCGCCGATTACGGAGTCGTCGTCGTACGCAAGGACGCTCCCTGGAAGAACCTCCCCGAGCTGATGGCGGCGGTGAAGGCCGATCCGATCAAGGTCGTGTTCGGCGGTGCCGGCAGCGTCGGGAGCCAGGACTGGTTCAAATCGGCCCTGATCGCACGGCAGGCGGAGATCAACCCGAGAAGCATGCGCTATGTCGCCTTTGAAGGCGGCGGTTCGGCGATCACGGCACTGCTCGGCGGCCATATACAGGTGTTTCCCGGCGACGCCTCCGAGATGGCCGGGCAGCTCGAGGCTGGCACGATGCGGGTGCTCGCCGTGCTATCGGACCAACGGCTGCCCGGCCGTTGGTCCGAAATCCCGACAGCGAAGGAGCAGGGCTTGCCGGTCGACTGGACCGTCATCCGGGGCTTCTATACCGGGCCTGACGTTTCCGACGAGGCCTACCGGTTCTGGGTCGACCGGTTCGAAAGGATGCTCGACAGTCGGGCCTTCGCCAAAATCCGGGACGAGCACGGGCTGTTTCCTTATGCGCTGACCGGCGAACCACTGGCAACCCTCGTCAAGGAGCGGGTCGCGCAATTTGCCGAGCTCGCCGCGGAGGCCGGCCTGATGAGGTAAGCGGTCGGTGAGCGACCGAATCTTCGCCGCCTCGCCGCTGCTGGCGGCTGGTGCCGGTGACGGTCCGATGCCGCCTGGTGCGCGCGCCAGGAGACGCGGCGGGTGGATCGCTGCGGCGGAACCGGGTTAAGATCGGCGCCATTCGAACGGGATCGCCGTAGCCCGCGCAACTTCAGGGAGAAATGCCATGATATCCACCGGTCGCGCCGTACGCCCCTTTTCGGCCTTGAGCGGCCTCGCCCTGGCCATGATGCTCGGCGGCGCGGCGGTCGCGGAGACGACCGAGGTCCGTCTCGCGCAACAGTTCGGGATCGGCTATCTGCCGCTGCAGATGATCGATCATCACGAACTCATCCAGAAGCACGCGAAGAAGCAGGGCCTAGGCGAGATCAAACTGACCTGGTCGCGGTTCGGCGGTGGCGCGGCGATGAACGACGCGTTGCTCTCGGGCAATCTCGATTTCGCGTCCGGCGGCGTCGGGCCCCTGCTGACGATCTGGGACAAGACAAAAGGCAATCTGAACGTCAAGGGCGTGACGTGCCTCAACCTGATGCCGCTCTACCTGACCACGAACAACCCTAATGTGAAGACAATTAAGGACTTCACCGAAACGGACAAGATCGCATTGCCGGCGGTCAAGGTCTCGATCCAGGCGCGTACGCTGCAGATGGCGGCGGAGCAGGCATTCGGCGAGGGACAGCATGAGAAACTCGATCGGTTGACCGTCTCGATGAAGCATCCGGACGGGGTCGCCGCAATGCTGTCGGGCGGGTCCGAGATCACCGGCCACTTCACCAGCCCGCCCTTCCAGTACCAGGAGCTGGAGGACGCAAACATCCGTCGCGTGTTGAGCTCCTACGAGGTGCTCGGCGGTCCCTCGACGTTCAACTGCGTCTGGGCGCGCGAGAGCTTCCGCGACGAGAACCCGAAAGTGTTCCGGGCCGTCGTCGACGCGCTGAAGGAAGCAATGGAGATGATCAATGCCGACAAGGAGGCGGCTGCAGCGGTCTATATCGAACAGGCCAAGTCCAAGCTCGACCCGGAGTTCGTCCGCAAGATCGTGATGGACCCGGAGATCGAGTTCACGGTGGCGCCGAAGAACACCATGAAATACGCCGCTTTCATGCATAAGGTCGGCGCCCTGAAAAACAAACCGGCAAGCTGGCAGGATCTGCTCGACGGCGCCGATCGCGTTACCTGCGCGATCAACGTC
>CAZSNL010000225.1:0-2537 GCA_964608275.1 uncultured Hyphomicrobiales bacterium | reverse complement strand
TCCTCGACCAGCACCGGCAGCGTGCCGGCCGGATTGAGCTGCAGGAACTGCGGCCGATGCTCCCACGGCCGCTCCTCGATCAGTTCGGCGGGCTCGCCGTATTCCCCCAGCGCGAGCCGGGCACGGCGTGAGAACGGACACAGCGGATAGTGGAAGAGCCTCGGCATCGTCAGTGTTGATCCCCGCAACGAAGCGTTGGCGGACGCGACGGATGAACCCGGAACTGGCGCGGGATGTGCCATCCGATATAGAACCCGACCATCGCAGCGGCAAGGCGATTCGGCCGCGCCGCCATCAGCGGGTCATCCGTCATGCCGTTCGAACAGCTGCTCGCCCTCGCCGTCATCCAGGGGCTGACCGAGTTCCTGCCGATCAGTTCGTCCGGCCATCTCAACCTCCTCCATCTGCTCACCGCGTGGGAGGACGAGGGGGCATACATGGACGTCGCGATCCATGTCGGCAGCCTGCTTGCGGTGATGCTGTACTTCTGGCGCGACATGCTGGGCTTCCTCGCCGCGCTGGCCCGGCTGGTCAGGGGGGAGGTCACCGCCGAGGGCCGGCTGCTGCTGCTCGTCATCGCGGCGAGCGTGCCGATCTTCGCGGCCGGCTACGTGGTCATGAAGTCGGGCCTGATGCCCAGCCTGAGGACCTTGCCGGTGATTGCCTGGGCCAACATGGTGTTCGCGGTGGTGCTCTACGCCGCCGACAGGCTCGGCCGCAACGACCGGCGCTGCGAGGAGCTGACTCTGGGCGACGCCATCCTCGTCGGGCTGTCGCAGGTGCTGTCGATCGTGCCCGGCGCCAGCCGCGCCGGCGTCACCATGTCGATGGCGCGGTTCCTCGGGGTGGAGCGCACCGAAGCGGCAAGGTTCTCCATGTTCCTGTCGATCCCGACCATCCTCGGCCTCGGCGCCGCAACCGCCTACGAACTGCGGAGCACGGGCGACCTCGCCCTGCAGCAGGACGCCGTGGTCGCCGCCGGCCTGTCGTTCGTCGCGGCGTTCGCCTCGATCGCGTTCATGATGGCGCTGCTCAGGCGCTGGAGCATGACGCCGTTCGTGGTCTACCGCGTCGTGCTTGGGGCGGTCCTGCTCGGCTACGTCTACCTCGCCTGACCGCGGGCGCCGGTCACTCGGCCTGCTCGGCGTGCTCGGCGTGTTCCGTCCCCGGCTGGGTGAACTGGCCGAACGGGCGGTACTGCTCGAGGTATTCCATCACGATGGCTTCCATGCCGTGCGGCGCGACGCCAAGCCCCTCGAGGGTCCGCTGCTCGCGCTGCGCCGCCTCGCTCACCACGTTGTCGTAGCGGAGCAGCCGGACCTGGTCCGGCGTCAGCAGCGGCCGCGGGAGCCACTGGAGGAAATACGCCATCAGCGTCGCCACCGGGTACGGGACCGGAATCAGCAGGCGCCTGCGGTCGGTGGCGCGGAGGACGAATTCCATCAGCTCGCGGAAGGTGAAGACCTCGGGCCCGCCGAGTTCGTAGGTCCGGCCGGCCGCCTCCTCGCTCCGGACCGCCACGGCGACCGCATCGGCGATGTCGCCGACGAACACCGGCTGGAACCGCGTATGGCCGCCGCCGACCAGCGGCAGCGCCGGCGAAATGCGGGCCAGCGCCGCGAAGCGGTTGAAGAAGTTGTCCTCGGGGCCGAACGCGATCGACGGGCGGATGATGATGGTCTCCGGGAACTCCTCGCGGGCCACAACCTCCCCCGCCGCCTTGGTCGCCGCGTACTGCGACGGCGACTCGGGGTCGGCGCCGAGGGCGGAGAACTGCACGAAGGTATGCGCGCCGACGGTGCGCGCCGTCCGCGCCGCGGCCCGGGCGCCGAACTCGTGCACCGCCGCGAACCGCTGGCGGCCCGACGGGTAGAGGATGCCGACGAGGTTGATGACGACGTCGCTGCCGTCGCAGGCCCTGAGCAGCGATTCGGGATGGCGGACGTTGGCTTGGACCGGGTGGATCTGGCCGACGGCGCCGAGCGTCCGCACCTCGTGCGCCAGATGCGGGCGGCGCACGGCGACGCGGATCCGCCAGCCGCTGCGCGCCAGCTCGCGAACAACATGCCGGCCGATGAAGCCGGAACCCCCTATGACCGTGACCAGACCGTGCGGTGTCCTGGTGATCACCGTGGATGCCCTCCTGTACGCCCGCGCGGCTCCTCATATCGCAACTTCATTTGCAGGTCGAGCCGGCTGGGCGGTGCCGGTGACTGCGGCGTTGATCGCAGCCGAAGTTGCCTATATATGAGCGTTGCCACCCGACATGTCCTGCCCAGGTGGCGGAATTGGTAGACGCGCTAGCTTCAGGTGCTAGTGGCCGCAAGGCCGTGGAAGTTCGAGTCTTCTCCTGGGCACCAAATTTTCCCTCACACCTTCCGGCCATTCCAGCCCCGGACGTCACAGCGTCCGCGGCACCCCCCGCCTTCGTCATTGCCCGGCTTGACCGGGCAACCCAGTAGCCGCAGGCGGTCGCGGCTCTTAGCCCTGCACCTGCCCCTCGGCGGTTACTGGATCACCCGGACGAGCCGGGTGAT
>CAZSNL010000224.1:0-2547 GCA_964608275.1 uncultured Hyphomicrobiales bacterium | reverse complement strand
TTCATCGAGGCTTCGTAGTCGCCCGCATCGTAATTCATGATGACCGGCGTCTGGTGCGGGAACTCGCGGATGAAGTTCTTGCGCCGCAGCTCCGCCGGATCGACGCCGAGCTCGCGCGCCGCCGTCTCCATCAGCCGTTCCATCACATAGGCGGCCTCGGGCCGTCCCGCGCCACGCACGGCATCCACCGGCGTGGTGTTGGTATAGACGGCGTCGACCTCGGCATAGATCGCCGGCAATGCGTACTGGCCCGACAGGAGCGTCGCGTAGAGGTAGGTCGGCACGCACGACGAGAAAGTCGACAGGTAGGCGCCGAGGTTGGCGATGGTGTGGACGCGCATGGCGAGGAACCGACCCTCGCGATCGAGCGCAAGCTCCGCCCGCGTCACGTGATCGCGGCCGTGGGCGTCGGACAGGAACGACTCGCTGCGTTCGGCGGTCCACTTGATCGGCCGGCCGACGTGCTTTGCTGCCCACACGCAGGCGGTCTCCTCGGCGTAGATGAAGATCTTGGAGCCGAAGCCGCCGCCGACGTCGGGGGCGATCACCCGCAGCTTGTGCTCCGGCGCGATGCCGACGAACGCCGACAGCACCAGCCGCGCGACGTGCGGGTTCTGGCTGGTGGTGTAGAGGGTGTAGCTGTCGGTCCCGGCATCGTAGGCGCCGATCGCCGCCCGCGGCTCGAGCGCGTTCGGCACCAGCCGGTTGTTGACCAGGTCGAGGGTGGTGACGTGGTCGGCCCTCGCGAACGCCTCGTCGACCGCGGCCTTGTCGCCGAGCGCCCACTCGAAGACGGTGTTGCGCGGCGCGTTGTCGTGGATCTGCGGCGCCCCCTCGTCGCGTGCCCGCGCCGTCTCGGTGCAGGCCTCGAGGATTTCGTAGTCGACCTCGACCAGCTCGGCGGCCGCCTTGGCCTGGGCGCGGGTCTCGGCGACGACCATCGCCACGTGGTCACCGACGTAGCGCACCTTGTCGCGCGCCAGCACGTGATGGGTGCCGGCGTTCATCGGGCTGCCGTCCTTGGAGTGGATCAGCCAGCCGCAGATCAGCCCGCCGACGCCCTCCATGTCGGCGTTGGTGAACACCGCGAGCACGCCCGGCGCCGCCTTTGCCCGCGACGTGTCGATCGACCGGATCGCGGCGTGGGCGTGCGGCGAGCGCACGAAATAGGCCCAGGTCTGCCCGGGCAGGTTGATGTCGTCGGTATAGCGGCCCTTGCCGGTGATGAACCGCTGGTCCTCCTTGCGGCGCACGCGTGCGCCCACGCCGGTGACGGCGATCGGTTCGCTCATCGCTTGTCCTCCCTGGCCTTCGCCTACATGGCCTTCGCGCCGGCGGCGATCGCCTTGACGATGTTGTGGTAGCCGGTGCAGCGGCACAGGTTGCCATCGAGCTCGTGGCGGATGGTCTCCTCGTCGAGGTCGCGGCCGTTGCGGTTCACGATGTCGATCGCCGCCATGATCATGCCCGGCGTGCAGTAGCCGCACTGCAGGCCGTGGTGCTCGCGGAACGCCTCCTGCATCGGGTGCAGCTTGCCGTTGGCGGCGAGGCCCTCGATGGTGGTGACCTCGGCGCCGTCGGCCTGCAGCGCCAGCATGGTGCACGATTTCACGGCGCGGCCGTTGACGTGGACGACGCAGGCGCCGCACTGGCTGGTGTCGCAGCCGACATGGGTGCCGGTGAGCCCGAGCCCGTAGCGCAGGAACTCGACCAGGAGCGTGCGCCCCTCGACCTCGCCCGACGCCTGGCGGCCGTTCACTGTCATGGTTACCGATGGCATCCGAATCCTCTCCTCCCGCGACCGGGGCGGCGACCGCCAGGGGGTGCGCGCCCATTCGTTGCAGACAGCCGTGAACCGTCCGAAGCCCGGGCGGACCCGGCCGGCCTCGGGCCGTCCCGCCGCGCTTTCTGGAATTGGTCTTGTTCGAAAGTGTCGCGCCGGATCGACCGCCGGTCAAGGGGGCGCATTTCATCGCCACGGGCGGTCGCGGCGGCAGTGCTTCCGGCAACGGCGGCGGCGGCATCGGGCAACGGTGGCGGCGGCATGCGGCAACGGCGGCGGCGACGCCGGCAACCGCGGCGACGGGCAACCGCCACGGCGGTGCCGCCGGCGGGGCTTTGCGCCGGGAGTGATCCTCTAGACGAGGATAACTGCCCCGGTGAGCTGACCCTTCGCCATGTCGTCGACGACCAGGACGTCGCCGGTGGCGAACTCGAACACCACGTCGCCGGCCGTGTTGCCGGCGAACTGCTTCGCCTGCGCCACGCTGGCGAAGCCGAAGGCGGTGAGGTCGAGGCGGTCGACGTTGTCCGCGAAATCGGTGATCCGGGTCCGGCCGTCGCCGGGGGCGAACCCGAAGTGGTCGCGCGCAGCACCGCCGGTCAGGACGTCGTTGCCGGCGCCGCCGTCGAGGGTGTCGCGGCCGCCGCCGCCGATGAGCCGGTCGTTGCCGGCGTCGCCGGAGAGGCTGTCGTTGCCGCCGCCGCCGGTAAGCCGGTCGCGGCCGGCGCCGCCGACCAGGATGTCGCTGCCGGCACCGCCGTCCA
>CAZSNL010000223.1:0-2634 GCA_964608275.1 uncultured Hyphomicrobiales bacterium | reverse complement strand
TCGTCGACCTCATCTACGAGGGCGGCATCGCCAACATGAACTATTCGATCTCGAACACCGCGGAGTACGGCGAGTACACGTCCGGTCCGCGTATCATCACGCCGGAAACGAAGGCGGAGATGAAGCGGGTGCTGGCCGATATCCAGTCCGGCAAGTTCACCAAGGAATGGATGCTGGAAAACCGGGTCAACCAGACCTCGTTCAAGGCCATGCGGGCGCGGGCGGCGGCGCACCCGATCGAGGAGGTGGGCGCGCGCCTGCGTGACATGATGCCGTGGATTGCCGAGCGCAGGCTGGTCGACAAGGAGCGCAACTGAGCCACCTTCCGGCGAACGACTGCGCCCGCCAGGCGTAGGTCGTCGGCGTAACACAGCTCCAATCGGAGGAGTGCTCGGCGTGCCGGCTCCTGCCGGTGCACCGGCCGCAATGGGCGGGGCGTTGCCCGGATGACTACGCGCCATACGCCGCCAGAGTGGCCGGCGCTGCCTGGGGGATCAACGAAATGGAACTGAGGTTTCGTACAGTCGACGTGTTCACCACGGTCCGTTTCGGCGGCAATCCTCTTGCCATCGTGTTCGATGCCGCCGGGTTGTCGGGCGATGCCATGCAGGCGATCGCGCGCGAGTTCAACCTGAGCGAAACGACCTTCGTGCTGCCGCCGCGCGATGCGGCAAACACGGCATCTGTGCGGATCTTCACGCCACAACGCGAACTGCCGTTCGCGGGCCACCCAACGGTCGGTACCGCCGTCGTACTTGCGGAAGAGGCCGAACGAGAGAGCGGCAGCTTTCCCGGCGAGGTCAGGCTTGAAGAGGGTGTCGGGCTGTTGCCCGTGAGGACCGGTCGCGACGCCAATGGGGTACTCCACGGCACGTTCACGAACGCCGTGTTGCCGCAGGTCGACGGCGTTGCCCCGGCACCGCCAGTACTTGCCCGTGCGCTCGGGGTGGAGGTGGATGCCATCGGCTTCGAGGGTCATACTGCCGGTATCGTCAATGCCGGCAACCGGTTCGTCTTCGTGCCCGTGGGCAGCGTGGAGGCGCTCGGTCGCTGCCGTCCCGTGCAGCCGGGGTGGGACGAGGCGCTGGCCGGCACGGGAGCATTTGCCATGTACCTCTACACGCCTGCGGCGCCCAAGCGTGACGGGGTGTTCCGCGCCCGACTGTTCGCACCTGAGGCAGGCGTGCCCGAAGATCCCGCCACCGGATCGGCCGCAGCAGCGTTTCCCGGGCAACTGGCGCGAGCAGGTGCAATCCCCGGCGGGTCCAGCAGATGGCTCATCGAGCAGGGGCACGAGATGGGGCGGCCGAGCCAGATCCGGGTCGAGGTGGAAGCCGAAGGCGGGTCGATCACGGCCGTGCGCGTCGGCGGCAACGTCGTTGCCGTGTCGTCGGGGACGATCACGGTGTGATCGCCTGCGACCGATGAGGAAGGGCGGGGTGGGTCCGCCCTTCCAATGTCACCGCAAGCGGCAAACCTGCCTTTGTCAATCGCCGAGGATCTCGAGTGCCTCCTGGAGCGAGGCCTCCGAGGCGGGGTGATCGCCTGCCTCATGCTGTTCCTCACCCAGCTGACGCAGCTCCATCACCCGTGCCATGTCCTCGTCGCTCAAGTTCGCGGTCTGGAGCTTGGCATCGATCTCGTTCATCAGCGTGGGACACTGGCTGGCATGGGCTGCAGTGCCCATGACGAATACGGCAGCCGACGCGAACATGATCTTCCTGAGCATGGCGTGTTCCTCCAAATGTTGGCCGGCGCCGTCCAGGCTGAACTGCAGACACGAGCCGGCGTCAGAATTCTGCACACCGCATTGCGGCGCTTTCACGACAGGTTCCTGTGGCGGTTCGTGCAGACACGTGGCGATTGACCGCTGGCATCGACGATGATTTGAGGTTATACGTACGCCAAAGCGCTGAAGGCCATCGACCATGTTGCACGCGGGATCACGACGCACTCTATCGACGGTGGGTTCACCACACGTCGCGTGCGCCCGCGTCTGCGGACCCATTTCGCCGCTCCTTCTCCTTATCGGCCCCTGAGTGTCGGCAGCCCGTCATGGGCGGACCCTCAGGGGAGGTGAGATGAGGCAAATCCGAAATTCAACGGACGAGGGCCCGATCGGGCCGGAGAAGGAATGATACCCATGACCACACAGAACGAGCAGGACCGCGTATTGATCTTCGACACGACGCTGCGTGACGGCGAGCAGTCGCCGGGCGCGTCGATGACGTTGGAAGAAAAGCTGCAGGTCGCCGAGTTGCTCGATGAAATGGGCGTTGACATCATCGAGGCGGGGTTCCCGATTGCTTCGAACGGCGATTTCGAGGCGGTGCAGGAAATTGCGAGGCGGGTGAAGAATGCCGTCGTCTGCGGACTGGCACGTGCGGCACAGAAGGACATCGACCGCGCGGGCGAGGCGATCAGGCCGGCACGGCAGGGCCGCATCCATACCTTCATCTCCACCAGCCCCGTGCACATGAAGTACAAGCTCCAGATGGAGCCCGAACAGGTGTACGAGGCGGTGATCGCCAGCGTGACCCGCGCCCGCAACCACACCGACGACGTCGAGTGGTCGCCGGAAGATGGCACCCGTACCGAGCACGATTTCCTGTGCCGTTGCGTGGAAGCCGCCAT
>CAZSNL010000222.1:0-2640 GCA_964608275.1 uncultured Hyphomicrobiales bacterium | reverse complement strand
GCAACGAGACGGGACGCTTAGTCGCACCACTTCCCCGCTCAGAGGGGATTGAAACGTCCCACCCGAGGGCCATGCCGGTGATGACGCCCCGGATGATCGGTCGCACCACTTCCCCGCTCAGAGGGGTCGTCGCAGTGGAAACGTTCGGGCCGATCCCGTGGGGTCTGGACGCCTCATCCTAGTACTACAGCCGCACTTGCATTGTAGCTTTGGATCCAGACCCTCCAAGCCTTGAATGACCGAAGCCGTTGAACGGTGGGGGCACGAACTCAACGCCCTCCACGCGCGCATCGCCCCCCGCTTCCGACGCGCCGAGCCCCGCCGCCGTGCCCTCGGCTACCTCCGCGGCCTCCTCGCCACGGCCGAGCGGAAGAACGGCTGGCACCTCGCAGAACTCCTCGGCGAGCCCACCCCCGACGGCGTCCAGCGCCTCCTCAATGCGGCCGATTGGGACGCCGAGGCCGTCCGCGATGACCTCCGGAGCTACGTCATCGAGCACCTCCGTGACGAAGAGGCCGTCTTGGTCCTCGACGAGACCGGCTTCCTCAAGAAGGGCACGCACTCCGTCGGCGTCCAACGCCAGTACAGCGGGACGGCCGGGCGCATCGAGAACTCCCAGGTCGGCGTCTTCCTCCTCTACGCGGGCCGCCACGGCGCTGCCTTCCTCGACCGCGCGCTCTACCTCCCGAAGGAGTGGGCCCGCGATACGGAGCGCCGTGAGCGGGCGGGCATCCCGGAGGAGGTCGGCTTCCGAACGAAGCCGGAACTGGCCCGGCAGATGCTGGAGCGGGCCTTCGCCGCCGGGGTGCCGCGCTCGTGGGTCACGGCCGACACCGTCTACGGCTCCGACCGGCGGCTCCGACCGGCGGCTCCGGATGTTCCTGGAGGAGCACGAGCAGCCCTTCGTGCTGGCCGTGCCGCGCAGCGAGAAGCTCTGGCACGGCGGGCCCTACTACCACCCGGCCTCCACGCTGGCCGACACGGTAGAGCCCGAGGCATGGCGACGCCTCTCAGCGGGGGACGGGGCGAAGGGACCGCGCCTCTACGACTGGGCGCTCGTCGAGCTGTGGCGGCTGCAGCTGACGCCGGAGGAGCGACGCTGGGGGCACTACCTCCTCGTGCGGCGCTCCATCGAGGACCCGAGCGAGCGGGCTTACTACGTCGTCTTCGTCCGGCGGGCAGAGGCCGCCCTGGAGCGGCTCGTGCACGTGGCGGGATCGCGATGGCAGGTCGAGGTGGCCTTCGAGGAAGCGAAGGGGGCGTGCGGGCTCGACGAGTACGAGGTGCGGAAGTGGAGTGCGTGGCACCGCCACGTGACGCTGTCGCTCCTAGCTCACGCGTTCCTCGCCGTCGTCCGGGCTGAGGAGCGAAAAAGGGGGATCCCAGCGTGAGCGAACTCCTCCCCCTGACCGTGCCTGAGGTCCGCCGCTTGCTGTGGGGCCTGCTGTGGCGGTACGCGCCCGAGGCAAGGGAGGCGGTGGCGTGGTCGCACTGGCGGAGGCGGCACCAGCGACGGGCCCAGCTCTGCCACTACCGGCGGCGCGGCTCACCCCCTCCTCCTTAACTGCGGCTGTAGTACTAGGCCGCTGGTATCAGCGGCAGCCGCTGGTATCAGCGGCGAAGAAGTAGGAACGCAACGCAGCACGACCGCCAAGCAGAGAGGTAATCCCATGGTGCGCATCCCGACTGATCGCCCGCCCACGCATCCGGGCGAGGTTCTCCTGCACGAGTTCATCGAGCCGCTGGGGCTGACGCAGGCGGAAGTGGCCCGCGCCCTCGGCGTCCCGTACCAGCGCCTCAACGAGGTCGTCCGCGGCGTCCGCGGCGTGACGCCGGCGACGGCGCTGCGGCTGGCGCGCTATTTCGGGACGACGGCGGCGCTGTGGCTGAACCTCCAGCTCGCCGTGGACCTCTATGAGGCGGAGCGGCAGGAAGCCGAGGCCCTCGCCGCGATCGAGCCGGTGGCGGCATAGACGCTCCAGGGGACGCCGCGCGAGAAGGGGCTGCCGCGCATGGTCAGGCCTCGAGGGTGATCTCAGGGCCGTCGGCCCCAGCTCCTGCCGGTCCACGATGACGTAGCCGCCCCACTCACCGCTGTCGTTGCAGCCCCACTGGTACGCCTGGTCGCTGCGGTTGTAGAGGGTGACGGCCGCCGAGCGACGGCAGGCAAGGGTCATCCCCGCGCATGCGGGGAAGAGGCGTCCGTGCTCGATCGAGACCTAGCGAGCGACGGGTCATCCCCGCGCATGCGGGGAAGAGTCGCCGCTCTTGGGCTGCCACGCCTTCTCGGCGGGGTCATCCCCGCGCATGCGGGGAAGAGATGAACGACGTGTGCGGGCCGGAGTGGGAGGCCGTGTCATCCCCGCGCATGCGGGGAAGAGATCGAGGGGCAGGCCGAGAGCGGCGCGATGAAGGGGTCATCCCCGCGCATGCGGGGAAGAGCACAGCGCCCCGCCCGCAGCAACGGTGTGGCTCGGGTCATCCCCGCGCATGCGGGGAAGAGGCGAAACTGTCCCTTTTCGCGCTTTCGTGCCGAGGGTCATCCCCGCGCATGCGGGGAAGAGCACGCGCCGGGGCGGGGTGAGTCAGTGGTACACGGGTCATCCCCGCGCATGCGGGGAAGAGGCCGTGGCCTGCTCG
>CAZSNL010000221.1:0-2681 GCA_964608275.1 uncultured Hyphomicrobiales bacterium | reverse complement strand
AGGAAGATGCCGAGCGAGGTGGTGGCGAACAGGTGCAGGAAGGCGCCGGCGAGAAACAGCGCGATCGAGCCTTCGATCGGCACCGACAGGAGCCCGCGGACGACGAGCGCCAGCGACAGGCCGGCCGCCACCAGTACAACCGCCCCCATCGACACCACCTTGGCCGTCATGATCTCGAGCGGCGTGACCGGCATCACCAGCAGGTGCTCGATGGTGCCGTGCTCCCGCTCGCGCAGCAGCGCCGTGCCGGTGAGGATGATCGACAGCATGGTCACGTTGTTGATGATGTCGGTGATGGCCATGAACCATCCGGTGTCGAGTTCGGGATTGAAGCGGGCCCGCATCGCAAGCTCGACCGGTTGGGCGCCGGACGGCCGCCGCGCCTCGACGAACTCGGTGACCTCGCTGGTGACGATGCTCTCGATGTAGCCGCTGCCGGTGAACGCCTGGCTCATCCTGGTCGCATCGACGTTGAGCTGGATGGCGGGCGACCGCCCCGCCAGCACGTCGCGCTGGAACCCCGGCGGGATGTCGAGGGCGAACGTGTCGAGGCCGGCGTCCATGCGCCGGTCCATCTCCGCGTGGGTGATCAGTTCCGGCGGCAGGAAGTAGGGCGGATAGAACGCATCGACGATGCGCTGCGACAGCGGCGAGCGGTCCTCGTCGACGATGGCGATCGCCGCCCGGTTCAGGGATTCCGGCATCGCCGTGGCGGCGACATAGATGGCGAGCGTGAAGGCGTAGACGATGAGCAGCATCAAGAGCGGGTCGCTCAGCAGGCTGCGCAGCTCCTTGATGCCGAGATTGATGACGTTGGCGGCCCGCATGGCCTACCTCGCCTGCTTCCGGAGCAGCATCGTGCCGATGGCGAGCAGCACCGGCACCGCCAGCAGGAGCGGCACGAAAGAATCGGCGAGGTCGGCGAAGCCGAGCCCCTTCGAGAACGTCCCGCGCGAGATGGTGATGAAGTGCGAGGCTGGGAAAACCTGCCCGATCACCGCCCCGAC
The DNA here is from genome assembly GCA_964608275.1 of uncultured Hyphomicrobiales bacterium. Taxonomy (GTDB): domain Bacteria; phylum Pseudomonadota; class Alphaproteobacteria; order Rhizobiales; family CAZSNL01; genus CAZSNL01. The sequence continues at coordinate 1,674 of CAZSNL010000221.1, read as the reverse complement.
GCCCTCGAGTGACGATACCGGTTCGAGCAGCCCCGAGAACTGTGCCGACGGCAGCATGGTCAGGATCGCGGTGCCGAAGATCGCCGCGATCTGGCTGTTCGTGAAGGTCGAGATCAGGAGGCCGATCCCGGTCGAGGCGCTGACGTAGACGAGGGCCGCCGCCGTCAGCGTGACAAGGCTTCCCGTGAACGGCACCGCGAACAGGAACTTGGCGAGCGCCAGCAGCATAACGAAGTTCGCCATGGCGAGGCCGATGTAGGGAAGCTGCTTGCCGAGCAGGAACTCGATCCGGGTGACCGGGGTGACGTAGAAGTTGACGATCGAGCCGAGTTCCTTCTCGCGCACCACGCTGAGCGCGGCGAGCATGGCCGGGATCAGCATCAGGAGCAGCGGTATGACGGCGGGCACGATGGCGACGAGACTGGCGACGTCGGGGTTGTAGCGGAACCGCACCTCGAGGTCGAACAGGCCGGCCGGCAGGTTGCCGCCGCTCGCCTCCCGCGCCCGCTGCGCCAGCCAGTGCGCGTGCATGCCCTGCACGTAGCCGCGAACGGTTTCGGCGCGCTGCGGCATCGAGCCGTCGATCCAGGCGCCGATCTCGACCGCCTGTCCGCGCGCAATGTCGCGGGCGAACCCCGGCGGGATCTCGATTGCCAGCGCGATCTCCCCCGCCCGCATCCGCGCATCGAGGTCGTGGTAGTCGCGGAGCGGTGGCCGTTCGTCGAAATAGTCGGAGCCGGCGATGTCCAGCACGTAGTCGCGGCTCGTCGTGGTGCGGTCGTGGTCGAGGACGGCGAAGGTGAGGTCGTTGACGTCCATGCTCATGCCGTAGCCCATGACGAACAGCAGGATCGCGCTGCCGATCACCGCAAGCGTCGCCCGGATCGGGTCGCGCACCAGTTCGAACGCCTCCCGCCGGGAGTAGCTGAGCATCCGCCGCGGATCGAACCACCGGGCGACGCCGCCGCGCGCCGTCGGTGCCGGCGCCGGCGCCACGGTCATGCTGCCCGGTCGTTCGATGGTCTCCCCCTCCCTGGCGGCCGCCTCCTCGAGGTAGGCCACGAATGCGTCTTCCAGGGTGTCGCAGCCGCGGCTTGCGGCGATCCGCGCCGGCGTGTCGCTGACCAGCACCTTGCCCGCGTGCATCAGCGAAATGCGGTCGCAGCGCTCCGCCTCGTTCATGAAGTGGGTGGAGATGAAGATCGTCACTCCGTCGTTGCGCGACAGGTCGATCAGGAACTGCCACAGCACGTCGCGCGCCACCGGGTCGACGCCCGACGTCGGTTCGTCGAGGATCAGGAGGTCCGGCCCGTGGATCACCGCCACCGCCAGCGACAGGCGCTGGCGGATGCCCGGTGGCAGCTCGGCCGGGTAGGCATCGGCGACGTTGCCGAGGCCGAAGCGCGCCAGCATCGCCTCGACCCGGGCCGGGATGGCCGCCCGGTCGAGCCCGAACAGCCGCGAGTGCAGGTCGAGGTTCTGGCGGACGGTGAGCTCGCGGTAGAGCGAGAAGCTTTGCGACATGTAGCCGACGCGTCGCCGTATGGCGAGGTCGCGCTCATCCACCGGCTTGCCGAACAGCCGCGCCGTGCCGGCCGTCGGCGGCAGCAGGCCGGTCAGCATCTTCATCGTCGTCGTCTTGCCGCAGCCGTTGGAGCCGAGGAAGCCGAAGAT
>CAZSNL010000220.1:0-2769 GCA_964608275.1 uncultured Hyphomicrobiales bacterium | reverse complement strand
GAGCCGGTCGTTGCCGGTGCCGCCGGAAAGGCTGTCGTTGCCGGCACCGCCGCGCACGGTGTCGTGACCGCCGAGGGCATCGATCGTGTCGCGGCCCGCGGTGCCGGTAAGCACGTCGTCGCCGTCGATGGCGCCACCCTCGGTGCTGAAGAGCCGGGCGTGGATCACGCCTGGCGCGTTCGACGGCGGTATGGCTGGCATCGATCCAGACGACGGCAAGGCGGCAGTCGCCCAGCACCGTGATCGCCGGCCGGTGCTGGTCGTTGGCGGAGGTCTCGTTGACCAGCGTCTCGCCGCCGAGCCTCTCGCCGTCGGAACCGAACAGCTGCAGGCGCACGGCCGATCCGCTGGCATCGCCGCCGGTTGCACCGCGGTCGCCCCAGCGACGACGAAGCCGCCGTCGGCGAACCCGGCCACGGCCGGATCCCCCTGGTTGCCCCGGCGTGCACGCCCGGAGGCGGAGGTCAGTTCCCGATCAGGATCCAGATCACGATCGCGGCGAGAATCGCAAGGCCGAGCCAGATGAGGCGGCGCGAGCGCTCGTGCTCGCGTTCGACCTCGCGCATCGCCTCGCGGCCCAGGGGCTCTGCGGCCGGCTCCCCGGCGGCCTCCGGCGCCGCCTCGGCGGGGCCTTCGACCCGGGACCGGAAGCGGGCGAAGAACTCGTCGGCGGTCTTCCGCGCCGTCGCGTCAATCAGGCGCTGGCCGATCTGGGCGAGCTTGCCGCCGACCTGGGCATCGACGTCGTAGGCAAGCGTGGTCGTCGATGGCGCCGGCTCGGTCAGCGTCACCGTGGCGCCGCCCCTGGCGAAGCCCGCCGCGCCGCCGCTGCCCTGGCCGGAGATGCGATAGCCGTTGGGGGGATCGAGGTCGCTGAGAGTGATCCTGCCCTTGAACGTCGCCTGGACCGGGCCGACCCTGGTCGTCACCTCGGCCTCGTACTCGGTATCGGACAGCCGGGTCAGCGACCGGCAGCCGGGGATCGCGTCCTTGAGCACCTCGGGATCGTTCAGCGCCTGCCACACCTGCTCGCGCGGCGCGGCGATCGTGTACTCGCCCGTCATCTTCATGGTGGACCCGCCTCCCTCGCCATGGCGGCCGGCGCCCGCCCCGGCCATGGCGGCGACTTAATCACCGACCGGGCCACCGGCGCAAGGCATGGGCTCGCGGGCAAAGGTTCGACGGTACTGCTTCGACAGCTCCCGCTGCCGGTTGCACTCGCCTTCTGCGGACCGGATCACGCAGACTCAAGCAGCCTTGGGTGTCTTGCGACAGCGCGGCCGCCCGATTGCGATGGTCTTGCAGGCGTCGGCGTGCGACAATAACCGAGTAATCGTGAATCCCGTCGCCGGACGGCCGCATCGAAGAGACTGCCCGCAACCGCCTCCGCAATGACCGCCGCTCCCCTCACCTTCCGCCAGCGACACGTTTCCGGGCCGTTGCTGCAGCGGGTCCGCCGCGTGCTGCCGCGCATGTCGGAGACCGAGCGCGAGGCACTCGAGGCGGGCACCGTGTGGTGGGACGGCGAACTGTTCTCCGGCAATCCTGACTGGCATTCGCTCCTGTCGCTGCCGCCGGCGACGCTGAACGAGGAGGAGCAACGATTCCTCGACGGGCCCTGCGAGGAGCTGTGCGCCATGATCGACGACTGGCGCATCTGCTTCGAGGAGCGGCGCATTCCCGACGACATCTGGGCGTTCATCAAGGCCAACGGCTTCCTCGGCATGATCATCCCGAAGGAGTACGGCGGCCTCGGCTTCTCGGCCACCGCCCATTCGGCGGTGATCGCCAAGATCGCGACGCGGAGCCCATCGGCGGCGGTGGCGGTGATCGTGCCCAACTCGCTGGGCCCGGGCGAGCTCCTCGTCCTCTACGGCACCGAGGCGCAGAAGGCCCATTACCTGCCGCGGCTGGCGGACGGGCGCGAGATCCCGTGCTTCGGCCTGACCAGCCTCGAGGCGGGCTCGGACGCGGCGGCAATGACCGACCGCGGAGTGGTGTGCCACGGCGAGCACGAGGGCAAGGAGACGCTCGGCATCCGCCTGTCGTGGTCGAAGCGCTACATCTCGCTCGGCCCGATCGCCACCGTGCTGGGCCTTGCCTTCAAGCTGTACGACCCCGACCGGCTGCTCGGCGGCGACGAGGACATCGGCATCACCGTCGCCCTGGTGCCGACGTCGGCGCCGGGGGTCACCATCGGCCGCCGGCACTATCCGGCCTACCAGGCGTTCGAGAACGGGCCGACGACCGGCGACAACGTGTTCATCCCGATCGACCAGGTGATCGGCGGGCGCGAGCAGGTCGGCAAGGGCTGGAAGATGCTGATGACGGCGCTTGCCGCCGGGCGCGGCATCTCGCTGCCCGCGCTCAGCACCAGCGGCATGATGGTGGCCGCCCGGTCGAGCGGCGCCTACGCGCAGGTGCGCGAGCAGTTCGGCATCCCGATCGCCCGCTTCGAGGGAATCCAGGAGGCGCTGGCGCGGATCGCCGGCGAGACCTACACCATCGACGCCGCGCGGCGGCTGACGACGCTGGCGCTCGACCACGGCCACCGGCCGGCGGTGCTGTCGGGGGTGCTCAAGTACCATGCCACCGAGCGGCTGCGCCGGGTGGTCAACGACGCCATGGACATCCACGGCGGCAAGGCGATCTGCGATGGCCCGCGCAACTACCTCGGCAACGCCTACCGGGCGGTGCCGATCGCGATCACCGTGGAAGGCGCCAACATCCTCACGCGCAGCCTGATCATCTTCGGCCAAGGCGCGATCC
>CAZSNL010000219.1:0-3012 GCA_964608275.1 uncultured Hyphomicrobiales bacterium | reverse complement strand
GACTTGCCGACCCCGGGCACGCCGGTGATGCCGAGCCGGTAGGCCTTGCCGGTGTGCGGCAGCAGCGCCTGCACCAGCGCCTGCGCCAGCGGTTCGTGCTCGGATTTGCGGCTTTCGATCAGGGTGATGGCGCGGCCGAGCGCCGCCCGGTCGCCGGCGCGGACGCCGCGGGCGAGGTCGTCGGGGTTCAGGGGATCGGCGGTGGACGACATGATGACGGCAAGTGTGCCGGAATCGGCCGCCGGCGCAAGTCGCCACGGCGGCGATCCAGGCAAGGCGTCAGCGCAGCGCCGCGATGGCGTCGGTGAGCCGGTCGAGCTCGGCCTCGGTGTTGTAGTAGTGCGGCGCGGCGCGGAACATCACCGGGAGGTTGCGGCGCTCGGCGTCGAGCCGGGTGGTCGGCGGATCGGTGGCGCCGATCGCGATGCCCTCGGCGCGCAGCCGCCTGACCGTTTCGCGCGGCCGGTCGTGGCCGTCGACCGAGAAGCTCACGATCGCGCACCGGGTGTCACCGATGTCCATGACGCGGACGCCGGGCAGCTCCGACAGCCGCTCGCGCAGCGCCGCGGCCAGCTGCCATGACCGCGACCGGATGGCCTCGAGGCCGACGTCCATCGCATAGCGCGCCGCCGCCCCGAGCCCGGCGCGCAGCGCGTAGGACGATTCCCACATCTCGAACCGGCGCGCGTCGGGCCTCAGCTCGTAGCGGTCGGTCGCCACCCATGGCGCCGCGAAATGGTCGATCATCGCCGGCTCGAGGTAGTCGAGCAGCGCCTCGCGCACGTACAGGAAGCCGGTGCCGCGCGGCCCGCGCAGGAACTTGCGGCCGGTGGCGGCGAGGAAATCGCAGCCGATCTGCCTGACGTCGACCGGCATCTGCCCCACCGCCTGGCAGGCGTCGAGGAGGTAGAGGATGCGGTGGCGCCGCGCAATCCCGCCGACCGCCTCGGCCGGGTTGACCAGCCCGCCGTTGGTCGGGATCCAGGTGATGGCGATCAGCACCACCCGGTCGTCGATCATTTCCTCCAGCGCCGCGGTGTCGATCTGTCCCGAGGCGTCGCTCGGCACCACGTCGATCCGGATGCCGTCGCGCCGCGCCCGCTGCAGGAGGGCGACGTAGTTCGCCGCGTATTCGGCCTCGCAGGTGAGCACGCGGTCGCCGGGCCGGAGCGGCAGGCTGTAGAACGCGCTGCACCAGGCCGCCGACGCGCTCTGCAGGATGGCGATCTCGGTGCGCCGCGCGTTCACCATCGCGGCGATCGTGTCGTAGACGCCATCGAGCTCCTCCTCGCGGCTCGCGTGCGCCTCGTAGCCGCCGATCTCGGCCTCGAGCGCCAGGTGGTCGGCGACGGCCGACACCACCTGGCGCGGCATCAGCGCGGCGCCGCAGGCGGCCAGGTGGACGACGTGGTCGACGCCGGGCGTGTCGTTGCGAATCGTTTCGAGGTCCATGAAGGCTGATCCGGCAGGAAAACGGGAGACCGTCGGTTACGCGATCGCGGGCTTGTCGTAAACCGCAACCTTGGAGAGGAACGCGAGATCCCGTGCGACCGGCACCAGTCCGGCGGCCGCGAACAGGGCGTCCAGGTCCTCCTCCACGTAGCTGTCGTAGAACGGCTCGTGGAACGAGACCGGGAACATCTCCAGCATCCCGTCGTACGATTCGCGGTCGCCGTACTGGATCGAGTCGACGAAGATCAGCCGGCCGCCCGGCTTCAGCACCCGGGCGAACTCGCCCGCCACCCGGCGCCGGACCTCGGGCGGGATCTCGTGGAACAGGTAGATGGTCGTCACCACGTCGAGGCTCGCATCGGCGACCGGCAGCTGCTCGGCGTTGCCGACCGTGAAGCCGGTGCGCGAGAACCCGTCGAGGTGCCGCCGCGCCTCGCCGAGGTAGGGGACGGACAGGTCGAGCCCGGTCGCGTGGAGGCGCGGGAACGCCTCCTTCACGAACCGCAGGAAGCGGCCGGTGCCGCAGGCGACGTCGAGCAGCCGCAGGCGGCGCTGGTCGCGGCCGCGCACGTAGTCGGCCAGCGGCACCAGGGCCTGGCGGCGCATGGCGTTGGCCGAGCCTGTGAACAGCACCTCGACCTGCATGTCGTACAGCTCGGCGGACTCCTCGGTGAGGTAGCCGCCGGTCTGGTAGTGGAAGTTCTGCACGAAGTAGTCGGGCAGCGCCGTCGGCTGCTGCCGCGCCACCTCGTCGCCGTGGCGTTCGAGGCGCCGTGCGGCGGCGGCCGGCAGGTCGGCGAAGAACCGGCGGCTGCGGCGCAGCGTGTCGAGCAGGCCGCCGTCGTCGTCGGCCGGCAGCGGATAGAGCCCCGCCTCGACGTTGGCGAGGTCGCGGCGGAACAGCTCCGCCATGTCGGCGAGCACCCGGTCGCGCGACGGCGTCGGCCGCGACGGCCGCACCGGCTGCTGCGCCGGCCGGCCGTCGGGGGCCGCGGCGCGGGCGTGGGCGCGGCGGGCGGCGAAGTAGTGGCCCATGTACCAGGCGACCCGCGCCCCCTGGCGTACCGCGTAGGACATCCTGTCGAGACGTGTCAGCATGGCGGACTATATGGGGCCGCCGCGGCCGGCGGTCATCCTTGCCCCGGCACCAGGTCGGCGAACACGAAGCCGTCCCGCTCGACCACCTCGCCGGGAACGGCCTCGATCGCGCGGGTGAACATCGGCCCGGCGGCGACGAAGGTGTGGAACTCGCCGTTCTCGCCGCACGGGTCGACGTCCGCCGGCAGTTCGGCAAGGAGGCGCGCATCGTACGGGCGGCCGGCGAAGCCGCGGTCGAGCCGGTTCGGATCGACGCAGGTGAGCCACGCGGCGACGCCAGAGTCCACCATGTCGCGGGCCAGCGCGGCGGTGTCGCGCCCCCACAACGGAAACAGCGGCCGGAGCGGCGTCGGCGCCAGCATCCGCTCGCGGTAGGCGCGGATGTCGTCGAGGAACAGGTCGCCGAAGGCCAGCGCCTCGACGCCGGCGGCGGCGGCGCGGTCGACGAACGCCGCCATCAGC
>CAZSNL010000218.1:0-3106 GCA_964608275.1 uncultured Hyphomicrobiales bacterium | reverse complement strand
CCGTAGACCTTGTGGCCGGTGAACACGTAGAAATCGCAGTCCAGTTCCTGGACGTCGACTTCCAGGTGGACCGCCCCCTGGCTGCCGTCGACCAGCACCGGCACCCCGTGATCGTGGGCGATGCGGATGATCTCCCTGATCGGCGTGATCGTTCCCAGCGCATTCGACATCTGGGTGATCGCGACCATCCGCGTCCGATCCGTGAACAGCCTTTCGTACTCCTCGAGCACGAGGTCGCCCTCGCCGGTGCACGGCACCCACTTGAGCACCGCTCCCTTGCGTTCGCGATGGAAGTGCCACGGCACGATGTTGGAGTGGTGTTCAAGGATCGACAGGATGATCTCGTCGCCCTCGCCGATGCGCGGACCGGAAAAGCTTGCCGCGACCAGATTGATGGCTTCGGTCGCGTTGCGGGTGAACACGATCTGCTCGGTTCGCGGAGCGTTGAGATAGCGGCGCACCGCCTCGCGGGCGTTCTCGTAGTTCTGGGTCGCGGTGTTGCTGAGGTAGTGCAGACCGCGGTGGACGTTGGCGTATTCGGACTCGTATGCGTGGCGAACCGCGTCGATCACCTGGCGCGGCTTTTGCGCCGAGGCGGCATTGTCGAGGTAGACGAGCGGCTGGCCATACACCTCGCGCGACAGGATGGGGAAATCGGCGCGTATGCGATCGACGTCGTATGCCTCCGTCGCGGCATCGGGCAGGCCCTTGAGCGCCGCATCGTTCATAGTCCGTCTCCTCCCGCGGCCAGCTTCGCCGCCACCGCGTCCATGTAGATGGCGCGCACGTCCTCGTTCGGGATCTCGTCGATCGCCTCGGCAACGAACGCCTTGATCAGGAGAGCACGGGCCTCCGGCTCGGGAATGCCGCGGCTTCTCAGGTAGAACAGCTGGTTGCCGTCAATCTGGCCCGAGGTCGCCCCGTGCGTGCAGCGGACGTCGTCGGCAAAGATCTCCAGTTCCGGCTTGGCGTCGAACTCGGCCCGCTCGGACAGCAGAAGCCCGCGCGACATCTGCATTCCGTCGGTCTTCTGCGCATCCTGCCGGACCACGATCCTGCCCTGGAAGACACCGCGCGAGTCGTCATCCATGACGCACTTGAACAGCTCGCGGCTGGTGCATTCGGGCACCGCATGGTCGACCAGGAGAGCGGTGTCGCAGTGCTGGCGGCCCGTAAGCACGCAGGAGCCGGATACGGTCGCGTGTCCGCGCTTGCCCGCCAGATGCACGAAGCCCTGGTTGCGGGTGAGCCGGGCGCCGAGCGACAGGGTGAAGCTCTGGTAGTCGGCATCCTTCGCCGTCCGGACGTGCAGGTTGGAGAGGTGAACGGCATCGGCGCCGTCGTCCTGCAGCCGGATGTGATCGATGTCGGCGCCGTCGGCCAGCGTCACCTCCGTGGTCACGTTGGTCACGTACGGCACTTCGCCGGTGCCGACGTGGGTCTCGAGGATGAGCGCGCGCGCGCCGGGCCCGGCCACGATCAGGTTGCGGGCGAATACCGTGCCCGGCCTGCCGCCGTCGGTCACGAACAGGAGTTCGATCGGCTTCTCCACCCGCGCACCGGCCTCGAGATGAATGGCCGCGCCATCGGCCATGAAGGCCTCGTTGAGGGCGGCAACCGCATCGTCGGGCTGCGGATAGACCTCCGACAGGTTGTCTCGCAGCCATGCCGGAGCCGACGCCACGGCATCGGCGAGCGACAGCACGGTCACGCCATCGCCCAGACCTTCGAGGTCGGACAGGTCGGGCCGGAACCGGCCGTTGACGAACACCGCAAGATGGCGGTCGAGCGCTGCGAGCGGCGAGGCGATCGCCTGCGGCCGCCCCGCCTCGTCCCGGCCGACCGGCGGATAGGCCCGGTCGAGGGCTGTCCGGAGATCGGTCCACCGCCACTCTTCGAGGCGCCGGTGCGGCAGGCCGAGCCGGGCGAAGCGATCGGCAGCGGCCGCGCGCCGGGCATCGAGCCAGGCGGCGGACGGGGTGTCCCGCCCGCTGCCGTCCTCCAGCGCCTGCATGTAGGCTGCCTCGGCCGGCGTGATCTGTCGTGTCTGAATGTTCATCTTTCCCCTCAGGCGGCGTCGGCTTCGTAGTCGGCGTAGCCGCGCTCCTCCAGCTCGAGCGCCAGTTCCTGCCCGCCGGAACGGACGATCCTGCCGGCGGAAAGCACGTGCACCTGGTCCGGCACGATGTAGTTGAGGAGGCGCTGATAATGGGTGATCACGATCATCGCCCGGTCCGGCGAACGCATCGCGTTGACGCCGTCGGCAACGATCTTGAGCGCGTCGATGTCCAGCCCGGAGTCGGTCTCGTCAAGCACGCACAGGCGCGGTTCGAGCACCGCCATCTGGAGGATTTCGGCCCGCTTCTTCTCGCCGCCGGAGAATCCCGTGTTGACCGGGCGCCTGAGCATCTCCTGCGGAATCTTCAGGGCCTCGGACTTCTCGCGCACCAGGCGCATGAACTGCGGCGTCGGAAGCTCCTCCTCGCCGCGCGCCGCCCGCTGGGCGTTAAGCGCGGTCTTGAGGAACGTCATCGTGGTGACGCCCGGGATCTCGATCGGATACTGGAAGGCGAGAAAGATGCCCGCGGCGGCACGCTCGTCCGGCTCCATCTCGAGGAGATCGCGGCCGCCGTAAGTTACCGAGCCCTCCGTCGCCTCGTAGCCTTCGCGTCCCGCCAGCAGGTAGGACAGGGTCGACTTGCCCGATCCGTTGGGACCCATGATCGCGTGCACTTCGCCGGCGTTCACCGTCAGGTCGAATCCACGCAGGATCTCGCGATCCCCGACCTTCACATGCAGATTCCTGATTTCAAGCATAGCCACTGTTTTCGTTTCGGTTTTGGGGTTCAGACGTCATTTCGGATCGGGGACCGCCGCCGGGCCGGCGCCGGTCGCCGCGTTCGGAATCATCCCACGCTCCCTTCCAGCGAGATGCCGACGAGCTTCTGCGCCTCGACGGCAAATTCCATCGGCAGCTGCTGCAGCACCTCCTTGCAGAAGCCGTTGACGATCAGCGCCACGGCCTCCTCCTCGCCGATCCCGCGCTGCAGGCAGTAGAACAGCTGGTCGTCGGAAATCTTCGACGTGGTTGCCTCGTGCTCGAAGT
>CAZSNL010000217.1:0-3142 GCA_964608275.1 uncultured Hyphomicrobiales bacterium | reverse complement strand
TTCTGAGCCAGGATCAAACTCTCAAGTTTGAAACACTGTGCTCCCCGGCGGGGTACGCCGGGTCGGTCGCTTGCGCTCGATTAACGGGTAACCGAGAAACGCAAACACCGTCAGCGTCTCGTAATGGCTTGCGCGTGTGCACGAGCCATCGCCAGGACGCCGCCGCCTGCGTTTCTCTTTCTTTCGATCCACAATGTCAAAGAGCGGGGCCGTTGCCGGCCGATCCGACTGAAACTCCCCGTCCAACTGCGCATCCCGCCGTCGGACCTTGCGGAGCTTCTTGTTCGTTGAAACCCCAGAAGCGCGTCCTCCCGCTCTTGCGGTTGGCCGCTCGCCTCTGTGTGCCCGGCGTTATATGAGCCTGCCTTGCCGGGTGTCAAGGCACATCATCAAAAATTTGCTGGGAGGGTCGGAACCGCCTGATGCGGGGGTGAGCATCGATTGCGGCTCTCAGCGAAATATGGGGTCCTGGACCGGATTTTCAACGCCCGTGCCCGGCCTGCCGCCTTAACCAATAGGCAACGAATGGGTCGCTATGCTGAATCAGGCGTTAACGAGCACGCGCCTGCCCGAGCGGGGGCCGGACTACCGGGTCGTTAATAAGTTCTTGTTTCGCGACCCGTTTCGGTCATTTCGCCGGCATCAGATGTTGACTTGACGTGCGGCGCGGTGCATCGTTCGCGCGAGCGACAGGGGATTTTACCCCACCGTTGGGGGGCCGGCGGAAGGGGTGGTCGTGCGGCGGATTGAATCGAGGGGACGAGCAGCCTTGCTCAGGGATTCTTGGAGGGGCTTGCGGGAGCATGACGCTCTCAGGAATGACGACTCCCGTCACGCCATCCATGTAGCCGAACTCGATTCCGACCATCACAATCCCTTTCACCGCACCGAATCCGACAAGGGCCGATGGCTGCTCACCACCTGTGTAGCCGGTGTCGCCGGCGGCCTGGTCATCGGTGCGGCGCTTCTCGGCACCTTCGGCATCGGCCCGCTCGGCAGCATCGGACCTGACGCCGACGCCGCGCCGTGGCAGATGTCGGCCTCGACGCTGAAGTCCGACCGTATCTACTCCACCTTCGGCGTGGCCCAGATCGTCTCCCATACAGAAGTCAGCGAGGTCGTCGCCGAGAAGCCGTACAAGCGCATATCCGTTGCCTTCGATCGCGCCGAGGAGCCGATCGGCGGCACCCCGCGGGATCGCATCACCATCACCCCGGCCGCCAGCCTCGTCGGTTCGCTCGCCCCCGACTATACCGACATCGTGAACGGCAAGCCGACCGTCCTCTCCAGCCCCGACTTCCGCCTTGCCTCCATCGACCCCACCGCCGCCAACAGCACCATCATCAGCAAGACCCCCTACGTCAGCGCCGATTCGCTGCCGTACGACGAGACGGTGGTGCTGAGCCGGGGTGCCGATCTGCTCTCGGTACTGCTCGACAAGGGTGTCACCCCGGAGCGGGCCCGCAAGCTCGTCGCCGAGGTTCGGCGCGTCAAGCCCGACCTGTCGTTTCATGACGGCCAGCAGCTGAACCTGACAGTGCAGCTCGGCAAGGACATGCTCGGCCGCGACGTTCTCGAACCGTTGCGGCTGTCATTCGTCGGCGGCCCCGGTCAGGAAGTCGTCGTCGAGATGGACGAGAATGGCCGCTACGCCGGCCAGTTGCTGCAGGGACGCAACGTCGCCAGCGCCGGCCGCGAACGGGTCCGGTCGCGGGCGCGCATCCGCAAGAGCCTGTACGTCGCCGCCAAGGAGCAGGGCATTCCCGAGCACGTCATCGTCGAGATGATGCGCGTGCATTCCTACGACGTCGATTTCCAGCGCGAGATCCGCGTCGGTGATTCGTTCGACGTCTTCTACGGCGCGCCGCGCGACGGCGATGACGGCGGCCGCGATGTGGTCCTCTACAGCGCGCTGACGCTGAGTGGCGAAACCAAGGGCTACTACCGGTTCACCACGCCCGACGACGGCATCACCGACTATTATGACGAGAACGGCAAGAGCGCGACCAAGTTCCTGATGAGGACGCCGGTCAGCGGTGCGCGGATGTCGTCGAAGTTCGGCATGCGCAAGCATCCGATCATCGGCTACAACAAGATGCATACCGGCCTCGACTTCGCCGCCCCCTACGGCACTCCCGTCAAGGCCGGCGGCAGCGGCGTCATCGAACAGATCGGCCGGGTCGGGGCCTACGGCAATTACATTCGGATCCGCCACCCCAACAACTACAAGACCGCCTACGCTCACCTGAGCCGTTTCGCGTCCGGCCTCAAGAAGGGCAGCAAGGTCCGCCAGGGCCAGGTGATCGGCTACGTCGGCTCGACCGGTCGCTCCACCGGTCCTCACCTCCACTACGAGGTCCACGTCGACGGCCGGCCGGTGAACCCGCTCACGCTGAAGATTCCCACCGGCCGCCAGTTGTCCGGTCCCATCCTCGCCGCCTTCCTCGAGGAGAAGGCGCGCATCGACAGCCTGATGGCGGTGGCTCCCACGAGCACCGAGGTTGCCGCCGCCAATCAGGAGAAGGACGCCGAGGAGAACTGATCGTCGGGGGCGGGCGCCCCCTTTCGTCGATCAGGGCCTACGCGGCCACGCTCACCGCTTCGCCGTTGATGATCAGCCCGTCGCTGCCGGCGGAGACCCTCACCTCGTCCCCGTCGCGGATCTCGCCGGCCAGGATCAGCTCGGCCAGCCGGTCCTGGAGGTGCTTCTGGATGACGCGCTTGAGCGGTCGCGCACCGTAAGCCGGATCGTAGCCGCGCTCGGCAAGCCACGCCTTGGCCTGCGGATCGAGGGTGATCTTGATCTTGCGGTCCGCCAGCAGCGCCTGCAGCCGGTCGACCTGGATGTCGACGATCTTGTCGATGTCGTCGCGGCTCAGACGCTGGAACAGCAGGATCTCGTCCAGCCGGTTGATGAACTCCGGCCGGAAGCTCCGCCGCACGATGTCCATCACCGGCTCGCGCACCGCATCGACGCTCTCGCCTTCCGGCTGGGCGACCAGGATCTCGGCGCCGAGGTTCGACGTCAGCACGATGATCGTGTTGCGGAAATCGACCGTCCGCCCCTGGCCGTCGGTCAACCGCCCGTCATCGAGCACCTGCAGCAGCACGTTGAAGACGTCCGGGTGCGCCTTTTCGATCT
>CAZSNL010000216.1:0-3186 GCA_964608275.1 uncultured Hyphomicrobiales bacterium | reverse complement strand
AGCGGGCGGCGGTTGAGCTGGCACGCTCCGGCGATGTCGATGGCGTGTTCGTCTCCTGCACCAGCCTGCGGGTCGCCGAGGCGGTGGAGGCGATCGAGGCGGAGACCGGCCTGCCGGCCTTCTCCAGCAATCACGCGATGGCGTGGCACTGCCTGCGTCTTGCCGGCTACGCAGACCCGGTGCCGGGGTTCGGGCGCCTGTTCCGGGTATAGCCGGAGCGGGAAGCCTTAGGCCCGTCCTGCTGCGCCGACGAGACCGAGGTGCGGTCGCGAAGACCGGCCCCCCTGCGGTCACGACACGTAAGTCAGGCCCTTCAGATCGATCTCCGGCTTGCGGCCGGCAATCAGGTCGGCGGTGATGCGGGAGGACCCGAACGACATGGTCCAGCCCATGTGCCCCTGGCCGGTATTGAACCAGAGATTCTTATGCCGTCCCTGCCCCAGGATCGGCGCGCCGCCGGGAGTCATGGGGCGCAGGCCGGCCCAGTAGATCGGCCGGCCGAAATCCCCACCGTCCGGGAACAGCTCCTGCGCCACCTTCATCATGTGCGCGAAATCCGACGGCTTATGACTGGTGTCATAGCCGGCGAAGATCGCCTTTGCCGTCAGCCGCAGCCGGTCGCCGAGGCGGGACCATGCGACCAGGTTCTGCTCGTCCACGCCGGAAAGCTGCGGCGCCCCGTTGTGGCCAGCAATGGGGATGGTCAGCGACAGGCCCTTCACCGGATAAATCGGCAGATCGACACCGATGCCGCGCGCGACGATCGGGCTGTAACTACCCAGCGAGAGCACATAGGCGTCGGCCGTCATGTCTCCCTTGTCGGTCTCGACCCGCTCAATCCGGTCGCCGCTTGCCACCAGCCGCCGGATGGTCGTTTCGAAGTGGAACGCAACGCCGTACTTTTCGCGGCAGATCGCGACAAGCCCGTCGCAGAACATGGGGCAATCACCGCTCTCGTCCGACGGACAGAAGATCGCGCCGGCAAGCCTGTCCCGGGTTGCGGCGAGCGCCGGCTCGCGCTGCACGACTTCATCCGGCGTCAACGTTTCCAGCGTCAACCCATTGTCGGTGAGTACCCTGCTGTTGGCGACGCCGGCTTCAAATAGCTCCGGATCGCGATAAAGGAACACGGCACCGCCCGTGACACGGTGGAACTCGACGGGATCGGCGTCGAGAATCTCCTGCAGCATGCGCTGCGAGTACAGGCAGAGGCGCAGCTTGTTCGACGTGTTCTCGCGCGCCCGCTCGGCAGTGCAGTTCTGCAGGAACTTGATGCCCCAGAGATACATGCGGGGATCGGCAACGAGCTTCAGCTTGAGCGCGGTGTCGTCCCGGAACAGCGAGCGCCAGAGGATGCCGGGCGCGCGCGGACTCGCCCAGCTATAGGCATGCCCCGGCGAAATCATGCCGGCGTTGCCCCAGCTCGTTTCGTTCGCGGCCTTCGGCTGGCGGTCGACGACATGCACCTCGTGCCCGTCCCGCGCCAGAAAGTAGGCACAGGTGGTGCCGACGATACCGCTGCCGAGGACCAGGATCTTCACCGCTCCCTCCGTTCCGGATGCGGGTCCAAGGACCCGCGTCCGCTTCCTTCTTGCTTTACCAGTCGGCGGCAACGGGATCGGCGCGCAGGTCCGTACCCCGAATGCGGCCTATTTCAGGTCCCGGTCACGAACGGCCACAGCTCATCCGCGCCGCGGGCGGCGACCATGTTTCCGAGGCGAATCGACCATTCGGCCTCGTTGCCGAACTCGTCGCGCCAAGCCCAGAGGCGGCGAGTCGAATGGTGCAGCGAGTGCTCGTAGGTGAAGCCCATCGCGCCATGCACCTGATGCGCGATCGCCGCGCCCTTGGTGGCGGCCTCGCCGACGCGGATCTTCGCGACAGCGACCTCGGCCAAGGCCCGGTCGTCGATGTCGTCGCCGCGGCCGATCGCCTCGGCCGCCGCGTCTGCCGCGGCGCCGGCGGCCGCCGTCTCCCCGGCCAGTTCAGCCAGCGCGTGTTGGATCGCTTGGAACTTGCCGATCGGACGGCCGAACTGGACGCGCTCCGTCGCATACTGGACCGATTGATCCAGAATCCGTTGTAGCGCCCCGGCCATCTGCGTCGAGCGGATGGCAGCGCCGAGCGTGACAACCGCGGCCTCGTCGAGACCGGCGGGTGCGTCCGCGACCTGCTCCGGCGCCACACCGTCGAACGACACGTCATCGCGCGGTTCGCCGGCCAAGCTCGTGCCGGGGCTGGTCGCGCAGTCGCGGGCGGCAACCAGTGCCACGACCGGGATGTCGCCGCGCCGTGCCAGTACGACGATGCGCTCGGCACTGCGCGCGAACGGCACGTGCCGGGCGGTGCCTTCGAGGCGACCGTCGGCGCCGAGCCTGATTCGCGCAGCCTCGTAGACGGGCGCGACGGTCATCGGTCCCTGCGGCACCTGCATCCCCGCACGTGCCAGCACGAGACCGGCGAGCAGCGTCTCGGCCAGCGGCACCGGAGCCGCGAAACCGCCTGCCACGCGCAGTACGGCAAAGCCGTCGGACACCTCCGCTCCGGCACCACCGAGGTCGTCCGGCACCCAGGTCAAGGTAAGGCCGGACTCCTCGAGCGCGTTCCAGAGCTCGGCCGGCCACTTGCCGGCCTCGGCATCGTTGACGATGCTCGGCGTGCAGAGGTCCTGGAACAGGCGGGTGGCGGTATCGACGATGATATTGTCGTTGTCGGTCATCGGTCTGCCATGAAATTCCGTTATCTGAGGCCGAGTTCGCGTGCGACGATGCCCTTCAGGACTTCGTTGGTGCCGCCGCGGATGGTCGAGGACGGCACGTGCAGGATGCCGTCGCGCATCACCGAGGCGTAGCTGTCGGGCCGCTGGCCGAGCGGCCGGCTCGGCAGTAGCGGGCGGATGCCCTCGATCACCTCGCGCTCGTAGCGGGTGCCGAGATCCTTGACCAAGGCGGCCTCGGTGACCGGATCCTTGCCTTCGCGAAGCAAGGCACTGACCCCGAGCGACATCCGGCGAAGCGTCATTACGCGTGCGACGAGTTGGCCGACGCTCTGTGCGGCCCGCTCGTCCGGCTCCCGCCCAAGCTCGCGCAGCCCCTCGCGCAGCACGACGAAGGTCGAGAGGAACCGCTCCGGCCCGCTGCGTTCGATCGAGAGCTCGGTGACGACCTGCTTCCAGCCGTCGCCGAT
>CAZSNL010000215.1:858-3262 GCA_964608275.1 uncultured Hyphomicrobiales bacterium | reverse complement strand
GCCCGCAAGGGCCTCGCGGACACCGCGCTGAAGACGGCGAACTCCGGCTACCTGACCAGGCGGCTGGTCGACGTGGCGCAGGACTCCATCATCCAGGAGGAGGATTGCGGCACCGAACGCGGCATCACCGTCAGCGCCGTGATCGAGGCCGGCGAGATCGTGGTTTCGCTCGGCCAGCGGGTCCTCGGCCGGACGGCGCTCGAGGACATCAAGGATCCGGCGAGCGGTGACGTCCTGGTCGCCGCCAATGCGGAAATCGACGAAGCGGCCGTCGAGCGGCTCGAGACTGCGGGCATCCAGGACGTGCGGATACGGTCGGTGCTCACCTGCGACAGCCGGCTGGGCGTCTGCGCCAAGTGCTACGGTCGCGATCTCGCACGCGGCATGCCGGTGAACCTCGGCGAGGCGGTCGGCGTGATTGCCGCGCAGTCGATCGGCGAGCCGGGGACGCAGCTCACCATGCGCACGTTCCACATCGGCGGAACGGCACAGGTGCTCCAGCAGTCGTTCATCGAGTCGAACCACGAAGGCACGATCAAGATCCGCAACCGCAACGTGGTGAAGGATTCCGACAACAGGCTCATCGTCATGGGCCGCAACGTCGCGATCCTGGTACTCGATGCCGACGGCAACGAGCGCGCGGTGCACAAGGTCACCCACGGCGCACGGCTGTTCGTCGACGACGGCGACACGGTGCGGCGCGGCACCAAGCTTGCCGAGTGGGATCCGTACACGCGGCCGATCATCACCGAGGTGTCGGGAACGGTGGAGTACGAGGACCTCGTGGAGGGCGTCTCCATCAGCGAAGTCGCCGACGAGGCGACCGGCATCACCAACCGGGTGGTGGTCGACTGGCGTGCGAGCCCGCGCGGGACCGATCTGAAACCGGCGATCGCCATCAGGGACAAGGACGGCAACGTGGCCAAGCTCGCGCGCGGCGGCGATGCCCGCTATCTGATGTCGGTCGACGCGATCCTGTCGGTGGAGCATGGTTCGGAGGTTCGCGCCGGCGACGTGCTGGCGCGTATCCCGACCGAGGGCGCCAAGACACGCGACATCACCGGCGGTCTGCCGCGCGTTGCGGAGTTGTTCGAGGCTCGCCGGCCGAAGGATCACGCGATCATTGCGGAGATTTCGGGCCGCATCACCTTCGCCCGCGACTACAAGAACAAGCGTCGCATCCGCATCGAGCCGGAGGACGAGTCGCTGGAGCCGGTGGAGTACCTGATCCCGAAGGGCAAGCACCTGACGGTTCAGGAAGGCGACCGGATCGAGAAGGGCGAATACCTGCTCGACGGGCACCCCGCGCCGCACGACATCCTCGCGATCAAGGGCGTGGAGGAGCTTGCCGCCTACCTCGTCAACGAGATCCAGGAGGTCTACCGGCTGCAGGGCGTCAGTATCAACGACAAGCACATCGAGGTGATCGTTCGCCAGATGCTGCAGAAGGTCGAGATCGAGGACCCGGGCGATACGTCGTTCCTGGTCGGCGAGCAGGTCGACAAGCTGGAGTTCGACGACGCCAACGCCGCCGCCGAAGCGGAGGGCAAGCAGCCTGCCAAGGGATCGCCGGTGCTGCTCGGCATTACCAAGGCCAGCCTGCAGACCCGCAGCTTCATCTCCGCGGCGTCGTTCCAGGAGACCACGCGCGTGCTGACGGATGCCGCGGTCAACGGCAAGGTCGACATGCTCGAGGGCCTCAAAGAGAACGTCATCGTCGGACGTCTCATCCCGGCCGGCACGGGCGGTGCCCTGGCGCGTTACCAGCGCATCGCCGACAAGCGCGACCAGCTCATCCTCGAGGAACGCGCCCGCCAGGCCGAGCTGGAGGCGCAGGAGGAACCGCAGGCGCTGCCACAACCCTCCGAGGAGGAGGCTGCGGAAAGCGTCGGCGAGCCGGCCGAGTAACCGGAATCACGCGCCGGGCGCGCGGGGCAGATGCCTTGCGCGTCCGGCCGTGCCCTCAGCGCGTCCGGCAGGGCTTGAGACGCCGCAGGGCGCGACCCATATGAGTGCCGTCGTGCGGCATTATTTCATTGCAATCCCGCGGGATTTTTCCGTCGCATCGGGGTTGACGGGTGCGAAGGCCGTCAGTATGTTCCCGGCGACATTCGCGGCAGGTTGTAGACGGTTCGTCTAGACACTGCCGCACAAGCAGCGACGTCATAGTTGGGCATGACCCTTGCACCGCCGCGCGGCGGCTCAAGGGTCCTCTGATTTTTCCGACACTGTGAGGGAGATGCTCAACAGTGCCGGCGTTCATGCGCGACGGCGAAGGATCAGCGCCTGCGTTGATCGCGCGACAAACGAGATACCAGGGACGAGAAGTCGAGATGCCGACGATCAACCAGTTGATCCGGAAGCCGCGCAAGGCACCGGTCAAGCGCAACAAGGTGCCGGCCAT
>CAZSNL010000215.1:0-848 GCA_964608275.1 uncultured Hyphomicrobiales bacterium | reverse complement strand
CATGGAGGCCTGCCCGCAGAAGCGCGGGGTGTGCACGCGCGTCTACACGACGACGCCGAAGAAGCCCAACTCGGCGCTGCGCAAGGTTGCGCGTGTCCGCCTCACCAACGGGTTCGAAGTGACGAGCTACATCCCGGGCGAGGGGCACAATCTCCAGGAGCACTCCGTGGTGCTGATCCGCGGCGGGCGCGTGAAGGACCTGCCCGGCGTACGTTATCACATCATTCGTGGCGTGCTCGACACCCAGGGCGTAGGCAGCCGCCGCCAGCGCCGTTCGAAGTACGGAGCGAAGAGACCGAAGTAGGACTTTCGCGGCGCGTCTTCCCGAGGGACCGGATCCCGGGAGGCGCGCCGCTGACGTTCCAGGCTCCAGCGAACACGTAAGACCAGGGTAACCGCCATGTCACGCCGCCGCCGCGCAGAAAAACGCGAGATCAACCCCGATCCGAAATTCCAGGACGTGGTGCTCTCGAAGTTCATGAACAACCTGATGAGACAGGGCAAGAAGTCGGTCGCCGAGCGGATCGTTTACGGCGCGTTCGACGAGATCCAGCGCAAGACGAGCCAGGACCCGGTGGCGCTGTTCCACCAGGCGCTGGAAAACGTCATGCCGGCCATCGAGGTGCGCTCGCGCCGGGTCGGCGGTGCCACCTACCAGGTCCCGGTGGAGGTGAGGTCCGAGCGGCGGCAGGCGCTGGCCATACGGTGGATCATCTCGGCGGCCCGGTCGCGCAACGAGTCGACGATGGTCGACCGGCTGTCGGGCGAACTGCTCGATGCCGCCAACAATCGCGGTTCGGCGGTGAAGAAGCGCGAGGACACGCACCGGATGGCCGAGGCCAACCGCG
>CAZSNL010000214.1:0-3293 GCA_964608275.1 uncultured Hyphomicrobiales bacterium | reverse complement strand
CTTGCCGAGGGACATGGCGCCGGGAAGGTCGTTGCCGTAGGCGGTGATGTCGACGCCGGTCAGCA
Source organism: uncultured Hyphomicrobiales bacterium (assembly GCA_964608275.1). Taxonomy (GTDB): domain Bacteria; phylum Pseudomonadota; class Alphaproteobacteria; order Rhizobiales; family CAZSNL01; genus CAZSNL01. The sequence continues at coordinate 3,228 of CAZSNL010000214.1, read as the reverse complement.
CGATCTCGGCGTATCCGTTGGCGACAAGGCGACGGACCTGCGAGACGACCTCGCCGGCCGGCACCGACCGCGACGGCCCGCGCCCGTAGGGGATGATGCAGAAGGTGCACCGGTGGTCGCAGCCGTTCTGGACCTGGACGAACGCCCGCGTCCGGCCATCGAGGCCGTCGATCATGTGCACGGCGGTCTCGCGCACCGACATGATGTCGTTGACGCGGACCTTTTCCTCCGCCGAGAGCCCGAAGCTGATGTCGCGATAGCTGTCGGCCCGCAGCTTCTCCTCGTTGCCGAGAACACAGTCCACCTCGGCCATCGCGGCAAACGTGTCCGGCTCGACCTGGGCGGCGCAGCCGGTGACGATGATCCGCGCATCAGGATGCTCCCGCCGTGCCTTGCGGATCGCCTGGCGGGCCTGCCGGGTCGCCTCGGCGGTCACCGCGCAGGTGTTCACGACAACGGCGTCGGCAAGGCCGGCCGCCTCGGCCTGCGCGCGAATGACCTCCGCCTCGTAGGTGTTGAGGCGGCAGCCGAAGGTGATGATGCGAGGAGCACTCATGGGCACGGGGGTTGTAGCACGGAACCGACGCCGCACACATAGGAGCAGCGCCGGTGACGGGCAAGCACGAGGCGCCCAACGGAAGAGCGGCCCCGCCGGGGCGGAGCCGCTCTTGGCCACGCCGGCCGCATGTTGCGACCGGCTACGGAAGATGCCGCAGGTCAGCCCTGCTGCTTCTCCCAGTACTTGTCCCACTCGGCCTTGCTGATCTGGTCGCCGCTGGCCGAGGTGTCGGTCGGATCCTTGAGCTCGGAGAACTCCGGAGCGTCCGGATTCTCCTGCTTCATGGCATCGAACTCTTCCTGGCTGATCATGCCGTCGGCATCGGTGTCGAATTCCGAGAACCGGTCGGACAGATCAGCCGCGGCCATCTGCCCGCTGCTGCCGGCCTGGCCGCTGGTCGAAGCCGAAGGATCGCTGGCCGACGCCGACTGGTCGGAGCTCATCGAGCCGGACGATCCCATGGTGCTGGCCGAGTCGTGCTCCTGGCCGGTAGCCGGCGCCGACTCGCTCTGCTGCAGATCGGAGCCGCTGCCGGTGCCGCTGGTCGCGCTGTTGCCGCTACCGGATTGCGCGTAGGCCGCGCCAGTGGCGATGCAAAGGGCCAGAGCTGTCGAAGACAAGAGTCGAATCATGGTGTGTTACTCCCTGTCTGTTCGCTTGGATGGCTGCCGGGGAGAACGCACAAGCGCGGGCTTGGTTGCAGGGCGGCAGGGAGTTCCGGTCAGGCAGCCGGCGCCAGCAGCCGGGAGGGCAGGACGCCGTCAAACTCGCGTTCGAACGGGCCGCGCATCAGGATGTGATCGTCGGACTCGCGCCAGTGGATGTCGAGCGCCCCGCCGGGCAGGCTGACCGTGACGGTCCGCCCGGTCAGCCGCTTGCGTGCGGCGCAGACCGCCGCCGCACAGGCTGCCGTGCCGCAGGCCCTCGTGAGGCCGGCGCCGCGCTCCCACACGCGCAGGATCAGGCTCGACCGGCCGGTGACCTGTGCAAGCGAGATGTTGGCGCGTTCGGGGAAGATCGGGTGGTTCTCGAGCATCGGGCCGATCCGGCCGAGATCGAACCGCGTCACGTCATCTACCCAGAAGATTGCATGCGGGTTGCCGACGTTGACGACGCTCGGGCTGTGCAGGATGGGTGCGTCGATCGGCCCGATCTGGAGCTCGATCGCCCGGGTATCGCGGAATTCCTCGGCCAGCGGGATGTCACGCCAGTCGAAGCGCGGGACACCCATGTCTACCTCGATCAGGCGTTCACCGGCACGCCGGCAGACGAGCGCGCCGCCGGCGGAGCCGATCACCACCTCCGTCTTGCCGGTTTCGGCGAGCAGGAGGTCGGCGATGCAGCGGGTGGCATTGCCGCACGATTCGACCTCGCCGCCGTCACGGTTCCAGATGCGCATGAACGCATCCTCCCCAAGATTGCGCGGTCGCTCGATGACGATCACCTGGTCGCAGCCGATACCGGTGCCGCGGTCGGCAATGGCGCGGACGATCGCCGCGTCGAGAACCAGCTCGCGGGTCCGTGCGTCGAGCACGACGAAGTCGTTGCCGAGCCCGTTCATCTTGACGAAGGCGATGTCTGACGGGGTAGTCATGGTGCGCTTATATGGCGCAATGGCGGACCCGCACAAGCCAAACGCACATCGCGAAATCGCCCCAGCGACGGCCGCCCGGGCGCGCACCGCCAGCTTGACTCGGCGACCGGCGGTGCATAGGTTCCGACAATCCTGAGGACGCTATCGTCTTGAGGCGGCTCGTGCACATGGGGGTGAAGGACCCTCGGGAGGCACGGGGGAGCCAACACCCGTCAGCGAGGGTTCGCCCACGGGTGCGATCGGCCTTTGCGCCAACCAACCGGAAGTGCGGAACGACTGAATGTTCGAAACCCTGCAGGACCGCCTGAGCGGCATCTTCGGCAAGCTCACCGGACGCGGCGCCCTGTCGGCGGAGGACGTCGACCAGGCGATGCGCGAGGTGCGCCGGGCCCTGCTCGAGGCCGACGTGGCGCTCGAAGTGGTGCGGTCGTTCGTCGACACGGTCAAGCAGCGCGCTGTCGGCCAGCAGGTGCTGAAATCGGTCACCCCCGGCCAGATGGTGGTCAAGATCGTCCACGACGCCCTGGTGGAGACGCTCGGCCAGGACGAGGGCCTCGACCTGCGCGCCGCGCCGCCGGTCGCCATCCTGATGGTCGGCCTGCAGGGTTCAGGCAAGACGACGACCACCGCCAAGATCGCCAGGCGGCTCAAGGAGCGGGACAAGAAGAAGGTCCTCATGGCCTCGCTCGACACCCGCCGGCCCGCCGCCCAGGAGCAGTTGAAGGTTCTCGGCGAACAGGCCGAGGTCGATACGCTTCCCATCGTCGAAGGCCAGCTTCCCGTCGACATCACCCGCCGCGCCATGGATGCCGCCCGCCTCGGCGGGTACGACGTGGTGCTGCTCGACACCGCCGGTCGCCTCCACATCGACGACGAACTCATGCGCGAGGTGGAGCGGGTTCGCGAGATCGCCAGCCCGCACGAGACGCTGCTCGTCGCCGACGCACTCACCGGGCAGGACGCCGTCAACCTTGCGCGCGCCTTCAACGAGCGTATCGGCGTTACCGGTATCGTGCTGACCCGTATCGACGGCGACGGCCGCGGCGGCGCGGCGCTGTCGATGCGCGCCGTCACC
>CAZSNL010000213.1:0-3316 GCA_964608275.1 uncultured Hyphomicrobiales bacterium | reverse complement strand
GGCCGCGGCATCGCTCGGCCAGGTGCACCGCGCCCGCCACCACGACGGAACCGAACTCGCCTGCAAGCTGCAGTACCCCGACATGGAATCGGCGGTCGAGGCCGACCTGGCTCAGCTCGCGCTGATCCTGCGCATCCACAAGCGTCTCGATGCCGGCGTCGACACCTCGGAGGTCGGCGAGGAAATCGGTGCGCGCCTGCGTGAGGAGCTCGACTACGAGCTCGAAGCGCGGCACATGGCGCTTTATGCCGACATCCTGTCGTCGATCCCCGAAATCTACGTGCCCAGGGTCTACCCGGAGCTCTCGACGCGGCGGCTCCTCACCATGAACTGGCTCGATGGCAGGCCGCTGCTCGACTTCACCGGCCATGCCGTGGAGCACCGCAACTTCCTCGCCACCCTGATGTTCCAGGCGTGGTGGATGCCGTTCAACCGCTACGGCGTCATCCACGGCGATCCCCACCTCGGCAACTACACCGTCCGCGTCGACGGCGAGGGAAACCCGACCGGCCTCAACCTTCTCGACTACGGCTGCATCCGCACCTTCCGGCCCGAGTTCGTGAAGGGCGTCATCGACCTCTATGAGGGCCTCAGGGCGGACGACCGCGACCGCATCGTGTCCGCCTACGAAACGTGGGGATTCCGCGGGCTTACCGACGAGCTGATCGAGATCCTGAACATCTGGGCGCGGTTCATCTACGGCCCGCTGATGGAAGATCGCGTCCGCAAGCTTGCCGACGGCGTGAGCCCGGCCGAGTACGGCCGCCGCCAGGTGATGCTGGTCCACCGGGCGCTGCGCGAGAAGGGGCCGGTACGCATTCCCCGCGAGTTCGTGTTCATGGACCGCGCCGCCATCGGCCTCGGCGGCGTCTTCATCCACCTCCGCGCCGAGCTCAATTTCTACCGGCTGTTCAACGAGACCATCGCCGACTTCGATGTCGAGGCCGTCCGCAAGCGGCAGAAGGCGGCGTTCCAGCGCGCCGGGGTCCCCCTGCCCGAACCGTAGGGCCGTTGCCGGAACCGCAGCAGTGCGGCTTCCGTTGCCCTTCGCAACGAAGTGAAGGAGCAAGCCGATGACTGACCAGGACGAAGCCCGGATCTGGGATATCGTCGACCGGGTGCGCATCTGCATGGTCGCCACCCACGACGGCGGCGCGATCCGCGCCCGGCCGATGATCGCGCTGAACGACCGCGACGACGGCTGCATCTGGTTCCTGTCCGACGCCCGCACCCACAAGGAAGGTGAGATCCGCGACGACCCGCGCGCCTGCGTGACGTTTTCCGCGCCCGACAACGGGGACTACTTGGCGCTGTCGGGCCGGATCGCCAGTACCGCCGAGAGGCAGCGCATCGCCGAACTGTGGAATCCTGGCGCCGATGCCTGGTTTCCCGGCGGTGCCGGGGACCCCAACGTGCGCGCGCTGTGCTTCGAGCCGGAACAGGCGGAATACTGGGACGAGCCCGGCAACCAGATGGCCATGAAGGTCGAGCTGGACCGCGCGCGGCAGCGCGGCGAGCGGCCGCAGATCGGCGCCCACGGCAAGGTGACCCTGGGCTGACGCCTCCGGCCCTGCCCCTGCGTCAGATCTGGCCGACCGTCTTCAGGCGTACCTGCGGATGGATCTCGCTCTGTGACAGGACGGTCGTCTGCGGCCGGAACCGCTCGACGATCGAGCGCACGTAGGGGCGCACCTGCGCGCTGGTGAGGAGGACCGGGATTTCCCCGAGTTGCGCCGCCTCCTCGAAGCGTTCGCGAACCGTGACGATGAACTCCTGGATCTCGCTCGGCGGCATCGCCAGCTGCCGCTCCTCGTTCTGCCCCACCAGCGCCTCGGCAAACCGGCGTTCCCACTCCGGCGACAGCGGCAGCAGCGGCAGGTAGCCGCCCGGTCCCCGGTGGGCCGCGCAGATCTGGCGTGCCAGCCGCGACCGCACGTGCTCCGCGATCTGCGGCGCGTCCCTGGTGAAGCCGGTCGCCTCGGCGATCCCTTCGAGGATCGTCGGCAGGTCGCGGATCGAGATCCGTTCCGACAGCAGGCACTGCAGTACCCGCTGGATTCCCGAGATGGTGATCGACGACGGCACGATGTCGTCGATCAGCTTCTGCAGGTCGCCGGGGAGTTCGTTCAGGAGCTTCTGCACCTCGGTGTAGGACAGCAACTCCGCCATGTTGGTCTTGAGGATCTCGGTGAGGTGGGTCGAGATCACGGTTGCCGGGTCGACGACCGTGTACCCCTTCAGGTCGGCCTCGTCACGCAGGCTCCCGTCCACCCAGGTCGCCGGCAGCCCGAACGTGGGTTCGGTCGTGTGGCGCCCCGGCAGGTCGACCTGCCGGCCTTGCGGGTCCATGACCATGAACTGGCCGACATGCACCTGCCCGCTGCCGGCGTCGACCTCCTTGACCTTGATCACGTAGGTGTCAGGTTCGAGCTGCATGTTGTCGAGGATGCGCACGGCCGGCATCACGAAGCCCATCTCGCTGGCAAGCTGCCTCCGGAGCGCCTTTATCTGCCCGGTCAGCCGCTCTCCCCCGTCCTTGCCGTTGATCAGCGGCAGCAGCGCGTAGCCGAGCTCGAGCCTCAGTTCGTCCATGTGCAGGGCGGTCGAGATCGGTTCTTCCGCCGGCGTCTCGTCGGCCTCACCCGCCCGCGCCCGCTCCGCCTCCTGGGCGGCGGCCGTCTGTTGACGGCCGGCCTGCCAGGCGAGGCCGCCCGTCAGCCCCGCCAGCAGCAGGAACGGCACCATCGGGATGCCCGGCAGCAGCGACATGACGACCATGGCGAAGGACGACATTCCGAGCGCCTTCGGATACCCCGACAGCTGCCCGATGAGCGCCTGGTCCGCCGCCCCGTCGACGCCGGCCTTGGAGACCAGGAGGCCAGCGGCGGTGGACACGATCAGCGCCGGCACCTGGGTGACCAGCCCGTCGCCGACGGTGAGCAGCGTGTAGGTGGCCGCCGCCTCCGACAGCGACATTCCGACCTGGCCGACGCCGATGATCATGCCGGCCACGACGTTGATGAACGTGATCAGGAGCCCGGCGATGGCGTCGCCGCGCACGAACTTGGAGGCACCGTCCATGGCGCCGAAGAACGACGACTCGTCCTCGAGCCGCTGCCGGCGCGCCCGGGCCTCGTCCTCGTTGATGAGCCCGGCGGAAAGGTCGGCGTCGATCGCCATCTGCTTGCCGGGCATCGCATCGAGGGTGAACCGTGCCGCGACCTCGGCGATGCGGCCCGAACCCTTGGTGATGACGATGAAGTTCACGATCATCAGGATCGCGAACACGATGATGCCGATGACGAAGTTGCCCTGC
>CAZSNL010000212.1:0-3331 GCA_964608275.1 uncultured Hyphomicrobiales bacterium | reverse complement strand
GCCGTAGGACCGGTCGGCCGCGCCGGCGACGATCTCGTGCAGGAACACCACGTCGCCCTGCCACTCCTTGACCCGCATCGTCGCGTTGAACAGCTGCGGCAGCCGCTCGGCAAGGGCGGTCAGCTCGTGGAAGTGGGTGGCGAACAGGGCGCGGCAGCGATTGACCTCGTGCAGGTGCTCGATCGACGCCCAGGCGATCGACAGCCCGTCGAACGTCGCCGTGCCGCGGCCGATCTCGTCGAGGATCACCAGCGACCGCGGGCCGGCCTGGTGCAGGATGGTTGCGGTCTCCACCATTTCGACCATGAACGTGGACCGACCGCGGGCGAGATCGTCCGCCGCCCCGACGCGGCTGAACAGGCGGTCGACGATGCCGATGTGGGCCGCCGCCGCGGGCACGTAGGAGCCGGCCTGGGCGAGGATCGCGATCAGGGCGTTCTGGCGCAGGAAGGTGGACTTGCCGGCCATGTTGGGGCCGGTGAGAAGCCACAGCCGGCGGCCGCCGCCGCCGTCGTCCGGGTCGTCTGCGGTGAGGTCGCAGTCGTTGGGAATGAACCCGCCCTCGCCGCTGCGCCGCAGCGCCTGCTCGACCACCGGATGGCGGCCCCTGACGATGCGGAACGCGAGGCTGTCGTCGGCCGCACGTATTCGGCCTCCTCGGCGAGCTCCGCCAGTGCGGCGTAGACGTCGAGCGTCGCCAGTGCGCGGGCGACCGACGTGATCAGCCCGGCCGTCTCCCGGACCCGCTCGACGAGCTGCCCGAACACCTCCAGCTCGATGGCGACTGCGCGGCCGGCGGATGCCGCGATCTTCGCCTCCAGCTCCGCCAGTTCCGCGGTCGAGAAGCGCATCGCGTTGGCCAGCGTCTGGCGGTGAAAGAACACCGCGTCGTTCGGCGGCGACATCAGCCGCTCGGCGTGCTGCGCCGGCAGCTCGACGAAATAGCCCAGCACGTTGTTGTGCCTCACCTTCAGCGACCGCAGCCCCGTCTGCTCGGCATAGCGTGCCTGCAGGCCCGCGATCACCTTGCGGCTGTCGTCGCGCAGGCGCCTCTGGTCGTCCAGTTCCCCGGAATGGCCCGGTCGCACGAACCCGCCGTCGCGCGCCAGCAGCGGCAGCTCGTCCGCAAGCGCCGCGCGCAGCGCCGCCGCCAGCCCCCCGTCGTCGCGGCTTGCAGCCTCGCGATCTCGGCCGGCATCGCGAGCAGCCCGGGCTCGCCCGCAAGGATGCCGGCAAGGTCTCGTGCCTGGGTCAGGCCATCGCGGATGGCCGCGAGGTCGCGCGGCCCGCCGCGGCCGACAGTGAGCCTGGCCAAAGCCCGCTCGAGGTCGGGAACGCCGGCCAGCATTTCGCGCAGCCGGCGGCGCTGGTCGCGCAGCTCGAGCAGGTAGCCGACGGCGTCGAGCCGGTCGCCGATCCGTGCCGGGTCGGTCAGCGGGCTCGACAGCCGCTCCGCGAGCAGCCGGCCGCCGGCGCCCGTCACCGTGCGGTCGATCGTCGCCAGCAGGCTGCCGCGGCGTTCGCCGTGCAGCGTCTTCTCGAGTTCGAGGTTGGCGCGGGTGGCGGCATCGATGAGCATGGTGTCGCCGCGATGCTCGCGTACCGGCGGCCTGAGCGCCGGCAGGCTTCCCGCCTGGGTGACCGTGATGTAGCCGAGCAGCGCGCCGAGCGCCGCCGTCTCCGCCCGGCCGAACTCGCCGTAGGCGTCGAGGGTCCTGACCGCGAACGTCTCGCGCAGGCGCCGGTCGCCGGCGGTGCTGTCGAAGTGGCTCGGCGGCAGCGGCGTGATCACCGCGCCCGCGGCGTCGAGGGCGCTCCGGAGCGACGGTTCGGACAGGAGGCTGTCGGCAACGAGTATCTCGCGCGGTTCGAGGCGCGCGAGCTCGGTGGCAAGCGCGTCGGCTTCGGTACGGGTGACGCCGAGATCGCCGGTCGAGATGTCCGCCCACGCCACCGCCAGTTCGTCCGCCGCCCGGACGCGCGCCACCGCGGCGAGGTAGTTGTGCCGGCGCGCGTCGAGCAGGGTGTCCTCGGTGAGCGTGCCTGCTGTCACCAGCCGCACCACTTCGCGCCGCACCACCGCCTTGGAGCCGCGGCGCCTCGCCTCGGCCGGGTCCTCGACCTGTTCGCACACCGCCACCCGGTGGCCCTGGCGGATGAGGCGTTCGAGGTAGTCGCCGGCGGCGTGCACCGGGACGCCGCACATCGGGATGTCGTCGCCGAGATGCCGGCCGCGCCGGGTCAGCGTGATGCCGAGCGCCCTGGAGGCGACCTCGGCGTCCTCGAAGAACAGCTCGTAGAAGTCGCCCATGCGGTAGAACAGGAGACAGTCGGGGTGCGCCGACTTGATCTCCAGGTACTGCGCCATCATCGGCGTCACGCCAGCGCTGTCGGATACGCGCTCGTTCATCCCGTGCCGGTCCTCCTGCCGGCGACCCTAGCAGAATCGTCCCCCCGGCTCATCCGCGGGCCGGCCGGTATCCACGATCCCGGTTCCACTTCGTGAACCTCCTTCAAGCGGCGTGTTGTGAAGGTCCCTCGCGCCCACTAAGGTGGTCGGTCCACGCAGGAGACGGGAGCATGAGTGGCTCGATGGCGACGGGAACGACGCGGGGCAGGCGCCCGCAATTCACCGAGCAGGAGGCGTTGCAGTTTCATCAGCAGGGCAAGCCCGGCAAGCTCGAGGTCAGGGCCACCAAGCCGCTCGCGACGCAACGGGATCTGAGCCTTGCCTATTCGCCGGGCGTCGCCGTGCCGGTACGGACGATCGCCGAACGCCCCGAGACCGCCTACGACTACACCGCCAAGGGCAACATGGTCGCCGTCATCTCCAACGGCACCGCGATCCTCGGCCTCGGCAATCTCGGCGCCCTCGCCGCCAAGCCGGTGATGGAAGGCAAGTCGGTCCTGTTCAAGCGGTTCGCCGACATCGACGCCTTCGACCTCGAGGTCGACACCACCGATGTCGATGCCTTCGTCAATTGCGTCCGCTATCTCGCCCCGCCGTTCGGCGGCATCAACCTCGAGGACATCCGTGCCCCCGACTGCTTCGTCATCGAGCAGCGGCTGCGCGAGCTTCTCGACATCCCGGTGTTCCACGACGACCAGCACGGAACCGCGATCATCGCCATGGCCGGCCTGATCAACGCGCTTGAACTCACCGGCCGCAGCCTGTCCGAGATCAGGCTCGTCTGCAATGGCGCGGGATCGGCCGGAATCGCCTGCCTCGAGCTGATGAAGGCGATGGGCATGCCGCACGACCACGCGATCCTGTGCGACAGCAAGGGCGTCATCTACAAGGGCCGCGAGGAGGGCATGAACCAGTGGAAGT
>CAZSNL010000211.1:0-3497 GCA_964608275.1 uncultured Hyphomicrobiales bacterium | reverse complement strand
GCAGCCAGGACCCGGGCCGGGTCTGGAAGGGCAAGAAGATGACCGGCCACATGGGCGCCGTCAGGGTGACCACGCAGAACCTGGAGGTTGTGCGGACCGATCCCGACCGCGGGCTGATCCTCGTCAAGGGAGCGGTGCCGGGCGCCAAGGGTGGCTGGGTGCTGCTCAGGGATGCGTTGAAGCGGCCATTGCCGGAAGGGGTTCCGGTGCCGGGGGCGTTTCGCACCGCAGGCGGCACGCCTGCCGCGGCAGCGGATGATGCCGGTGCCGGTGAATCATCGGAAACGGAAACCGTAACAGCGGCGGAGACGGAGGCAGCGGAGGCCGAAGCGGCCGCCGCCGCCCAGCCGAACGCGGAACCGCAGGCGCCTGCCGAGGGTGGCGAAACGGCATCCACGGACAGCGGCGAGACAGCCGGCGGTCCAGGCACAGACGAAGCCGAGGGTGGTCGTGCAGATGAAGAGAAGGGTGGGTCGTCATGAAGGCTGATGTACGATCGCTCGACGACAAGAAGGTCGGCACGGTCGACCTGCCGGAGGCCATTTTCGGCCTCGAGCCGCGGCGCGACATCCTGCAGCGGATGGTGGTCTACCAGCTTGCCAAGCGGCGCGCGGGTACCCACAAGTCGCAGACCCGTGCGGAAGTGAGCGCCACCGGCCAGAAGATCTACCGCCAGAAGGGCACCGGCAGGGCGCGGCACAGCAGCCGCAGGGCCAACATCTTCCGCGGTGGCGGCAAGGCCTTCGGGCCCGAGCCGCGCGATCACTCGATCGCGCTGCCGAAGAAGGTGCGGGCACTGGCGCTGAAGCATGCGTTGTCGGCCAAGGCCCGGTCCGATGAGCTGATCGTGCTCGACAAGGCGAGCGTCGACGAAGCCAAGACCGGACAGCTGAAGAACAGGTTTGCCAAGCTTGGGCTCGATCACGCCCTGATCGTGGACGGCAAGGAACTCGACAGGAACTTTGCGCTCGCCGCGCGCAATCTCGTCAATATCGACGTGCTCCCTGTCCAGGGCATCAACGTCTACGACATCCTGAGACGGCGCAAGCTGGTGCTGACCAGGGCGGCGCTCGAGGCGCTGGAGGCGAGGTTCCAATGAGGCACGAACTCTACGACGTGATCCTGTCTCCGGTGATCACCGAGAAATCGACCATGGCGTCGGAGAACAACCAGGTGGTGTTCAACGTCCGCCGGGACGCCACAAAGCCGCAGATCAAGGAAGCCGTCGAGCAACTGTTCGAGGTCAAGGTCAAGGCCGTCAACACCCTTCTTCGGAAGGGCAAGACCAAGCGTTTCCGCGGCCGGCTTGGCCGCCAGGGCGATGTGAAGAAGGCGTTGGTGACGCTCGCAGAGGGTCACTCGATCGACGTGACGACGGGACTGTAGGGCCGGAACGATGGCGCTCAAGAACTACAATCCGAGGACGCCGGGCCAGCGCGGGCTGGTACTGGTCGACCGTTCGGCCCTGTGGAAGGGCAAGCCGGTGAAGAGCCTCACCGAACCGCTGACGCGGTCGGGCGGCCGCAACAACCAGGGCCGCGTCACGGTCTGGCAACGGGGCGGTGGACACAAGCGCGCCTACCGCCGGATCGATTTCAAGCGGCGCAAGTTCGATGTGCCGGCCACGGTCGAGCGGCTGGAGTACGACCCCAATCGCACGGCGTTCATCGCGCTGATCCGTTACGAGGACGGCGAACGGTCCTACATCGTTGCTCCGCAGCGGCTGCGCGAGGGCGACCAGGTGATCGCCGGCGAGCAGGTCGACGTGAAGCCAGGCAACGCCATGCCGCTGGCCAGCATGCCGATCGGTACCATCGTGCATAACGTGGAGCTGAAGATCGGCCGTGGAGGCCAGCTTGCGCGGGCGGCAGGCACCTACGCCCAACTCGTCGGCCGCGATCAGGGATATGCGCTGTTGCGCCTGAAGTCGGGCGAGCAGCGGATGGTGCGCGCGGAGTGCATGGCAACGGTCGGGGCGGTGTCCAACCCGGACCACGGCAACATCAAGCTCGGCAAGGCGGGCCGCAGTCGCTGGCTCGGCCGCAGGCCGTCGGTGCGCGGCGTCGCGATGAACCCGGTCGACCATCCGCATGGCGGCGGCGAGGGCCGGACGTCCGGTGGCCGGCATCCAGTTACGCCGTGGGGACAGCCGACCAAGGGCAAGCGTACGCGCAAGAGCAAGGAATCCGACAAGTACATCCTGCGCAGCAGACATCAGCGCAAGGGCAGACGGTAAAGAGGAACACACGTGGCACGTTCAGTCTGGAAAGGTCCGTTCGTAGACGGCTACCTCCTGAAGAAGGCGGAGGTTGCCCAGCAGTCGGGCCGCAAGACGGTAATCAAGACCTGGAGCCGCCGCTCGACGATCATACCCCAGTTCGTGGGGCTGACGTTTGGCGTCCATAACGGCCAGAAGCATGTGCCGGTTCTGGTGACGGAGGACATGGTGGGTCACAAGCTGGGCGAGTTTGCGCCGACGCGGACCTACTATGGCCATGCGGCGGACAAGAAGGCCCGGAGGAAGTAGTCATGGGCAAGCGTTCGCGACCCCGTACGCTGGCGGAGAATGAGGCCCGCGCGGTCACCCGGCTCCTGCGCATCTCGCCGCAGAAGCTCAACCTCGTCGCCGCGAGCATCCGCGGCAAGAAGGTGGAGACCGCGCTGTCGGACCTAGCGTTCTCGCGCAAGCGAATCGCGAGGGACGTTCGCAAGACACTGGAATCGGCCATCGCAAACGCCGAGAACAACCACGATCTCGATGTCGACGATCTCGTCGTTGCCGAGGCCTATGTCGGCAAGTCGCTGCTGATCAAGCGGTGGAGAGCAAGGGCTCGCGGACGCGTGGGACGCATCGTCAAGCCGTTCAGCCGCCTCACCATTGTGGTGCGGCAAGTAGAGGAGGCCGCCTGATGGGGCAGAAAGTCAATCCGGTCGGGCTGCGCCTCGGCATTAACCGCACCTGGGATTCGCGGTGGTACGCAGACGGTCATGAGTACGGCCACCTTCTGCACGAGGACGTCGCCATCCGGAATTTCCTGAGAGGGCAGCTCAAGCAGGCGGGCATTTCCAAGATCGTCATCGAGCGGCCGCACAAGAAGTGCCGGGTGACCATCCATACCGCCAGGCCGGGTGTTGTCATCGGCAAGAAGGGAGCCGATATCGAGAAGCTCCGGCGCCAGATTTCGAAGATGACGGAATCCGAGGTGTTCCTCAACATCCAGGAAGTGAGGAAGCCGGAGATCGACGCGCTGCTGATCGCCGAGAACATTGCGCAGCAGCTTGAGCGCCGGGTTGCCTTCCGTCGGGCGATGAAGCGTGCCGTGCAGTCCGCGATGAGGCTGGGTGCCGAGGGCATCCGCATCAATTGCGCCGGTCGGCTCGGCGGTGCCGAGATCGCCAGGACGGAGTGGTACCGTGAAGGCCGGGTGCCGCTGCATACGCTGCGCGCGGATGTCGACTACGGCACCGCAACCGCGAATACCGCGTACGGCACCGTC
>CAZSNL010000210.1:0-3561 GCA_964608275.1 uncultured Hyphomicrobiales bacterium | reverse complement strand
GCCGCACAGCACGACCTGCTCGCCGAACAGGTCCGTCTCGCATTCCTCGCGGAACGTGGTCTCGATGATGCCCGCCCGCCCGCCGCCGATGGCCGAAGCGTAGGAGAGCGCGATGTCATGCCCGTTGCCCGAAGCATCCTGATGGATCGCGACGAGGCACGGGACACCGGCGCCGCGCAGATATTCCGAGCGGACCGTGTGGCCGGGTCCCTTCGGCGCGACCATCAGCACGTCGAGATCACGGCGCGGTTCGATCAGGTTGAAGTGGATATTGAGGCCGTGGGCGAAGAACAGCGCCGCGCCTTCCTTCATGTTGTCGGCGAGGTGGTCCGCATAGATATCCCCCTGCAGCTCGTCCGGCGTCAGCATCATCATGACGTCGGCCCACTTCGCAGCCTCGGCAACTTCCTTGACCTCGAGGTTCTCGGCCTGCGCCTTCCTTGCCGAACCGGAGCCCTTGCGCAACGCAACGCACAGTTCCTTCACGCCCGAGTCGCGCAGGTTCAGCGCATGCGCATGCCCCTGGCTGCCATAGCCGATGATGGCGACCTTCTTGCCCTTGATCAGATTGACGTCGGCATCCCTGTCGTAATAGACGCGCATGTTCCCCTCTCGGTTCGATTTTTCGGTCTCAGGTTGGCTGGAGCGCGCGGATTGGCGCCCGGCCGCAACCAGGGTTGCGGTTCCTGGACTTCGATTAGCAGAGGAACGAGGGCGGGTCACCACCCGAAACGAGGAAGCTCCCTACCGGTCGATGAACCGTCCGCTCTTTGCCATGTCCTTGTAGATGCGGCAGGTCGTGCAGGGAACATCGGCGCGCGCTTCGGCCTTCCCGCGCAGCATGTCGCGCGCATAGGCGATCTGCTCGCTGTTCAGCGCCGCTTCAAGTCCGTCCTCGAACACGTTGCCGTCGAACGGCTTCCAGTTGTTGCGACAGCAGCCGAGCACCGCCCCGTTCCAGTTGATCTGCGGCCAGTCCCACAGTTGATCGCAGATATATTGCGTATAGGGCTCGCCGTACTTCTGCCGGTACTCGGCACGCGAGGCCACGCCCTCCCTCATCTCCCGCGCCACGGCTTCGCGGTTGCGTACGGGCGAGAACGTGTCGTCCCAGTTCAGCTTGAGGAAGAACTCCATCCCGAGTTCGGCGGCCATTGCCCGGGCTTTCGGAATCTCGTGTTCGTTGTGGCCGAAGACGACGAACTGCCAGGTGAGCCCGGGAAGATCCGAGCCATACTGTGCCTTGTAGGCGTTGATCTTGCGGATGTTGGCGATCACCCGATCGAAATCGCCCCGTATGCGGTATTGCGAGTACGTCTCGTTGCTCGCGCCATCGATCGAGCAGCGCAGGTGCCGGACGCCATACTTCACGACAGCCTCAAGTACCTCGTCCCGGACGTTGTTCAGATTGACGCCGTTGTTGGCGGCGAGGCCGACGCCGCGCGCGGCGGCCAGTTCCAGGATCCGCGGCAAATCGGGGTTCAGGAAGATCTCGCCGTAGTTGGAGAGTTCGATCTCCTCGAGCCCTGGACTGGCGTCCAGCAGTCGCCGGAAGTTCTCGAAGCTCAGGAACCCGGCGCCGATACCGGCATGAACCTCGCCCGTCGTGGTGGGGCACGTCGGACATCTGAGCTGGCAGTAGGTGGATGCCTCCAGTCTGACCCGCCGTGGATTGACCGGCTCACGTTCATGATCCCGCTCCATGCCGGCCACCTTATCCGAACCGCGCCCGCCGCGAAACCGCGCCGGGACGCTCAACGGCCAAGTTCCTCGACGCCTGCCAGCAGCGCCTCGGCAGCCGGCAGCCGGCATTCCTCCATCTTCCGCAGCAACCAGTCGGCATGGACGAGCTTCACGGCCACCGGCATCCGTTCGAGGCCGAGACACTGCGCAATGGCGGTACGGTGGAAGCCGCCACGGAAGCGGTAGAGTTCACCGTTCGGCCCGATCGCCACGCCCACGTCCTCTTCCTTCCGTTCCAGGCGTTTCGGCCGGTAGGCGCGCCCGTTCGGCGCGATCAGCGGATTGTCCGCCACTTCCCGGCGGGGCAGAAGTCCATGCTTGCGGATGCTGTCGATCAGCCACCGGTGATGTTCGAAGTAAGCATCCACCTTGTCGGGCGAATCCATGTGAACGTAGTTGTGCCCGATCGCGCCCTTGCTGCGAACCGCATCGACGAGCGCCTCGTAACTGGCCGTGCGACGATAGTCGAGGTCGGCGGCGAACATTTCCTGCACCTCGCGGACCAGCGAGGAATGGCAAAGATCGTGGACCAGCGGCCGCCAGTCGCCCGCCGCCAGAAACGAGTCGCGCAGGAGGATCGCGCCGTCCGGCCCGCGCGCGTGCGACAGCATCCAGTGCGTGAGCCCCGCCGGCGGTATGCTGATGACGAGGTCCCGGCCGAACGCCGCCGAGACGAGTTCGTACGGGACATAGGATCCTGCCCGACGTTCTGTTGCAATGCGAAGGCCACGCTCGAGCGCCCGCCTGGCGACGGCACGCCCGGCAGCCGTACGACCGACTGCGCGCCAGAACGCACGCGGCAGTTCGCGGGTTGGGGTAAGCTTGTCCCGGCCGGTGACGGCGCGGTAACCCGGCTCGGCCTTCTCCTGCACCGTCCTCCTCGTCAGCCGCGATTCCTTGCCGGCCTCTAGTGCGGCATTCCCTCGGGGCCGCGGGCGATTGCCGCGATGCCCGTACGCGCCACCTCGACCAGCCCGAGCGGCTGCATGAGCGACACGAACTGCTCGATCTTGGACGGCCGTCCGGTGATCTCGAACACGAACGACTCCGTCGAGGCATCGACGACCCTTGCCCGGAAGGCGTCGGCAAGCCGCAGGGCTTCCCCCCGCTTTTCGCCTTTCCCCGCCACCTTGACAAGTGCCAGTTCGCGCTCGAGCGCGGGGCCGGAAACGGTCAGGTCGACGACCGAGTGAACGGGAACCAGCCGTTCGAGCTGCGCCTTGATCTGCTCGATCACCATCGGTGTGCCCTGGGTTACGATGGTGATGCGCGACAGCTGGGCCTCGTGCTCCGTCTCGGTGACGGTCAGCGAGTCGATGTTGTATCCGCGCCCCGAAAACAATCCGATCACACGCGCCAGCACGCCCGGTTCGTTGTCGACCAGCACGGAAATCGTATGGCTCTCGGTGCGTCCCGGCATCTTCATGACAATCCCCGACTGGTCACGTTGTTCTACGTTATCGTCAAGCGCGGGTGCCCGGGCACCCGCGGCGGCTAGACCAGGATCTTGCCTTCCTCCGAGACTTCCTGCACGTCGGGCTCGTCTCCGAGGATCATGTTGTTGTGCGCCTCGCCGGCCGGGATCATCGGGAAGCAGTTGGCGAGCTTGTGCACGCGGCAGTCGAAGATCACCGGCCGGTCGATCGAGATCATCTCGGCGATCGCATCGTCGAGCTCATCGGGTTTCTCCGCCCTCAGCCCGACTGCCCCGTAGGCTTCGGCCAGCTTCACGAAGTCCGGCAGCGACTCCATGTAGCTCTCCGAGATCCGGTTGCCGTGAAGCAGCTGCTGCCACTGCCGCACCATCCCCATATATTC
>CAZSNL010000209.1:0-3643 GCA_964608275.1 uncultured Hyphomicrobiales bacterium | reverse complement strand
GAAGAAGCCCGCGTCCCACATCCGGTCGCGGATCGAGCGGATGATCCGCGACCGCTTCACGATGTTGGCGTGCAGGGTTTCTCGCCTGAGGTCGAGGAACCGGTCGCGCAGCCGCGTCTCCTCCGGGTAGTCCGGTTCGCCGAACACCGGCAGCGGCAGCTCCTTGGCCTCCGACAGCACCTCCAGCTCGGCGATGAACACCTCGACGGTGCCGGTCGGCAGCTTCGGGTTGACGGTGTCGCCGGTGCGCGCCTTGACCCGGCCGTCCACGCGGATCACCCACTCCGCCCGCACCCGCTCCGCCGTCGCGAACGCCGGCGAATCGGGGTCGGCCACGCACTGGGTCAGGCCGTAGTGGTCGCGCAGGTCGATGAACAGGAGCCCGCCGTGGTCGCGCACGCGGTGGACCCAGCCCGACAGGCGGACCGTCTCGCCGACATGGGTCTCGCGCAACTCGCCGCAGGTGTGGGTGCGATAGCGATGCATGGAGGATTTCTGTGTCGATGGGATTTGTATGGACGTTGGCGGACAAGCGCATGCGGGCAGCACTTTGTCAAGGCTGGCAGGCCCGGTTGCGGCCACTTCCCGCATGGCGCCGGCGCCCCCGCGGCCGACCTACTCGGTCGTCGTCCCGGTGGGCTCCTTGCAGTCGGTGAGCCACACGTCGTAGACCGGGTGCTCGACGCCGTGCAGGCCGGGGCTGTCGGCGAACATCCAGCCGGTGAAGATGCGCTGCGGCGCGTCGTCGTGGAGCAGCTCGTCGACCTCGACGAAGGCGGTGGTCTTGGGCGGCTCGGTCGGCGGGCTGGTGAAGCAGGCCCTCGGCGTCACCTCGAGCGCGCCGAACAGCCTGGTGTCGTCGATCGCCACCTCGAAGGTGGTGATTCGCGCCGTGATCTTGTCCAGCCCGGCGAACACCGCGACCCGGTTGGTGATCCGGTCGGCCGCCGCGTCGGTGGCCGCGGCCGCGGTGGCGGCGAGCGCCACCAGCGTCGCGGCGACTGCGCGGCGCCCCCTGCCCGGTCGCGTTGCTGCGCGCACGAACGGGTTTCCATGTGCCGGGCGGTGGTGTCGGCGGTCGCGCGTCATGGCCTACTCCAGTCGCGCCTCGACCCGCAGCCGCACGTAGTCGGCCGTCCAGTTGCCGCCGGTGTCGCACAGCGCCGGCCGCAGCAGGTCCTCCACCTCCGCCAGCGCCACGTCGCGCCCGTCGCCGAACTGGTCGAAGAACGGGGCCCGGAACACCGTCAGCCACGCGGCGAGCCCGGTGCTGAGCGGCGTCGGCCGCGGGAACAGCCCGATCCGGCGCACCGTGAACCCGTGGCCCTCGAGCATCGCCCGGTACTCGTCGGGCGTCGGGTAGAACCATGGTCCGGCGAGCGACTCGTCGCCGCCGCGCGCCCGCGCCACCGCCCGCATCGCCGTCACGATGGCGGCGACGTTGCCGTGGCCGCCGAACTCGGCGACGAACCGGCCGCCGGGCTTCAGCGCCCGCGCCACGCCGGCGACGACGTTGTCGGCCTTCAGCATCCAGTGCAACGCCGCGTTCGAGAACACGGCGTCGAATTCGCGGTCGAAGGAGAGCGCCTGGCCGTCCATGTGGCGGGCGTCGATGCCGAGGCCGCGCGCCGACGCCAGCAGCGATTCGCTGGTATCGACGCCGACGACCTCCGCCCCGGCCGCCGCGATCCGCGCCGTCAGCCGGCCGTCGCCGCAGCCGAGGTCGAGGATCCGCTCGCCGGCCGCGGGCGCCAGCCAGCCGAGGATGGCCTCGCCGAGGTCGGAGACGAACCGGGCGTGGGTGTCGTAGCTCTCCGCCGACCAGGTCTGCGCCGGCTGCCGGGTGGCGATGTCGGGTCGTGCCGTCACTGTCCCCGGATCGTCTACTCGTCGGCTTGGGCTGGCGGAGTCGGCGATGTCGCAGGGCCGGAGCCGGAATCGAACATGAAGCTTCGCACCAGCGCCCACAGGTCGAGCGCGCCCTGGGTCTGGAACATCACGTCGCCGTCGGCCAGCACCTCCTCGCTGCCGCCGGGGTCGATGCCGATGTACTGTTCGCCGAGCAGGCCGTCGGAGGTGATCTTGGCCGAACTGTCCGCCGGCAGCTTCACGTTCGGGTCGATGGTCATGGTGACCACCGCCTGGAAGCTTTCCGGGTCCAGCCGCTGGTCGGTCACGGTGCCGATCTTGATCCCCGACATCCTGACGTCGCTGCCGCGGGTGATCCCGTTGACGCTGTCGAACTCGGCGATGACCCGGTAGCCGCCGGTGCCGGCGCCGAGGTCCGCGGTCCGGTAGGCGAAGACCAGGAAGACGGCTGCTATGACGATCACGACAGCCCCGATGATCGTCTCGACCAGGTTCGTTTTCATGTGTGCCATCCCTCCACGCTGGGCGTCCTGCCCGTGCGTCCCCGCCGCGCCCGGCCCGCGGTCATCCCCGTCCGCCCGGCCGTGGCCCTATTCCGGCTTCCACGGCTGGTAGTCGCCGGTCGCAACCGGGCGGCGTCCCTTCGACAGGATGCTGCCCTGCGGCCGATAGGCCTTCGGCGTGCCGGTCAGGTTCGGCCGGTGCGGCTTCTCCCATTCGCGCGGCGTGTAGTCGACCAGCGGCTCGTCATGGGTGTAGTGCAGCCAGCCGTGCCAGTCCGGCGGCACCCTGGAGGCCTCCACCAGGCCGTTGTAGATCACCCAGCGCCGCCAGCCGCCCCGCTCGCGATAGTAGCGGTTGCCGAACTGGTCCTCGCCGACGAACTCGCCCTTCCACCACGTGTACACCCGGGTGCCGAACGTCTGGCTGTTCCACCAGGTGAAGATCTCCAACAGAAGCTGCTTCATGCCCTGCGATGCCGCCTTGACCTTGCGCCGGGTTCGCTCAGCCCGGACGGCGGCGACTATGGCCGAACCGGGCAGTCGCGTCCAGACGCAACCTGCGCCGCCGATGCATGCACGCGCGGCCGTTCTCTTGCAACAGTTTATCGACGGGATTTGGGCAACGCGTCCTCGCGATCCTCGGGCGCTTCCACCCGAAGGCGGGATATGGCACCCGCAGCCCCCCGCTCGCACTGCGTCACGGAGCGCGAGGACGCCAAGGCAAGGATGGCACCGCGTCCTCGCGGTCCTCGGGCGCTTCCACCCGAAGGCCGGATATGGCACCCGCGGCCCCTCCGCTCGCACAGCGTCACGGAGCGCGAGGACGCCAAGGCAAGGATGCGCCCCGGATCAGCAGCGCATCACCGGGCTTGCGCCCGCCGCTGCGCAGCATCCGGGGTGACACCTGTTCGTTGGTGTCGTCCCGTGCGCGATGCAGCGCGAAGCGGTGTGCCGCAGACACGGGAGCGCACCTCCTCCCCCGTCACCCCGGCGAAGGCCGGGGTCCAGGGCAGCCTTTCCGCATGCCGCCCACGCCGGACTGGATTCCGGCCTGCGCCGGAATGACGGGGATGGTACATGCGGTGGGAAGGTGCGGCGCGCCGCGCCCCGCCCCGGACCGGCAGCGCAGCACCGGGTTCGCCCGGCGCCCGCGCAGCATCCGGGGTGACACGTCCGTTGGTGTCATCCCGTGCGCGGTGCAGCGTGAAACGGTGCACCGCAGACACGGGAGCGCACCTCCTCCCCCGTCACCCCGGCGAAGGCCGGGGTCC
>CAZSNL010000208.1:0-3650 GCA_964608275.1 uncultured Hyphomicrobiales bacterium | reverse complement strand
AGAATCGGGCGGCCATCGATCGAGAAGCGCGACGTCCCATCCGGCATCAAACCCTTGCCCTGCGTCGAACGAATCGCTTGGCACAAATTGGTCTTCGGATTGAGACAGTATTCGCACTCGCGGCACTCCGGAGTGTAGAGCGGGATGACGTGATCGCCCGGTTTCACCGACGTGACGCCCGGGCCCGTCTCGACCACGACGCCCGCGCCCTCGTGACCGAGGATTGCCGGAAACAGGCCCTCGGGGTCCGCACCCGAGAGGGTGAATTCGTCGGTGTGGCAGACACCCGTCGCCTTGACCTCGACCAGGACCTCGCCTTCCCTGGGTCCTTCCAGGTCGATCTCGACGATTTCCAGCGGCTTTCCCGCCTCGACGGCCAGCGCGGCGCGCGTCTTCATGGAGCATCTCCCGTTTCGATTCCCGTGTCCGGCAAGGGAGTGTGGCAGGCCGCAGCCGGCGGTTCAAGCCGGGAACGCCCGACATGCCGCACATGCATTGCGGAATGACTACGCGGGCTCGGCCCGGCGGTGACGCTCCCGTCGGTGATTGGCATTTCAGCAGTGGTTCGGCGCGACGCGCCTCCTGTACCGCGCCGCCACAAGAAGGCCCGGCGTGCCATTTTCGCTGGCGCGACGGGTGACACATGCGGCATTGAACGCCACTTGAGTGTACACATCGGAAACACGGAGAATCGCTGATGGCGCGCAAGCCCGACAGGGACATCGAGAAGGACTATCCGCTCCCCGAATTCATCGACAAGCTGCGGCGGCTTGCGGATGCGCTGGAACAGGGCCGGCGGTTCGAGATCCAGATCGCCGGCGAGCGGATCTCGGTGCCGGTGCGCGCCAGGTTCAACATCGAGCACGAGAGAGGCGACGGCGAGGAGGAGATCGAGTTTCAGATCACGTGGTCGACCGCCTGAGCGCGACGCCCTCCGGCACGCGGTCGATCGGGTAGGACCATTTCGTCAGCCGAGCACATCGCCTGCCCCGAGTTCGTCGATGGTAAGGCCGGCCAGGAGCAGCGATCCGCCATCGCCGTAGTCGATGATCACGCCGCCGGTGGACTGCGACAGCACCGGCTGGGCGTTGTCCGGCACTCGGGCATTGCCGTTGACGACCTGATCGATTCCGGCTTCGAAATCGACGATGGTGTCCCTGCCCGCTCCCGGCATGAACACATCCGCGCCGGGCCCGCCGGCCAGCCGGTCCGCGCCACTGCCGCCTGCAAGCGTGTCGTTGCCGTTGCCGCCGATGAGTGTGTCCCTGCCGGCGCCGCCGTCGAGGCTGTCGTTGCCGTCGCCGCCGGTCAGCCGGTCGCTGCCGGCGCCGCCGGAAATCATGTCTACCCGATCGCCGCCGCGGATGATTTCGCCGCTGCCGGATCCGGTCACCGTGGCCGATCCGCTGGCCACCCGGATGACCTCGAACCCGCTCACCCCGTCACCGGAACCGAGCGTGCCTGCGCCAAGGTCGATCTCGACAAAGAACGGCGCCTCGACCACCAGCGTGTCGGCGCCGGCACCGCCGCTGACACTGCCGCCGCTACCCGGGTCGCGAAGGGTGACGAAATCGTCGCCGCCGCCGCCGCTTACCGTATCGCCGCCGCCGTAGGCGCTGAGAACATCATTCCCGCCGCCGCCGCTCAGCCGCGCCTGGCTGAAGCTGTCGTGGCTCAAGGTGTCGTCGCCGCCGCCGCCGGCAAGCGTGTCCGGGCTCGCGCCGCCGACGATTCGGTCGTGCCCGGACCCGCCGCTGAGCCGGCTGCCCGGCTCGTGGAACGAGCTGCCGCCGCCGATGAGGGTGTCGTCGCCGCCGGCGCCGATGATCCTGCCGCCGCCACCGCCGCCGTCCATCCGGTCGTTGCCGTCAGCGCCGCGGATGATGTCGTCGCCTAGCCCCCCGAACAGCCTGTCGTCGCCGCCGCCGCCGTTGATGACGTCGTTGCCGTTGTCGCCCTCAAGCCGGTCGTTGCCGCCGCGGCCGACCAGGCGGTCGTCGCCGAGGCCGGCCTTGAAGTGATTGGCGCCACCGTCGCCGAGCAGCGTGTCGTTGCCGCTGTCGGACCACACCGACTCGATGCGGGTGATCGTCTCCTGCCAGCCGGCGATGTCGGGCGAGGTGATGCGGTCGCGAGGCAGGTCGACGCGATAGTCGGTGAAGGCGGAGCCGAAGTGCAGCGTGTCGTTGCCGCCGCCGCCGTCGAACGTGTCGGTGCGGAAGCCGTCGCCGAAGGCATCGGAACCGAACTCGCGGATGTAATCGCGGCCGCTGCCGCCGCGGAACGCGTCCTCGCTGCCCTGGCCGATCAGGGTGTCGTCGCCGGCGCCGCCGATCAGCAGGAAGCTGCCCGTGAAGCCGATGATCGAGTCGTCGCCGGCGCCGCCGTTCAGGGTCTCGACGGTGTCCTGCGGGTGAACCCCGCCGTGGATGGTATCGTCGCCGCCGAGACCGAGCACCTCGTCGGCCTCGAAATTGGCGCCGTTGGCAAAGAGTTCCTCGCTGTCGGGCGTACCCGCGATCAGGGCCATCGGCATTGTCTCCCGTGAGGGCCGGAACCGTCTTCCGCCCGGGCCGGCGAAGACGCCGCCGCATCGATCGGCGCGGGGTAAACGAAAGGTAAAGCGGGCCGGAACCGGCCGTCAACGGGCCGCCGGCAACGGGGTAAACGGGCAGCGCCGGGATCGCACGGGCGTGAGCCTCCGCCTCTTGATTGCGGCCGTCCGGCTACACAGGTTGCAAGCGCCGCGTTGATGACGGCTCGACGGCCGCCCCGCGGCGGCACCACAGGAGGACATGGCCATGAAGCTGTATTATTCGCCGGGCGCCTGCTCGCTCGCGCCCCACATCGTCGCCCGTGAGGCCGGCCTCGACCTCGAGCTCGTGAAGGTGAGGCTGCCGAGCCATACCACCGAGGACGGCGGCGACTACTATGCGATCAACCCGCGGGGGTACGTTCCCGCGCTGACACTCGATGACGGCTCGCTGCTGACCGAGGCGGCAGTCGTGATCCAGTATCTCGCCGATCAGAACGTTTCCAGCGGCCTGATGCCGCCGTACGACACCATCGAGCGCGTCCGTGCCCAGCAATGGCTGGTCTTCATCGCCACCGAACTGCACAAGTCGTTCGGGCCGCTGTTCCACGGCGGATCGGACGAGGTAAGGGACATGTTCACCGCCAGGCTGGCGACCCGGTTCACCGAACTGGAGGGCCACTTCGCCGACAACCGGTACCTGATGGGAGACGACTTCCGCGCGCCCGACGCCTATGCGTTCACCGTCCTGCGCTGGGCGCCCTTGCAGAAGATCGACCTGTCGCCCTACCCGAACATCACCGCCTACGTCGACCGCGTTGCCGCCCGCCCCAAGGTCCGCGCCGCGATGGAGGCGGAGGGCCTCCTCAAGCGCGCCGCGTGACGTGAGCTAGGCCAGCGCCTGGTCGAGGTCGGCGATGAGGTCGTCGATGTCCTCGACGCCGACCGACAGGCGCACCAGGCCGTCGTCAATGCCGAGCCGGGTGCGCACCTCGGCCGGTATCGAGGCATGGGTCATGATGGCGGGGTGCTCGACCAGGCTCTCCACGCCGCCTAGGCTTTCGGCCAGCGCGAACACCTGCGTCCGCTCGAGGAAGCTTCGGGCCGCGGCGAGCCC
>CAZSNL010000207.1:0-3687 GCA_964608275.1 uncultured Hyphomicrobiales bacterium | reverse complement strand
GCGGCGAGATCGTCCTCGGCACGGGCGTCGACCCACGCGTCGCCCTCCGGCCCTCTTTCAAGCTTCCAGAACGGTGCCTTTGTCTTGAGCCAGTCGATCAGGAAGGCGCAGGCATCGAATGCCGCCTGCCGGTGCGCAGACGCGGTGATCACCAGCACGATCTCGTCGCCAGGCTCCAGCTCGCCGTAGCGGTGGACGATCAGCGAGTCCTCGAGCGGCCAGCGCCGGTGCGCCTCGCGCTCGATCTCGGCCAGCGCCTTCTCGGTCATGCCGGGGTAGTGCTCGAGCGTCATCGCGCTGATCGGCCCGCTGCCGGTGAATTCGCGGACGGTGCCGAGGAAGCAGACGATGCCGCCGATGCGCGTGTTGTTGCGGCGAATTGCCGAAAGCTCCGCGCTGGCGTCGAACGGTTCCTGCTGAACCCGGATCATGCCATTGCCCAACCGTCTCCGGCCCTCACGGATCCGGCGATCCCGGGGGGCCATGCCGCCGAGTCTATCCTGCCGGCGCCGGAAACGGAACAGACAGGCGCGGTCAGTTGATCGGCAGGTCGCGGAACGACCGCACTTCGCCGTCGCGGAACACCTCGGGTTCGCCCGGGGCCTCGACGCTGCCGGTGCCGGCCGGGCGCGGGACCGCCGCCTCCATGTCCTCGACGTAGCGGCTGAACGCATCGGTATCGCCGATCCGCCGCAGCTTGAGATAGGCTTCGGCCGGATTTTCGAGGATGCCGTCGATATCCGGGTAGATGGACGGGTCGTCCCATGGCCCCTTGACGACCAGCGGCACATTGAGGCCCGACATTTCCGGCTGCTCGTCCGTCGGCACCGCGAACGACACGATGCGCGGATCGCAGCGGAAGGCGATCGTGCCCTTCGCGAAATCGATGCTGCCGCCGCCGGCGACCCGCACCATCGGTCCGATCAGCGTCAGGTCGTGGTTGACCCCGGTGCCGTCGGCGATCGCGAAATTTGCGGACAGGCTGTCGAACGTCGTCTGGGCATCGGCGGACTCGGGCCAGCCGTTGACGACATGGTTCTCGACCTCGCCCAGCACCTGGCCGACGTTGATGCCGCGCAGCGCCCCCTGCTTCACCAGCACCTTGGCATGGCCGCCGAGGCCGGCCACCAGCTCGCGCCGGGTGGTGCCGGAGGTCGAGATGCGGAAGCTGACGCCGGCCAGCCCCTCGAGCCGCTCGACGCCCACGGTGTCGCGGAACAGGGCCAGAGCGTCGGCGGCGAGGACGTCGAACCCGGCCGCCACCTCGACCCTCTCCCCGGCGCCATTGACGACCACGTAACCCGACGTCGCGCCGCCGTAGAGCTCGGTGCGCCCGAACCTGGCGCGCAGCAGGCGGTCGCGGATGGTGAGGTCGACGGTGCCGCCGTCGGTCCTGAACCGGCCGTATTCCAGCCGCGAGAACGACAGCTTCAGGTGGGCGTCCAGCGCATCGAGGCCCGACAGGTCGATCGCCGCGTCGCGCCGGCCGCGCGCGCTGGCGGAACCGTCGGCCCGCCGCGGCAGGTAGCGGGCGAGGTCGATCCGGTTGATCCCGGCCGTCGCCTCGATGCGTGGCCTTGCCCCACGCAGGTCGATCTTGAGCTCGCCCCGGGCCCGGGCGCCGTCGAGCTCGTACTGGCCGTCCTGCATGACGAGGATTGCGCCTTCCAGCCGGGCCGGGCCGGCGAGCGAGAACGGGCCGAGCCCGCTGCCGTCGCCGAGCGGCTTGCCGGCCCACGCGGCCAGCCGCCGGAGCGAGTCCGTGCTCGCCTTGAGCGAGCCCTCGAGGGCGAAGCCGCGGGCGAGCGAGAGCTTGCCCGCGAAGGTGCCGTCGAAATTGACCGACGACAGCTCGAGGCCGACGTTGGCCGTCCGGGTGTCGAGGAACTCGGTCCTCGCATCGAGGCGCGCCGACAGCGTCGTGCGGACGCCCCGCCAGTCGAACTGGCCGTCGACCAGCAGTTCGTCCTGCGGCCCGAAGTTGACCGTCGCATTGAGATCGCGGGCGATGAACCGGGTATCGTTGCGCTCGTCGGCATAGGACAGGGTGCCCTCGATGATGTGCACCGGGCCGAACGCCACCGGACGGGCGCCGTCGGCGCCGGCCACCGTGGCGGGACCGGATCGCGCGGCATCGATCCGGTCGGACCGCCCCCCGGGGGACGCGGCCACCGTTGCCTGGGGGCGGATGTCCCAGTTCTCGCTGCCCGACGCGGCGATGAGAAAATTGAAGTAGGGGCGGACGAGCACGACCTGGCTGATGTCGAGGTTGCCGGTAATCAGCGACAGGAAGCCGAGCGTGACCTGCATCCGCTCGATGGCGACCGCGTGACCGGTCGCCATGTCGGGTGGGTTGGGTACCGTCACGTCGTGCAGGACGAGGGTCACGCCACCGACGAACGACAGCGCCGCGTCGCCGCGAACCTGCAGGTCGCGCCCGGTCTGCGTCTCGACATGGCGACGCAGCTGCGCGGCGACCTTGTCGGCCGTGAACAGGAACGGTACCGTCGACACGAGTATGAGAACGACAGCAGCCGCGGCGATGATGACATGCGGGGCTTTCATCGGCTGATGCTGTACCCCAGTTTTCCGCCGGCCACAAAATGCTTCCGCCCCCGGCACCGCAGACGGCTGCCGTCGCTTGGGAAACGGCACGTCTCCGCGTATTGTCGGACCGGGTTAGGGTCCAGGGGATCGGATAGAGGTAACGAGGCATGGATCGACCGCTGTGGCAGCCGTCGCAGGCGCGCATCGAACACTCCAACCTGACACGGTTCATCGCCCGGCTGAACGACCGCTGCGGCACCGCGATCTCGAGCTACGACGAGCTGCACGCCTTCTCCGTCGAGCGGCAGGGCGAGTTCTGGTCGGTCCTGTGGGACTTCTGCGACGTGCGGGCCGAGTCGCGCGGCGACCGCACGGTCGTCGACGGCGACCGGATGCCGGGCGCCAGGTACTTCCCTGATGCCAGGCTCAACTTCGCCGAGAACCTGCTTCGCCGCCGCGACGACGCGACGGCCATCCGCTTCCGGTCCGAGAACGTGGTCACGGCCGAGTGGAGCTTTGCGATGCTCCACGACGTGGTGTCGCGGTTGCAGGCAGGACTGGCGTCCCTCGGGCTCGACGCCGGGGACCGCGTTGCCGCGGTCGTCCCCAATGCGCCGGAAACCCTTGCCGCGATGCTTGCGACAGCGTCGCTCGGCGCCATCTGGTCGTCCTGCTCGCCGGATTTCGGCGAACGGGGAATCCTCGACCGGTTCGGCCAGATCGAGCCGAAGGTGCTGGTCGTCTGCGACGGGTACCATTACAACGGCAAGCGCATCTCGATCGCCGACCGGATCGCTCAGGTCGTCAAGTCGCTGCCCACCGTCGAACGGGTGATCGTGTTCCCGTTGCTGGGCGAGGCCGATGCCGCCGCGGCGCGGATCCCCGGCGCAATCACGTGGGACGCATTCCTCGCCCCGCATCCGGCCGGCGACATCACGTTCGCCCAATTGCCGTTCTCCCACCCCCTCTACATCCTGTTCTCGAGCGGCACCACCGGCGCCCCGAAGTGCATCGTGCACAGCGCCGGCGGCGTGCTGCTCAAGCACCTGAGCGAACACCAGCTCCACTGCGACTTCAAGCCGGGCGACCGGGTGTTCTACTTCACCACCTGCGGCTGGATGATGTGGAACTGGCTGGTGA
>CAZSNL010000206.1:0-3697 GCA_964608275.1 uncultured Hyphomicrobiales bacterium | reverse complement strand
GAGCACCTGGATCTCGATGTGGCGCGGCCGCTCGATCAGCTTCTCGATGAACACCCGCTCGTCGCCGAAGCTCGAGCCGGCCTCCGACACCGCCCGGGCGAAGCCGTCGTCGAGTTCCTGGCCGTTGCGGGCGATCCGCATCCCCTTGCCGCCGCCGCCGGCCGACGCCTTGATCATCACCGGGTAGCCGATGTCTTCGGCGACGTCCGCCGCCTCGCGCACGTCGGCGATCGCGCGCGGGTGGCCCGGCACCGTGCTGACGCCGGCGGCCTCGGCGATCCGCTTCGATTCGATCTTGTCGCCCATCGCCTCAATGGCGGCGGCGTTGGGGCCAATGAACGCGATGCCGGCCTCGTCGAGGGCGCGCACGAAGCGGGCGTTCTCCGACAGGAACCCGTATCCCGGGTGCACGGCCTCGGCGCCGGTGCGCCTGCAGGCGTCCACCATGCGCTCGATCGAGAGATACGACTCGCCCGCCGGCGCCGGACCGATGTGGACCGCCTCGTCGGCCTCGCGCACGTGCAGTGCGCGGGCGTCGGCATCGGAATGGACGGCCACGGTGGCGATCCCCAGCCGTCTGGCTGTACGGATGATCCGGCAGGCAATCTCGCCACGGTTGGCAATCAGGATCTTGTTGAACATCGCCCCTTCGCTGCTGGTTCGAGACCCGCGGAGAGTACAGGATTCTCGCCCGCCCGCATTACATTCTCTGGCGGCTTCTGCCGCCGTGCGCGGGCGGCGATACTCCTGTAAGGTCCACGGCAGCCCCCTCGGTGGAGGACGTGACGATGGTCATCTACCAGACTTCCGGCAGACCGTCCGGTCTGATCAGCCTGGTCGCAGACTGGCTGATGGAACAGGCGCTCAAGGACGTCGACCTGGAGACGATCGTGATGGGATGCTGCGAACGGCTCTACGCGGCCGGCATCCCCATCTACCGGGGCTACTTCGCGTTCACCGTGCTGCACCCGCTCCACGCCGCCATGGGGTTCACCTGGACCCGCGGCAAGGGGGTCAGCATCAGCGGCTACCCGCACGTCCCCGGCGGCGTGTCGGCCGCCTACCTGCGCAGCCCGCAGTACTACCTGATCGAACGCGGGCTCGAGTACCTGCGGCGGCGGATCGACAGCGGCCCGGCCGAGTTCCCGATCCTCGACGACCTGCGCGAGGAAGGCGCGACCGACTACCTCGCCTTCGTGGTCGGCTTCACGCCGGGCACCCGCGACGGCATGCTCGGCTCGTGGGCGACCGACCGCGAGGACGGCTTCACGGACGGCGAGATCGAGGCGCTGCTGAGGATCCAGGGCCGGCTCGCGGTCGCCTGCAAGATGGCGGTCCGCGCCCAGCTCGCCCGCAACGTCGCCGCCACCTACCTCGGCCGCGACGCCGGCAACCGGGTGCTCAACGGCCAGATCAGGCGCGGCGACGGCGACGCCATCCGCGCCGCCATCTGGTACAGCGACATGCGCGAGTCGACCCATTTGGCGAGCACGCTGCCGCGCCAGGACTACATCGAGACGCTGAACGCCTACTTCGGCGCCGCGGGCGCGGCGGTGCGCGGCAACGGCGGCGAGATCCTGAGTTTCATCGGCGATGCGGTGCTGGCGATCTTCCCCTGCGACGACACCGTCGAAAGCCAGCAGCAGTCCTGCCGCGGCGCCGTCGCCGCCACCCGCGACGCGGTAAGGCGGATCGCCGCGGTCAACGCCGAACGCCGCCCCGGCAACCGCGAGGCGATCGACTTCGGCATCGGGCTGCACATCGGCGAGGTGATGTTCGGCAACGTCGGCGCCATCGACCGGCTCGCGTTCTCGGTGTTCGGCTCCGCCGTCAACGAGGTGGTCCGCCTCGAGCGGCTGACCAAGGATCTCCGCGAGCCGGTGCTCGCGAGCGCCCGGTTCGTCCGGACGCTCGGAGACGACTGGCGACCGCTGGGGGAATTTCCGCTGCGCGGTACTACCGAACCGATGGCGATCTACGCACCATCCGGTCTCTGAACCGGCCGGACCTCAGGCGGCGCTCTGCAGCAGCGGCTGCAGCGCCGGGTGGATGTGCGGCGACTCGTCGCGGATGAAGCGGATCAGCGCCCGTTCGTTCTCATGCAGCACCCCGTCGCGGCCGATCCGCTCGGCAAGCCACAGCGCCTCGCTCTCGGTCACCCGCTCGGCCAGCCGCATCTCGGCCTCGCGCGCCGCGAGCCGCTTCTCCATCTCCGTCTCGGGGTCGTGCCGGTAGGCGTCGAGAATGCCCTTCAGGCCGCCCGACAGCATCCGCCCGAGGAAGCCCGGGACGTTCGGTTCGGTGCTGTCCAACCACGCCGCCCGCCGCAGCGCCTCCTCGCGGCTCGGGACCCGGTAGCCGGAGGCATGCATCAGGAAGTTGGCGATCGCCTTGACGAACAAATCCGACCACGACGGATGGTTCTCCGCCTCGATGGTCGCGTCGTTGATGTCGAACAGGATTTCCGCCTCGGCCTGGCTGATGGCGATGTTGCCGTGGCCGCCGTAGGCATAGAGGATGCGCCGCAGGAGGTCGACTTCCGCCTCGCCGATGACCCCTGGCTTGAGCGCCACTCCCGCCCGCGTCGGCCCGTCGCCTGACAGCACGCCTGCCTTGACCTGTTCGAGGGCGAACGCCACCAGCCGTGGCGGGCACGACTGCGCCTTCTCGAGCAGGCTGACCAGCAGTTCGAGCTCGCAGGCGGTGTCGACCCGTCCGTCATGGCTGATGCGCCCGATCAGCCATTCGGCATTGGCCTCCGATATGTGGCCCTCCGGCTGCGCCTGGTGGACGAGGTAGTCGGTCAGGGCCTCGACGAAGAACTCGGGCCACGCGCGGTCCCATTCCGTGCACGCCTCGTTGAGGCTGAACAGGAGCTCCGCCTCGCGGTCGCTGACGATTCCGTCGCCGAACACCGTCCGCCGCAGGGTCAGCACATCGTCAGCGCCGATCCTCCCCTGCTCCATGATCGGCCTGACCGGCTCCGGCCATGCGAACTGCCACATCCCCTCGCTCCCTCCGCGTACCGGCTCATGTGCGCGAGCCACGCGGGACGGTAGTCGCGAGGAGTTGCGATTTGCCTAATCGGCGGACCCTGCCGGGAGTCGGGCGTTGGATGTACCGGCCTGCCCGCTTGCGCAACCGCCTGCACCGCCATAGGAATGGCGGGATGGCGGTGCTGGAAAGCAGAATCGATCGGAATTCGGACGAGTTTCGCGCCAACGCCGAGGCGATGGCGCGGCTAGTGGCGGATCTTGCCGAACGGCGCGCGACGGCAGCCGCCGGCGGCAACGAACGCGCCCGCCAGCGCCACCTCGAGCGCGGCAAGCTCCTGCCCCGCGACCGGGTGATGCAGCTCATCGATCCGGGATCGCCGTTCCTCGAGCTGTCGCCGCTGGCCGCCCACGGCATGTATTCCGGCGACATCCATGCCGCCGGCATCATCACCGGCGTCGGCCGGGTCGAGGGCCGCGAGTGCGTCATCGTCTGCAACGATGCCACCATCAAGGGCGGCACCTACTTCCCGATGACCGTCAAGAAGCACATCCGGGCCCAGGAGATCGCGCGCGAGAACCGGCTGCCGTGCATCTACCTCGTTGATTCCGGCGGCGCCAACCTGCCCAACCACACCGACGTGTTCCCCGACCGCGAGCACTTCGGCCGGATCTTCTACAACCAGGCCACCCTGTCGGCCGCC
>CAZSNL010000205.1:0-3720 GCA_964608275.1 uncultured Hyphomicrobiales bacterium | reverse complement strand
GGGCCATGTCGTTGCCGATCATCGTCACCCGGGTGAGCGCGTCCGGGCCGTTGCCGATCAGCATCGCGCCCTTGATCGGTGCGCCGAGCCTCCCGTTCTCGATCAGGTAGGCCTCGGTGCACGAGAACACGAACTTGCCGCTGGTGATGTCCACCTGGCCGCCGCCGAACGAGACCGCATAGATCCCGTGCCGGACCGAGCGGATGATCTCCTCCGGCGCCATGTCGCCGGCGAGCATGATGGTGTTGGTCATGCGCGACATCGGCACGTGCGCGTACGACTGGCGGCGGCCGTTGCCGGTCGGCTTCGCCCCCATCAGGCGGGCGTTCAGCCGGTCCTGCATGTAGCCGACCAGGATCCCGTCCTCGATCAGCACCGTGCGGCCGCTGGGCGTGCCCTCGTCGTCGACGGTCAGCGAGCCGCGGCGGTTCGGGATCGTGCCGTCGTCGACCACCGTCACCCCCGGGGCGGCGACGCGCTCGCCCATCAGGCCGGAGAACGCGCTCGTCTTCTTGCGATTGAAGTCGCCTTCGAGCCCGTGGCCGACCGCCTCGTGCAGCAGGATGCCGGGCCACCCCGGACCCAGCACCACGTCCATTTCTCCCGCCGGCGCCGGCACCGCCTCGAGGTTGACGAGCGCCCGCCGCAGCGCCTCGTCGACGACGCTGCGCCATGAGGTCTCGGCGATGAACTCGCCGTACCGCGCCCGCCCGCCGCAGCCGTAGGTGCCGGTTTCCCGGCGGTTGCCGCTGGCGGCGACGATGCTGACGTTGAGCCGCACCAGCGGCCGTACGTCGCGTACCCGCTGCCCGTCCGGGCGGACCAGTTCGACCGACTGGTACTCCCCCGCCAGCGACACCGAGACCTGCTGCACCCGTTCGTCGCGGCCGCGCGCGTAGGCGTCGATCGCCGTAAGCAGTTCGACCTTCTCCTCGAACGGGTGCTCGGCAAGCGGATTGTCGGCCTCGTAGAGCACCCGGTTGGTGCGCTCCGGCGGCAGCGCGAGGCTGCCGGAGTGCCCGGCCTTGACCGCCGCGACGGCGTCGGCGGCGCGCGCCAGCGCCTGTTCGGAGAGTTCGTCGGAATGGGCATAGCCGGTCGCCTCCCCGGCGACCGCCCGCAGCCCGAAGCCGCGCGCCGCGTCGTAGCTGGCCGCCTTCAGGTGGCCATCGTCGAAGACGAGCGATTCGGACAGCCGTTCCTCCAGGAACAGCTCGCCGTCGTCGCAGCCGGAAAGCGCATTCGCGACCAGCGCGTCGACGCGCTGGCGGTCAAGGTCGTTCGAGAAAGTCACATCTGCCATCCTGGCCGCCTGCGACGCGGCGCGGACGCGGTGCCGGCGTGCGTCAAAGCGATCCGAGCGAATCGAAGGCGGCGGTGAAGCCGTTCAGCGAGAACAGGAGACCGATGCCGACGCCCGGCGCGCGATAGATGATGAAGTTCGCCTTGCCGCCCTTCCTGAGCTTGCCGAGCAGTTCCTCGCTCATGTCGGCGTTGGCGATGCACACCTGCGGCAGGCACCTGGTGAAGCCGATGCGACCGACCGGCGAGCCGTCGATCTCCAGCGCCACCCCGGTCGGCAGGAACACGCCCACCGGTGCCATGATCCGCATCGTGGTCTGCACCTGGTCGTCGCGTTGCATCTTCAGGACCACGACGCTCATGCCGACGTTGCGGTTCTCCTCGTGGAGAACCGTCTGCACCATCGCGCACTGCCGCTTGTTGCCGGCCTGATCGCCCTTGCCGTCGGCGCCGTTGATCTTGGCGCCGGTCTCGGCGGCGATGTCGGACATCGTCTGGCAGCGGATGCTCCAGTCGCCGTGGGTGGCGACGGTCTCGCCGTCGTGGCCTTCCTGCCCCTGCTGGGGCTGCGGTGACTGCTGGGCCTGCTGCGCGAGTGCTGGCGCCGCCAAGGCGGCGGCACCGGCAATGACGGCGGCGGCAATGACGGCGGCCAGGCCCGTGCGGCGGTGGTTGGTTGCTGGCATCGAATGCGAGGATCCTAGGATCTGTCGAGTCGCCATAGTTAATCCACCTGTGGTCCTGCGTCAAAGCCCCTTGCGCGTGGACGGCGTATCCGCACGGTGTCCGCGCCTGCCGCGGCGGGCGGCGGCGACCCCGGGAGCCCGTGTCGCCCGTGATTCGGCATGCTGACCGGTTCGTGGGTCAATGCGCCGCAAACGCGTCACCGCGGGAACCGCCGGCTTCGGCAATGTCCGCGCCGCCGGCTGTCCTCCCTGAACGTGGCGATGAAATGTCGGCGGAATAGGGCAAAAATGCGGAAAACCGTGTACCCTGACGTCGATCGCGGTACCTTGCGGCGGCAGCGGCCGTGCCGTGGCGCGAAGTTTTGCCGCGCTGGTTATGATTGCAGCCGGCGTGTGATTGTGGTTTCTCAGCCGAGGATGAAGTCGCGCAGCGATGGGCGATTTCCGGTTGACAATCCGTGACTTGGTCGCCGGCCGGCGACCGGGGGAGACAAAGGGAATGCGCAGAGGAATGCGACACGCCGTTCTTGCGGGTGCGGTGGCTGCTGTCCTGGCGATGCTGGCACCGCTGGCGGCGCTGGCTCAGGTCGGCATGGCGAAGCCGTGGCAACTGGGCATGCAGGAGGCGGTGACGCCGGTGATGGAGAGCACCAACGCTTTCCACAACTTCATCCTCGTCATCATCACGGCGATCGTGGTCCTGGTGCTGGTGCTCCTCGTCATCTGCATGGTGCGGTTCAATCACCGCGCCAATCCGACGCCGGCACGGACCACCCATCACACGCTGCTCGAGGTGGTGTGGACGATCGTGCCGGTGCTGATCCTGGTGGTGATCGCCATTCCGTCGTTCCGTCTGCTCTACCACCAGCTGGAAATCCCCGAGGCCGACTTCACCGTCAAGGCGATCGGCAGCCAGTGGTACTGGAGCTACGAGTATCCCGATCACGACGATCTGTCGTTCGATTCGCTGCTGCTGGAGGACGACACCCTGGCCGAGCGGCGCGAGATCGATCCGCAGGCGCCGCGCCTGCTCGCCGTCGACACGCCGATGGTGGTCCCCGTCAACAAGACCGTCCGCGTCATCGTCACCGCCAACGATGTCCTCCACAACTGGGCGATCCCGTCGTTCGGCGTCCGCATCGACGCGGTTCCCGGCCGCCTAAACGAGACTTGGTTCCGCGCCACCCAGACCGGCACCTTCTATGGGCAGTGTGCCGAACTGTGCGGCAACCGCCATGCCTTCATGCCGATCGAGGTGCGGGTCGTGACCGACGAGCAGTTCGAGGCCTGGCTGACGGCGATGCGCGACGAGGGGCCCGAGGAAGCGACGCGTCAGGTCATAGCGGCAATGGCGTCGGCCCCGAAGGCAGTCGAGACTGCCGCGGTCGACGAGGCGAGGTGAGGCAACACGATCGCCGCCGGCCCGTCGAGGCGATGCGGCCGCAGCGGTTTTTCGAGGAGACAGCGTGAGATGACCGAAGTAGCGACCCACGCCGGGCACGAACATCACCCCACCGGTTGGCGGAGGTACGTCTATTCGACGAACCACAAGGACATCGGCACGATGTACCTTGTGTTCGCCATCATCGCCGGACTGGTCGGTGGCGCGCTGTCGGTCCTGATGCGCATGGAGCTTCAGGATCCCGGCATGCAGTACTTTGCCGATCCTCACGTCTTCAACGCCTACGTGACCGCGCACGGGCTCATCATGATCTTCTTCATGGTGATGCCG
>CAZSNL010000204.1:0-3759 GCA_964608275.1 uncultured Hyphomicrobiales bacterium | reverse complement strand
GTCGCTGGCGCGGAACGCCCTCCTCACCGCGCACGAGCGCATGGTCCGCTACGGCATGGTCCGCTTCAACCGGGTCCAGGAGTTCGCCGAGCGCTGCATCAGGGAATTCAACGTCCAGTGCGCCGGCGCGCATGCCGAGGCCGGCAGCCTGTCCGGCGGCAACGTCCAGAAGTTCATCGTCGGCCGGGAGATCCTCCAGGAGCCGCAGGTGCTGATCGTCGCCCAGCCGACCTGGGGCGTCGACGTAGGCGCAGCCGCCTTCATCCGCAGGTCGCTGGTCGAGCTGCGTGACCGCGGGGCGGCGGTGCTGGTCGTATCCGAGGAACTGGACGAACTGTTCGAGATCTGCGACCGGATCGCGGTGATCGCCAAGGGGCGGCTGTCGCCGGCCAGGCCGACGCAGCAGACGAGCGTTGCCGAGATCGGCGTGGCGATGACCGGCCTGTGGGCGGACGACACCGGCGCCAGCGCAGAGGAGGCGGGCAGCGGTGTTGCCGTTTAGGTTCGAGCCCCGGCCGAAACCGTCGCCGGTGATGGTCTACCTGTCGCCGCTGATGGCGCTCGCCGCCACCGGCGTTCTCGCCCTGGTATTGTTCGCGGCGATGGGCCTCGATCCCGTCTCGGCGCTGGTGGTGTTCGTCACCGCCCCGTTCGCCGACCTCTACAGCATCGGCGAAATCTTCATCAAGGCAGCACCGCTGATACTGATCGCCGTGGGGCTTGCGGTCGGGTTCCGCGCCGGGGTGTGGAACATCGGCGCCGAGGGCCAGCTCACCGTCGGCGTCATCGCCGGCGGCGCCCTTGCGCTGACCTACGGCTCGACGGGCAGCGGGCTGCTGCTGCCGGCGATGGTCGTCGCCGGGGCCATTGGCGGCTTCCTGTGGGCGGCGATCCCCGCCTTCCTGCGCACCCGCTTCAACGCCAACGAGATCCTCGTCAGCCTGATGCTCAACTACGTTGCGGCATTGTGGCTGAGCTACCTGATCTTCGGCCCGTGGCGGGATCCGGCCGGCTTCAACTTCCCCCAGTCGGAGCCGCTGGCACCGGCAGCGCTGTTCCCGATCATTGTCGAGGGGACGCGCTTGAACGCGAGCGTCTTCATCGCCCTTGCCGCGGTCATCCTCGGCTGGCTGGTGATGGCCCGCAGCTTTGTCGGCTTCCAGCTCGACGTTACAGGAATGGCTGGCAGCGCCGCCCGGTTCGCCGGCTTCAGCACCAGGAGAATGGTCTGGATCGGCATGCTGGCCGGCGGCGTCGCTGCCGGCATCGCCGGGGTGGGCGAGATTGCCGGCCCGCTCGGCCAGATCTTTCCCACCGCCTCGCCCGGCTACGGCTACACGGCGATCATCGTTGCCTTCCTCGGTCGGCTCAACCCGATCGGAATCCTGTTCGCCGGCCTCCTGATGTCGCTCCTCTACATGAGCGGCGACGCCGCCCAGATGCTGCTCGGGATGCCGTCGTCGACGACTGCGCTGTTCCAGGGGACGCTGTTCTTCCTGCTCCTCGCCTGCGACGTCCTCATCAACTATCGCATCCGCTATGTCCCCGGCGTGCGGGTGCGCCAGGAGGCGGCCACATGACCGACGCCATCGTTTCCATGCTGGTGGTGACGCTGGTCGCGGGGACGCCGCTTCTCTACGCCGCGCTGGGCGAACTGGTGACCGAGCGCTCCGGCGTCCTCAATCTGGGCGTCGAGGGCACCATGCTGACCGGCGGCATCGCCGGCTTCATCGTCACCTTCATCACCGGCAATGTCTGGCTCGGCGTCGGCGCCGCGATGCTGGCCGGGGCGGCCATGTCGCTGCTGTTTGCCATCATCACGATCAGCCTCAAGGCCAACCAGGTCGCCGCCGGCCTCGCGCTCACCATCTTCGGCACCGGCCTCAGTTCGTTCGCCGGCAAGGAATACGTCGGCAGGTCGGTTGTCCTCGAGCCGTCGTCACTGACGACCGCGCTCGGCCAGGTCCCCGTCGTCGGCGTGCTGCTCGGCAAGCTGCATCCGCTGGTCTGGCTGTCGTGGATCCTGCTGGCTGCCGTCTGCTACTTCGTCTACCGCACCCGGTCGGGGCTGATCCTGCGCTCGATCGGCGAATCGCCGTCGTCGGCCTACGCGATCGGCTTCCCGGTCATCCGCATCCGCTATCTCGCCACGCTGTTCGGCGGGGCGATGGCGGGCATCGGCGGCGCCTACGTGTCGGTCATCTATGCCGCGCTGTGGACCGAGGGTCTCACCGCCGGTCGCGGCTGGATCGCGGTGGCGCTGGTGGTGTTCGCCACCTGGCGGCCGGAGAGGGTGCTGCTCGGCGCCTATCTGTTCGGCGGCGTGACGAGCATGCAGCTGTTCGCGCAGGGCGCCGGGTTTCCGGTGCCGCCCGAACTGATGTCGGCGACGCCCTACCTCGCGACCATTCTCGTACTGGTGCTGATCTCGCGCGATGCGGCGCTGATCCGCCTCAACGTACCGGTTTCACTGGGAAAGCCGTTCCATGCCGATGCATGAGGTGATCCCGTTCATCCAGGCCGAATGACGACAACGCTCAAAGGGAGGAAACAACCATGGAATTGTCACGACGCAGGTTTCTGGGAGGAGTGGCCGCGGGCTCGGTGCTGGCGGCCAGTAGCGGCCTGCCGCGCCTCGCCGCGGCCGACGAGGTGCTCAAGGTGGGCATCATCCACCAGGGAGCGATCTCCGACACCGGCTGGGAGTACTACCAGGCCGCTGCCCGGCTTGCCCTCGAGGCCGCTTATCCGGGCCGGGTCGAGACCACCGTCATCGAGAACATCCTGCAGAACCAGGACGCGGAGCGGCTGTTCCGCCAGCTCGCGAGCCAGGGGCACAAGCTCCTGTTCGGCACCACGTTCTCGCATTACGCATCGCTCAAGAAGCTCGCCCCCACGGTAAAGTCGGCCCACTTCGAATGCTGCGCCGGCATCACCGCGAGCGACAACCTCGGCATCTTCGAGGCGCGCCACTACGAGGGCACGTATGTCACCGGCATCGCCGCCGGTCGCATGACCAAGTCGAACATCCTCGGCTGGGTGGGCGCGTTCCCGGTGCCGCAGGTGACCTACAGCGTCAACGCGTTCATGCTGGGCGCCCGCAGCGTCAATCCCGACGCGGTGGTCAAGATCGTGTGGACCAATGCGTGGGTCGATTCCGCCAAGGAGAAGGATGCGGTGGCGGCCCTCGTCGCCCAGGGTGCCGACGTCATCTCCGGCAGCCCCAACACGCCGGTCCAGGGGCTGGCGGCGGAAGAAAAGGGGGTGTGGGCGATCGGCAGCACCGGCGACTTCTCGAACTATGTCAAGAAGGCGCAGCTCACGTCGTTCGTCCTCGACTGGAGCCCGGCCTACCTGGAGGCCGCCAAGGCTGTCATGGAAGGCACCTGGGAGCCCAAGACACGGTGGCGCGGTCTCGGCGAGAGCGGTTTCGTCAAGATGGCGACCCACAGCCCCGAACTGCCTGAATCCGTGCTCAAGGAGATGCAGGCGGCGGAACAGGCAATCGCGGCCGGCAAGCTGCACCCGTTCTCCGGCCCCATCAACGATCAGAGCGGGACCCAGCGCGTGGCCGCCGGCAGCACCATCCCCGACGACGACCTCCGCGGCATGAACTGGCTTGTGGAAGGCGTCCAGGGGCAGCTCGGCGGCTAGGCCGGCAGTGCGAACCGATCGCCGGCACGGGTTTCCCCCGCGCCGGCGATCCATCAGTAAGAACCTGCGGGAGATTCCGTGTCACCGGTAGCAAACACGATATTA
>CAZSNL010000203.1:0-3836 GCA_964608275.1 uncultured Hyphomicrobiales bacterium | reverse complement strand
GCCCGGCGGCTGCCGCCGACGTCACGTTTTCAACCGAATTCATTCGCCGGTTGCGGATGCGTCACCGGTACCGCTATGATCGGCTGCCGGCAACAACCGGCCACGCTCCGCAAGACGCGACAGGCCGGACAACAGGCAAAGCGCGCAAAGGCACGGAGCAGGGGAGGACACGATCATCTTCGCGGCAGCGTGCCGGCCACCCGAACATGACGATGTCCGCCAGGCGGATGAGCGCGATGTAGTGGCCGCCGGGGCGGGACGCCGGTGGCGGGCCCGCGGCGACGACACCCCGGCAGGCAGGACTAAGCGTCGGCTTCGGTGCCACCGCCGCAGAACCGGATGAAGGGGGTGGGGAGCGATGCTCGCACTGGTGGTTAGACGGCTCGCGTCCATGGTGCTCATCATGGTCGTGATCTCGTTCATCCTGTTCCTCATCTTCGAAGCCGACAAGTTCGCCGTCGCCGGCAAGGTCCTCGGCGCCTACTCGTCGACCGACCAGCGGCTGCGCTGGCTCGAGCTCCACGGCTACAACGACCCGTTCATGCAGCGCTACCTGCGCTGGGTGTGGAACTTCGTGACCGGCAACTGGGGCCAGTCGATCCAGTTCAACACCAGCGTCGGGTCGCTGCTGTGGCCCCGGCTCGGCAACACCGGCATCCTCGCCCTCGCCGTGTTCTCGTTGACGGTGGTGATCTCGCTGATCCTCGGCGTCCTGTCCGGGATCAAGGAAGGCAGCCTCCGCGACCGGACGATCACCGTCGCCTCGGTGTTCACGACGTCGATACCGGAATTCGCCTCGGCGACCCTCCTGGTGGCGGTGTTCGTGTTCTGGCTCGACCTCCTGCCCGGCACCTCGCCGTTCAATTCCGGGTTCAGCGTCCGCGAGCTGGTGCTGCCGGTGGCGGTGCTGGTGATCTACAACTTCGGCTACTACACGCGCATGACACGCGCCTCGATGGCCGAGGTGATGACATCGCAGTACATCCGCACGGCGATCCTCAAGGGGCTGCCGTTCCGCCGGGTGGTCCTGCGCCACGCGCTGCGGAACGCCCTGATCGCGCCGTTCACGGTTATGGTCCTGCAGCTCAACTACCTGCTCTCCGGCGTCATCGTCGTCGAGGTGTTCTTCGCCTACCGCGGCTTCGGCAAGCTGCTCTACGACGCCGCCCTGTTCGGCGACATCTACGTCGTCGAGGCCTGCACGATGGTCGCCGTGTTCGTCGCGGTGGCGTCGCAGTTCATTTCCGACGTCGGCTACACGCTGCTCAATCCGCGCATCCGGTTCAGTTGAGGGGGCTTGCGACATGACCGACCAGGCAATCGGCACACCGGCGCCAAAGACCCCGACCACGATCGGCCCGCTCAGGCGGATCGGGCGCGCCATCGGCCTCCTGCGCGAATCGCGGATCGGCATGATCGGGGCGGCGATCCTCGTGTTCTGGGTCACCATGGCGATCATCGCCCCGCTCCTGCCGCTGTATCCGCCGAACGACCCGATCGTGCCGTTCCAGGGGCCGCTGGCGACGGCGCCCGACGGCGGCACCCTGTGGCTCGGCACCGATCACAAGGGCCGCGATCTCCTGTCGCGCATCATCTGGGGCTCGCAACGCGTCCTGCTGTGGGCGTCGGCGGCGACCATCGTCGCCTACGTGGTCGGCATGATATTCGGCGTCATGTCCGGCTATCTCGGCGGCTGGTGGGACGAGATCATCTCGTTCGGCGCCAACGTCCTGCTGTCGTTCCCGGTGATGGTGCTGTACCTGATCATCATCACCTACCTCGGCGCCTCCGGCCTCAACGTGGTGATCGCGGTCACCTTCGCCACCGCGCCGGCGATCATGCGCATCGTGCGCGGGCTGGTGCTCGACCTGAAGACGCGCGACTACATCGCCGC
This sequence comes from uncultured Hyphomicrobiales bacterium, assembly GCA_964608275.1. Classification (GTDB taxonomy): domain Bacteria; phylum Pseudomonadota; class Alphaproteobacteria; order Rhizobiales; family CAZSNL01; genus CAZSNL01. The sequence goes on along the minus strand of CAZSNL010000203.1, from coordinate 1,942 downwards.
CGCCGAGGTGCGCGGCGAGCGGCCGCTCTACATCATGCTGGTGGAGCTCCTGCCCAACGCGCGCGGGCCGCTGATCGTCGATGCCTGCCTGCGGCTCGGCTACACCACCATCACGATCGCCCTGCTCGGCTACCTGGGCATCGGGCTGCCGCCGCCCGACCCGGACTGGGGGCAGATGATCGCCGACGCCCAGCCGCTGGGCAGCTTCGGCGCCAACGCAGCCATCTGGCCGGCGCTGTGCATCTCGTCGCTGGTGCTCGGCTTCAATCTCCTTGCAGACGGAATGCGCGAGATTTCGCTGCGCGACTAGGACGGAGGGCGCGATGAAGACAGCCGCAGAAATCCGCCAGCAGCCGGCGACGCCCGTGCTGGAGTGCAAGGACCTGTCGATCTCCTACTACACCCGCGCCGGCGAGATACCGGCGGTGGTCGACTTCAACCTGACCGTCATGCCGGGCGAGGCGGTCGGCATCGTCGGCGAGTCCGGCTGCGGCAAGTCCACCGTCGCCCTCGCCATAATGAGCTTCATGGGCCGCAACGGGGCAATCGTCGGCGGCGAGATCCGGTTCATGGGCGAGGACATGCGGCAGATGAGCGAGGCACGGCTCAGGGAGCTGCGCGGGTCCAAGATCGCGATGGTCTACCAGGAGCCGATGGCGTCGCTGAACCCGTCGATGCTGTGCGCCGAGCAGCTCATGGAGGTGCCGATGGTGCATGAGGGCATCTCCCGCGAGGAGGCGCGCGAACGCGCCCGCCAGATGCTCGCCGACGTCAAGCTGCCGGACCCGGAACGGGTCCTCAACTCCTATCCGCACCAGCTCTCCGGCGGCCAGCAGCAGCGCGTCCTGATCGCGATGGCGCTGCTGTCCAACCCCAAGCTCCTGCTGCTCGACGAACCGACGACGGCGCTCGACGTCACGGTCGAAGCCGGTATCGTCGAACTGATCAAGGACATCTCGGCGAAGTTCGGCACGTCGATGATCTACATCTCGCACAACCTCGGGCTGATCCTCGAGACGTGCGACAAGATCTCGGTGATGTATTCCGGCCAGGCGGTCGAGTTCGGCACCGTGTCGCAGGTGTTCGACGAGATGCGCCATCCCTACACCCGCGGCCTGTTCAACTCGATCCCGCTGCCGGGGACCGACCGCTACGCCCGGCCGCTGGTGCCGATCCGCGGCCAGCTGCCGCTGCCGCACGACCGCCCGCGGGGCTGCTACTTCCACCCGCGCTGCGACTTCTTCCAGGACGGCCGCTGCAACAGCAATCCGATCGCCATGGAACCGGTGACCGGCGAAGCGGGGCACCACGTGCGCTGCGTGCGGTGGGACGAGATCGACTGGTCGGCGCACAAGCCGGAGGGCCTCGCGCAGGAGCGCACCGAGTTCGGCGAGCGGGTCCTCGAAGTCCGCGACATGAAGAAGTACTACGAGATCCGCGACAACTCGCTGCGGGCGCTGATCTCGGGCAACCGGGTCCGCTACGTCAAGGCCAACGAGAAGCTCGACTTCGAGGCCCGCGAGGCGGAAACCGTGGCCATCGTCGGCGAGTCGGGCTGCGGCAAGACGACCTTCGCCAAGGTGCTCATGGGGCTGGAAAAGGCGACCGGGGGCGAGGTCAGGCTCAACGGCAGGGACATCGGCAGGCTGCCGGTTCGCAAGCGGCATCCGCAGCTCGTCAGCGACCTCCAGATCGTGTTCCAGAACCCGTTCGAGACGCTCAACCCGAGCCGCAGCGTCGGCTCGCAGATCGCCCGTGTGCTGAAGAAGTTCGGCATCGCCAGGGGCCGCGAGGAGATCCAGCAGAAGGTGTTCGAGCTGCTCGACACGGTGAAGCTGCCGCGCGACTTCGCGTTCAGGAAGCCGCGCCAGCTCTCGGGCGGCCAGAGGCAGCGCATCGGCATCGCCCGGGCGTTCGGCGGCGAGCCGTCGGTGGTGATCGC
>CAZSNL010000202.1:0-3845 GCA_964608275.1 uncultured Hyphomicrobiales bacterium | reverse complement strand
ACGAGGAACACCTTGTCCTTCTCCCGCGTCACCTCGTTGACGGCGAGTGCCACCGACGACGTCGGCACGTCGACGATCACGTCGACGCCGTCCTCGTCGTACCACTGGCGGGCGATGTTGGAGCCGATGTCAGGCTTGTTCTGGTGATCGGCGGAAACGAACTCCACCTTGATCCCCTTCTCTTCGGCGCCGAAGTCCTCGGCCGCCATCCGCGCGGCAACGACGGAGCCTTCGCCAGACAGGTCGGCGTAGGTGCCCGACCGGTCGTTCATCACGCCGATCTTGATGGAAATCTCCTGCGACAGGGCCGGCCCCGCCAAGATCATGGCTGCGGCTGCAGCGATCAGTACACTCCCTCGACGCATCATTTTTCTCTCCCTTTCCAATGAACCGTCCTGTCGTTGCCGGTGTCTACACACCGAGGTAGGCGTGAAGCTTTTCGGTATGCGTAGCCAACTCCTGGTTGGGTATCATGTCGATCACCCGCCCCTGTTCAACCACGAAATGCCGCTCGGCGACAGTGGCTGCGAAGCGGAAGTTCTGCTCGACCAGCACGATCGTGAACCCGAGGCCCTTGAGGCGCCGTATGGTGTGGCCGATCTGCTGGACGATGACTGGCGCCAGCCCCTCGGTCGGCTCGTCGAGCAGCAGAAGCCGCGCGCCGGTGCGCAGGATGCGCGCGATGGCGAGCATCTGCTGCTCGCCGCCGGACAGCTTGGTGCCCTGGCTGCGCAGCCGCCGGCGCAGGTTGGGAAACAGGTCGTAGATCTCGTCGAGCCCGAGGCCGCCCGGCCCGATCACCGGCGGCAGCAAGAGGTTCTCCTCGACGTCGAGGCTGGCGAAGATGCCGCGCTCCTCCGGGCAGTAGGCGATGCCGAGGCGGGCTATCTGGCGGGCCGGCAGGCCGATGGTCTCGGTGCCCTTGAAGCGGACCGAGCCCTCGCGGCGGGGAATGAGCCACATGATGGCCTTGAGGGTGGTCGTCTTGCCGGCGCCGTTGCGCCCCAGCAGCGTCACGACCTCGCCCGCATTCACCGCGAACGAGACGCCGTGCAGCACGTGGGACTCTCCGTACCACGCCTGCAGGTCGCGCACCTCGAGGAGCGCCGTATCCGCAGCCGCGGGCGGCGGCGGGGTCTCGATTGCCGCCTCAGCCATCGCCGGTCCCGATGTAGGCTTCGATCACCCGCGGGTCCTTCGCGATCTCCTCGTAGCCGCCCTCGGCCAGCACCTGGCCGCCGGCCAGCACGGTAATCCGGTCGGACAGGGTGGAGACGACCGACAGGTTGTGCTCGACCATCAGGATCGTGCGGTTGCGGGAGACGCGGCGGATCAGCCCGGTGATCCGGTCGATGTCCTCGGCACCCATTCCCGAGGTCGGCTCGTCGAGCAGCATCATCTCGGGGTCGAGGGCGAGCGTGGTGGCGATCTCCAGCGCCCGCTTGCGACCGTAAGGCAGTTCGACCGCCGGCAGCGCCGCGTGGTCGGTCAGGCCCACCTCGTCGAGAAGTTCGAGCGCGCGTTCGTCGTGCGCCGAAAGCAGCTTGGCCGAGCGCCAGAAATCGAACGAGTCACCGCGCTTGCGCTGCAGCGCGATGCGGACATTCTCCAGCACCGTCAGGTGCGGAAACACCGCCGAGATCTGGAACGAACGGACCAGCCCGAGCCGGGCGATGTCGGCCGGCCGCATGGCGGTGATCTCGCGGCCGTCGTAGACGATGCGGCCGCGGGTGGGATTGAGGAACTTGGTGAGAAGGTTGAAGCAGGTGGTCTTGCCGGCGCCGTTGGGGCCGATCAGCGCATGAATGGAGCCGCGGCGGATCGACAGGTCGACCCCGTCGACGGCGACGAAGCCCTTGAACTCCTTCGTCAGGCCGATGGCCTCCAAGATCACGCCGTCGCTCGCCATCCTGCGGATGCATTCCGAAGTTGCCCGGTCGGCGCATATCGCAGGACAGGGCCGATCAGGTCAATCGCCTACAGCCCCGGGATTAGACGAAAGTCGAATGCCGCGGTCAAACGCTCTTTGTCGCAGGCCTCGCGCCTGCGGCCCGGAAGCGGCGTGCGGTGGCCGGTCGGCAGGCGTCAGATGTCGCCGCCGGCCGCCGCGGTGTGGAGCTGGTAGTAGCCCTGTTCGCCGAGCCGATCGAGAAGGCCGAGCTGGGTCTCGATCCAGTCGATGTGCCCCTCCTCGTCGTGGATCAGGGCGTGGAACAGGTCGCGACTGCCGAGATCGCCCGCCTTCTCGCAATCCATGGCGGCGGTCGTGTAGTACTTCCTCGCCTCGTACTCGCCCTTGAGATCGACTTCGAACATGTCGCGGACCGTCTGTGCACGGGCCACCTGGTCGAGGGTCGACACGTCGGGGTCGGCGTCGAGGAACATCATCCGTTCGAGCAGCTTGTTGGCGTGGCCCAGTTCCTCCTGGGCTTCCTCGTCCAGCTTCGCACCCAGCCGGTCCAATCCCCAGTCCAGCAGGACATGCTTGTGCAGCAGGTACTGGTGAACCGTGGTGAGCTCCATGGTCAGCGCCCGCTGCAGATGCTTGATGACCTTCTCGTCGCCTTTCATGCCGTCGTCTCCTGTTTCAACGGAAATCCATCCGCGCAAGGAAAGTTCCGGGACGACGGCCGGTCATGCCGCCGCAGTCTCCCGCGCCTGGATCCTGGCCCAGGTATCGCGCAGCGAGACGGTGCGATTGAACACCGGCCGGCCGGGGCGCGAGTCGGGATCGAGGCAGAAGTAGCCGTGCCGTTCGAACTGCACCGGCTCGCCGACGGTCGCTTCGGCCAGCATCGGCTCCAGCCGGCATCCGGTCAGCACGGTGAGCGAGTCCGGGTTGAGGGCCGAAACGAAGTCGTCGCCGGCGGGCGGCTCGTCGTCGGTGAACAGGTAGTCGTAGAGACGCACCTCGGCGTCGATCGCGTGCGCCGCCGACACCCAGTGCAGCGTCGCCTTGACCTTGCGGCCGTCCGGCGCGTCGCCGCCGCGGGTCGCCGGATCGTACGTGCAGCGAAGTTCGGTCACCTCGCCGGCCGCGTCGGTGACGAACTCGCGGCAGGTGATGAAGTACGCATACCGCAGCCTGACCTCGCGGCCGGGCGCCAGCCGGAAGAACTTCTTCGGCGGGTCGATCATGAAGTCGTCGCGCTCGATGTACAGCTCCCGCGAGAACGGCACCCGCCGGGTGCCGGCGGAGGCGTCCTCGGGATTGTTCACCGCGTCGAGATACTCGGTCTCACCCTCCGGGTAGTTCTCGATCACCACCCTGAGCGGCCTGAGCACGGCCATGCGGCGGCTCGCGGTCTTGTTCATCAGTTCCCGCGCGCAGTGTTCCAGCAGCGCCACCTCGACCAGGTTGTCGGAGCGGGTGATCCCGACACGGCGGGCGAAGTCGCGGATCGCCTCGGGCGGGTAGCCGCGGCGGCGCAGGCCGCGGATGGTCGGCATGCGCGGGTCGTCCCAGCCGCTGACGTGACCATCGCGGACGAGCTGGATCAGCCGCCGCTTGGACAGCACGGTGCGGGTCAGGTTGAGGCGCGAGAATTCGTACTGGCGCGGCCGCGCCTGGGTCGGCAGATTGTCGATGAACCAGTCGTAGAGCGGCCGGTGATCGGCGAACTCCAGGGTGCACAGCGAGTGGGTCACCCCCTCGATCGCGTCCGACTGGCCGTGCGCGTAGTCGTAGGTCGGATAGATGCACCAGGCATCGCCTGTGCGCGGATGCGGCGCGTGCACGATGCGGTACATCACCGGGTCGCGCATGTTGATGTTGCCGGAGGCCATGTCGATCCTGGCCCGCAGCACCCGCTCGCCGGCGGCGAACTCGCCCGCCCGCATGCGGC
>CAZSNL010000201.1:0-3845 GCA_964608275.1 uncultured Hyphomicrobiales bacterium | reverse complement strand
CCGTTGGAGGTGATGTTGAGGTGCTGGCCGGCCGTCAGCGTGCCGCCGTTGACGGTGAAGTTGTCACCCTGATCCGTGTCCGAGACGTTCAGGGTGTCGACGCCGTTGGCGGCGAAGAAGGCCGTATTGATGGTCAGCGAATTGTTGCCGTCGCCACCGAGGACGATGTTCTCGATGCTCTCGAAGACCGGCGATGACACGCCACCGTCGAGGACCAGGTCGTGGCCTGACACACCGCCCATCTCGACGGTGTCGTCGCCGGCGTCACCCCTGACGGTGTCGTTTGCGAGGTCCGACTCCGACCTGTAATAGAACTCGTCGTTGCCGTCGCCGCCCGACACGGAATCGTCCCCGGAACCGGCATAGATGATGTCGTTGCCGTCGCCGCCCGACACGGAATCGTCCCCGGAACCGGGATAGATGATGTCGTTGCCGTCGCCGCCGTCGATCGAGTCGTCGCCGTCGTTGCCGTCGATGGTGTCATCGCCGGCGCCGCCGATGAGCTGGTCGTTGCCCTCGCCGCCTTCGATGTAGTCGTCGCCGTCGCCGCCGTCGATCGTGTCGTCACCGCCGTCGCCTATCAGGATATCGTGGCCCTGGTTGCCGTGGATCAGGTCGTCGCCTTCGCCGCCGTCGATGAAGTCATGGGCGAGGCCGCCGAACAGCTTGTTGGCGTCGTCGTTGCCGATGATGCACAGGTCCTGGGTCGCCTCGGTGCCGTCGACGTTCTCGAAGGTGGTGAGAACGGTCCCCGGATCCTGGTTGTGGTTGCCGTCCGACAGGTCGATCTGGGTGATCAGGCTGGTCGAGGTGAGCTTCACCGTGTCGTCGCCGAGGCCGCCGACCGCGACGCTGGTCTGGCCGTTGACCTGGATCAGGTCGTCGCCCTCGCCGCCGTCGAGCTCGTCGAAGAGCCCGGTCGAGATGAGGGTATCATTGCCGCCGCGGCCGAACAGCCGGTTGCTGCCGGTGCCGCCCTGCAAGAGGTCGTCGGCGCCGTCGCGACCCCACAGCGTCAGGTTGCCGGCGAAGTTCAGCGCGTTGACGCCCTCGAAGTTGCGCACCACCGCGGTGTCGCCGGTGGTCTGGTCGTTGGCCTTGTCGAGGTCGATCTCGACCGAGCCGGTGCCCTGCAGCAGCAGCTGGTCGAAGCCGTCGCCGCCGTCGACCAGCACGTCGCCGGAATCATAGACCACGGTGTCGTCGCCGCCGCCGGCGTTGATGGTGTCGGCGCCGGCGCCGCCGTCGATCTGGTCGTCGCCGCTGCCGCCGAGAATCTGGTTGGTGCCGGCATCGCCGGTCAGGAAGTGGTCGCCTGAGGACCTGCTGGCGTCGATGTGCTCGAAGCCGGTGACCGAGCCGGTGCCGACCACCTGGTTGCCGCCGGCGAGGTTGACGATCTCGCTGCGCGCGCCGGCCAGCTCGAGGGTGTCGCTGCCGTCGCCGCCGATCAGCGTGTCGCCGTTGCTGTAGCGGACCACGTCGTCGCCCGCGCCGCCGTCGACGAAGTCGCGGCCGCCGCCGCCGACCAGGGTGTCGTTGCCGGCGCCGCCGAGCAGCGTGTCGGCGCCGCCCTGGCCGAGCAGCCGGTCGTTGCCCGCATCGCCCGAGATCGCGTCGTTGCCCGCGCCGCCGCGCGCGACGTCGTCGCCGGCGCCGCCGGCGGCCGCGTCGTCGCCGGCGCCGCCGTTGAGCGTGTCGTCGCCGCCGTTGCCATTCAACGAGTCGTTGCCGGCGCTGCCGCGCACGACGTCGTGGCCCGCGCCGCCGCGCAGCACGTCGTCACCGGCGCCGCCGGTGAGAGTATCGTTGCCGGCACCACCTATGATAGTGTCATTGCCGGCCCCGCCATGCAGAAAGTCGTCGCCGCCCTGTCCCCGGAGATCGTCATCGCCCGCCTGGCCACGCAACTCGTCGTTGCCGGCGCCGCCCAGCAGGGTGTCGTTGCCCTGGCCGCCGATCATCCGGTCGTTGCCGCCGGCGCCGATCAGCCGGTCGTTGCCCCTGCCGCCCTCGATCGTGTCGTCGCCGTCAAGACCGCGGATGACGTCGTCGTCGACCGTCCCCACCAGGGCATCCGGATCAGACGTGCCATTGATTGTTGCCATTGTGGTTCTCCCTCTTAGATGCGCGCCTTTGTGACGGCATTGGCCCCTTCCGCGAGCCGCCCCGCTCACCGTGAATATACTGAGCACTACCACGCAGGATTGTTAAGTCAATATTGATTACGTTTGCCTAATATACAAATGCACAGTAGTTTACACACCCAAGGTACAGGGCAATCGACAGGGGGAATACTGTAGATAAAAAACCCAAGCATAGCAGTCATGGTTTGCCAAAGGGCTAGTGGGGGTTCAACAATGACAAAAGCAGGGGCTGAGACTGTGTCACGCCACCAGAGAGGGGTCCGGCCGCAGTCGCCGGCCATGAAGGACGAGCCGTTTGCTCGGAATATCACGCCGCCGGTCGCACGGACCGCGCCGCCGCCGCAACAATCCCGCATCGGGACAGTAGATTCCGGCATTCTTTCGCAGCGCTGCTTCGCCGACGAGCGGGATGCGATACGCTACGTCGAGGCGGTCGCCTGGCCGGACGGGCCGGTGTGCCCGCATTGCGGCACCGTCGGCAAGTATTACGACCTGTCGAATACACGGCTCGGCCTCAAGAAATGCGCCGCCTGCCGCAAGCAGTTCACGGTCAGGATCGGGACGATATTCCAGAGCAGCCCGATTCCACTGTACAAGTGGCTGCAGGCCATCTACCTCGTCCACGCCGGCGACGGCCTCAACGCCCACCAGCTGCACCGCACGCTCGAGGTCACCTACAAGACCGCCTGGCACATGGTCAGGAAGTTGCGGGCATTGACCGTTGCCCACTAGCGCGGGCGGCGCTACAACCATCCCGATACAGTCCGTGAACGCTACTCAAGTCGAACTACGCGATCCGGATGACAACCGGGGGCTGAACGGGGCGCGCCACGCCCGGTGGCATGCCGGGGCCGGCGCAACCAGGGGGACCGTCCCGGTTCCCGGGGCCCCGGCGGGGCGGCCTGCAACCGGGCGTGGAACGGCAGGGGAAGGGGCAGGAGGGGCAGCGGCGTGGAAGCGAATCCGCACAAGGCGTGCCGGAAGCAGTACGAGGCGTTCCTGAGGGCCGCCAGCGAACTCGGCGGCAACATCACCGAGGAGGAGTTCATCGCCCTCCTCAAGCTGCTCTGCCGCCCGGCCCCGCCCAAGGGCTAGGGGTCGGGGGGCATTGTCGCGTTTGCGGCCACTCGCTCCGCCGGCGCGGTGGCGCCCGGGGACCCGCATCCCGCCATCGCGGGCGACCGCACGAGGATCTCGCGGCCGCGGGAGGTGTCCGGCAGGCGCGGGCGCGTGGCACTCCTCCTCCTTGCGGTGACACCGTCACCCCGGCGAAGGCCGGGGTCCAGGGCGGCCCTTCCGCATGCCGCCCACGCCGGACTGGATTCCGGCCTGCGCCGGAATGACGGGGTACGGAGGGATCCGCGCGGTGGCGTCTGGCCCCGGATCAGCAGCGCAGCACCGGGCTGACGCCCGGCGCCAGCGCAGCATCCGGGGTGACACGCACTGCGCAGCATCCGGGGGACACGCACGCCGTGATTCGGTGGCGCCCTCCTCCTGTGTCATCCCGTGCGCGGTGCATTTCCTGCGTTGGCGGCCGCTCGCTCCGCCGGCTCTGGGGTACTCGGGCCGCCGCATCCCGCCATCGCGGGCGACCGCACGAGGATCTCGCGGCCGCGGGAGGTGTCCGGCAGGCGCGGGCGCGTGGCACTCCTCCTCCTTGCGGTGACACCGTCACCCCGGCGAAGGCCGGGGTCCAGG
>CAZSNL010000200.1:0-3865 GCA_964608275.1 uncultured Hyphomicrobiales bacterium | reverse complement strand
GATTCCGCGAGCCGCGACGGCGTCATCGATCTCGCCGGTCTCGACGGTACGAACGGCTTCGTGCTGAACGGTATCGCTAACGGCGACCAGAGCGGCTTCTCCGTCTCCTCCGCCGGCGACTTGAACGGCGACGGCTTCGACGACCTGCTGGTCGGCGCTCCTGAAGCCGATCCTACTTTCAGCAATGCCGGCGAGACCTATGTCGTCTTCGGCGGCCTGGCGTTCGGCGCGAGCCTCGACCTCGCCGCCCTCGACGGCACCGACGGCTTCGCCATCGAGGGCCGGTTCTTCAGCGAACAAAGCGGCCGCTCGGTCTCCGCCGCCGGCGACGTGAACGGCGACGGCTTCGCCGACCTGATCGTCGGCGCGCCGACTGGCGGCGCCGGCAACAGCTACGTCATCTACGGCGGCGAGTTCTCGTCCGCCGCCGTCATCACCGGCGGCGAAGGCGCGGACGCGCTCACCGGCGGCGCCGGCGCGCAGAGCCTGGTCGGCGGGCGGGGCGGCGACACGCTCTCTGGCGGTGGCGGCGCGGACGTGCTCTACGGCGGCAACGGGGCCGACCGGCTCGAAATCGCCGACGCCTCGTTCTTCCGCCTCGACGGCGGCGGCGGCCAGGACACGCTGGTCCTCGACGGCGACTTCGACCTCGACCTCACCGGCATCGCCAATCCGAAGGTCGCCGGGCTGGAAGCGGTCGACATCACGGGGAGCGGAGACAACGTGCTGACGCTGGACGCCTCCGACGCCTTCAGCTTCTCCGCCGTGCCCAACGCCGGCCACGCGGCAGGCTCGCACAATTCGCTGGTGATCTACGGTGATGGAGGCGATACGGTGGATTTCGCCGCCCACGGCATGATCGCCGGCACCTGGACGCAGGCCGGCACGATCGTGATCGACGCGGAGACATTCAACATCGTCGACTTCGCCGACGGCGGCGACCCGCTCGCCTCGGTCGCCGTCCACGAGGACGTGGCGCTCGTCGGGGTGATCTGAGGGTGGTCGACCGGATGCCGGTCAGGATGGTGCGGTCGAGAAGACTCGAACTTCCACGGGGTCTCCCCCACAGCGACCTCAACGCTGCGCGTCTACCAATTCCGCCACGACCGCACAAATGGACGCGATGTGCATGTAACGAATGAATGCTGCGGTGACAAGGGGGCTGGCCGGGAATGCGCCCCACGCGGCGCGATGCCGGCGCCGCGACGGCGGTTCCCCGTCAGCGGTTCCGCGCCGCCGCTTGCGCGTGCAGCAGCTTGTCGGTAATCGATACGCTGATCCGGTTGCCGGTCACGATCACCTCGCCCCTGGCGACCGGTACGTTGTTGGCGAGAACCTGGACCTGGTCGTCGGCATCGCAGTCGAGCTCGATGACCGCGCCGCGGCCCATGCGCAGGAGCTGGTGGATCGGCATGGTCGCCCGTCCCAGCACCACGGATATTTCGACCGAGACATTGTTGACGCTGTTCACCGGATCGCCCTGCCCCGCCGCTTCATGTCGTAAGGTGCCGCCGCGTTCACGTTCACGCGGCGTCACGGTCCCACGATCAGGGTTACCCAATGGTTAACTCGCCCCGCGAAACAGCGCGTAACCGGAACCGGTTCTACGCGCCGGAGCCGGTGGAATGGCTGGTCGCCGGGGACACCGTCGCCTATGCGGATGCCGTTGCGGCGATGGAGGACCGCGCCGCGGCCATCGCCGCGGGCGGGGCGCGCGAACTCGTCTGGCTGGTCGAGCACCCGCCGCTCTACACCGCCGGCACCAGCGCCCGGGACGAGGACCTGCTGGCGGCGCGCTTTCCGGTCCATCGCACCGGCCGCGGCGGCCAGTACACCTATCACGGCCCCGGCCAGCGGGTCGCCTACCTGATGCTCGACCTTTCCCGTCGGCAGAAGGACGTTCGCGGCTTCGTGGCGGCACTGGAGGACTGGCTGATCGACACGCTGGCGGAGTTCAACGTGCGCGGCGAGCGGCGGTCGGACAGGGTCGGCGTATGGGTGCGCCGCCCGGAACTCGGAGACGGCCGCGAGGACAAGATTGCCGCCATCGGCATCCGGATCAGGCGCTGGGTCAGCCTTCACGGAATCGCTCTCAACGTCGAGCCCGACCTCGAGCATTTCTCCGGCATCGTGCCGTGCGGGATCACCGGTCACGGCGTGACGAGCCTGGTCGATCTCGGGCTGCCGGTCTCGATGGGCGACGTCGACGCGGCGCTAAGGCGCACCTTCGAGCGCACCTTCGGGCCGACCGTGACGCCGCCTCAAGCGGTCGGACGCGCCTCGAACCCGGTGCTGTCGTAACCGTCGAGTTCGACCCGTTCGATGTGCGTCACCCGCGCCCGTTCGGGGCCGCGGCGACACAGCTGGAGCATCTGCTCGACCGTGTCGCCATCGCCCGAGAACACGGCCTCGACGGTGCCGTCGCGCCGGTTCCTGACCCATCCCGACAGCCCGAGCTCGGTCGCCTGCTCCACCGTCCACGCGCGGAAGTACACGCCCTGCACCCGGCCGCCGATGATGGCCCTCACCGTCTTCTGCGCCTCCGCCGCCATGATCGCTGCTACTCGAACTCCATGATCACGTCGTCGACGGCGAGCGTGTCGCCCGGCTTGCAGTTGATCCTGGCGACCACACCGTCACGTTCGGCGCGCAGGATGTTTTCCATCTTCATCGCCTCAACCACGCACAGCGGTTCGCCCGTCTTCACTTCCTGGCCGACCTCGACGGCGATCGACACCATCAACCCCGGCATCGGGCAGAGCAGCACCCGCGAGGTGTCGGCCGCCGCCTGCGCCGGCATCAGGGCCGCGAGCCGTGCCTCCGTCTCGGTATAGACGTATGCGGCGGTCTCGATTCCGGCGTACGACAACCGGTAGCCGTTCAGGATCGGGCGTACCTGGACGAACACCGGCACCCCGTCCACCTCGCCTTCCCAGACGCGTTTGCCCGGCGTCCAGTTCCCCGCCACCGCGACGTCCGCCTCGATCTTGCCGTCCGCATCGAGATGGACGATCCGCAGCAGGCCGCGGCCGTCCTCGAGCACCTCGACCCGTTGGCTGGCGGTCCCGAAGTCGACCACGCGGCGTGACGCGAAGACCACCGGCCTGCCGTCCATCTGGCCGCTGATCCTACGCTTGCGGCGGTTTTCGACGTCGTCCATCGCCGCGGCAATCGAGGCCAGGATGCGGCCAGCGCGTCCCTCCGGCGGCATGCCGGAGAAGCCGTCCGGATACTCCTCGGCAAGGAACCCGGTGCTGATGTCGGCCGAGCGCCAGCGCGGATTGCGCATTACCGCGGCGAGGAAGGCGGTGTTGTTGCGGATGCCGTCGATGACGAACCGGTCGAGGGCGTGCGCCATGTGGTCGACCGCGCTATCGCGGTCGCGACCGTGGGTGCACAGCTTGGCGATCAGCGGATCGTAGTAGATCGAGATCTCGCCACCCTCGTACACGCCGCTGTCGATGCGCACCCGCGACCCGTCCGACGCCAGGCCTTCCGGCGGTGGCCGGTAGTGGACGAGGCGGCCGGTCGACGGAAGGAAGTTGCGCGACGGGTCTTCGGCGTAGATCCGCGCCTCGATCGCCCAGCCGTCAAACGTGACATCGGACTGCTCGATCGCCAGCGGCTCGCCGGCGGCGACCCGGATCATCTGCTCGACGATATCGATGCCGGTGACGAGTTCGGTTACCGGGTGCTCGACCTGCAACCGCGTGTTCATCTCGAGGAAATAGAAGTTCCCGGCCGCGTCGACGATGAACTCGACCGTGCCGGCGCTGTCGTAGCCGACCGCCTTCGCCAGTGCCACCGCCTGGCGCCCCATGGCGTCGCGCATCGCGGCATCCACGAACGCGCTCGGCGCCTCCTC
>CAZSNL010000199.1:0-3872 GCA_964608275.1 uncultured Hyphomicrobiales bacterium | reverse complement strand
GCGCCGAGCAGCTGCTGGGCCAGGGCGACATGCTGTACATGGCCGGCGGCGGCCGCATCTCGCGCGTGCACGGGCCGTTCGTCTCCGACGAGGAGGTCGAGAAGGTGGTGGCGTTCCTGAAGAAGCAGGCCGCGCCCGATTACCTCGAGGCGGTGACCGAGGAGCGCGACGACGAAACGGGCGGCTACCAGCTGCCGGGGTTCGACGAACCGCCGTCGTCGGGCGACGACCTGTACGACAAGGCGGTGGCGGTGGTCATCCGCGACAAGAAGGTTTCAACCAGCTACATCCAGAGACGGCTGTCGATCGGCTACAATCGCGCCGCCTCCATAATCGAGCGCATGGAGGAAGAGGGAATCATCTCCGCCGCCAACCACGCCGGAAAGCGCGAGATACTTGTCGGCACCGATTCCGGCGACGACGACTAGGCGGGACTCACGCCCGTCCGCGGACGGGCACCGAAACAGGCCGGGGGCCGGCCGGCCCGACGCCGTAATGCCATATTGTGAAGGTAAGCGACCCCCATGAGACATACAGCCAGCACCATCCTGCGCCACACCGTCCGCCGTTGCCGCGGCCTCGCCGTCGCCGCCGTCGTGGCAGCCGCCGCGGCGGTCGCGCCGCTGCCGGCGCTTTCGGCGCAGGCGATCAAGCTGACGGGCGACCAGCAGGAGGCGGTCGACCGGGTCACCGACTACTTCAACAAGCACCAGAACCTGAAGGGGGAGTTCGTCCAGGTCGGCCCCAAGGGACACATTTCGGAGGGCAAGTTCTTCCTCAGCCGGCCCGGCAAGCTCCGGTTCGAGTATTCGCCGCCGAACCCGTTCCTCGTCGTCGCCGACGGCACCTACGTCATCATTCACGACCGCCGGCTGAAGACCGCCGATCACATCCCGATCTCGGCGACGCCGCTGCGGCTGGTGCTTGCCGAGCACGTCGACATCCTCGCCGAGGCGAAGATCCTCGACGTCACCGAGGACGACGGGTTCCTGTCGCTGACGCTGGAGGACAAGAACCAGCTGGTGCCGGGGCAGCTGACGCTGGTGTTCGACAAGACCAACTTCTCGCTCGACCAGTGGGTGATCATCGACGGCCAGGGCAACCGGACGACGATCTCGGTGCGCAAGATCGAGCCGGGCGTGCCGGCCGATCCGGCGCTGTTCACGGTGTCGCTGCCGCGCGAGATCGAGCTCGGCCACCGGTGATCCGGCCGGCCGGAGGACAGATTCCTCGCACCGGACGGCGACCGGGTCCGACACCGGAGGGGTTCCACGGCCCCGTGTCTGCGGTGCACCGTTGCACACTGCACCGCGCACGGGATGACACCGGAGGGGGGTGCCGTGCACCGCGACCCGCCGGACGCCTCCCGCGGCCGCGAGATCCTCGCGTGGTTTCCCGCGATGGCGGGATGCGGTGGCCCGGGTACCGCCGTGCAGGCGGAGCGAGCGGCCGCCAATGCGAGAATACGGCGAGGCGCGCCGGGGCCGGGCGCCGGGGCCTCCGTACCCCGTCATTCCGGCGCAGGCCGGAATCCAGTCCGGCGTGGGCGGCGTGCGGAAAGGCTGTCCTGGACCCCGGCCCCGGATCGTGTCCGGGGCAGGCTCTTCGCCGGGGTGACGGTGTCACCGCGAGGACGCGGGGAGAAGGCCACGGCGGGGCGACGCGGTCCCGTGTCTGCGGTGCATTCTTGCACTGGCGTCCTCGCGCTCCGTGACGCCGAGGCGGTGGAGAGGCCGGGGCGGCCACATCCCGCCTTCGTGGCGAGGCGCCCCAGGATCGCGAGGACGCGGGAGGCCCGGCGAACGCGGTCCCGTGTCTGCGGCGCACCGCTTCGCGCTGCACCGCGCACGGGATGACACGGACGCGTGTGTCACCCCGGATGCACCGCGGCGGGGGGCTTACTCAGGCAGTCAGGGTGCGCGCGACAATCCCTGTTCGTCGAGCCGCGCCAGGTAGGCCGCCCAGATGTCGTCGCGGTCGCGGCCGAGGCGATGGAGGTAGTCCCAGCTGTAGAGGCCGGTCGAGTGGCCGTCGTCGAACACGATGCGCACCGCGTAGTTGCCGACCGGCTCCAGCGACACGATCCGCACGTCGCGCTTGCCGGCGACGGTGACCTCCTGGCCCGGTCCATGGCCCTTGACCTCGGCGCTCGGGCTCTCGACGCGCAGGTATTCGGCCGTCAGATCGAATGCCTCGCCGTTGTCGAAGCTGACCGTGAGCAGCGTCCCGCGTTCGCGCAGCCGCAGCTCGGTCGGCCAGGGGCGGGCGGCGGCGGTCATGGTCAACCGTCCTCCTCCAGCCGGCGGGCTTCCTCGGGCAGCATGATCGGAATGCCGTCGCGGATCGGATAGGCGAGCCCGGCATGGCGCGAGATCAGTTCCTGCGCCTCGCGATCGTATTCGAGCGGGCCCTTGGTCAGGGGGCAGACCAGTATCTCGAGCAGCTTCGGGTCGGGTGCGGCGCCGGCCGGCTCGGCTGGCGCCGGATCCTTGCGTCGTTGGTCGTCAGGCATGATCGTCGGACCTCGGGCGTGCGAACTCACTGCAACCGGGCGCCGCCGTCGTCGGTGGCGGCGAGATGCATCTCGGTCAGCGCGATCAGGATGTCGGCGCGCCGGCCGAGCGACTCGGCCTCCAGCAGCACCTGCTTCTCCGGCGGCGGATAGGGGCACAGGATGGCCAGCGAATTGACCAGCGTCTCCGTCGACGAGCGGCCGACGGCTTCCCAGTCGGCCTCCAGCGAATTGGCGTCGAGGTAACGCCGGAACGCGGCGAGCAGGCGCTCGCGATCGACGTCGGCCTCGCCCAGCCCGCGCTCGAGGTCGTTCTCGAACGGGCTGAAGTCGACCGTGCACAGCCGGTAGGGCATCACCGTCGGGTGCTCCTCGACGATGCGGAACCGGGCGACACCGGTGAGGGTGACGAGCATGCGGCCGTCATCGGTTTCGGCGAACGCGGTGATGCGCCCGGCGCAACCGATCTCGTAGACGCTCGGCCGCGCCGTCGGCACGTCCTGGAGCGCCAGCGCCTCCTCGGAATCCGGCTGCACCATGCCGATCAGCCGGTCACTGGCGAGCGCGTCGTTGAACATGGCGAGGTAGCGCGGCTCGAAGATGTTGAGCGGCAGGTGCGCCCGCGGCAGCAGCAGGGCGCCGCCGAGCGGAAAGATCGGCAGCCGGTCGGGAAGGTCGGCGAGCGAGTACGGTTCGTTCGCGCTCATTGCGCGCCCGCCACCGTCACGAGAACAGGATCGACGACAGGCGACGGCGGCCCGCCATGGTGAGTTCGTCGCGCGGACCCCAGGCGTCGAACAGCTTGACGAGCTGCTTGCGCGCGGCCTGGTCGTTCCACTCGCGATCCATGCGGATCGATTCGAGCAGGTGGTCGAGCGCCTCCTCGCGGCGGCCGGCGCCGCTGAGCGCAAGGGCGAGGTCGATGCGCGCCTGGTGGTCGCGCGGGTTGGCCTCGACGGCCTGGGTGAGGCGGGCGATCTCGCCGTGGTTGACCGGCGTCTCGGCGAGCTCGAGCGCGGCGCGGGCGCTGACGATGTCGGCATCGTTCATCCGCGCCGGCGGCGTCAGCGCAAGGGTGGCGCGGGCACCGTCGAGGTTGCCGCTGGCGATCTGGCAGCGGGCGAGGCCGGCGATGGCGGCGGTGTTCTCGCGGTCCATCTGCAGCACCTGGCCGAAGGCCTGGGCGGCGGTGGCGATGTCGCCGGAGTCGAAGGCTTCGCGGGCGGCATCGAGCATGCTCTCGGTCTCCTCCCTGCCGGCGGCCTTGGCCAGCCGCTCGACGAAGGCGTTGACCTGGCTTTCGGGAAGCGCGCCCATGAAGCCGTCGACGGGCTGGCCGCGGTCGAAGGCGAACACCGCC
>CAZSNL010000198.1:0-3886 GCA_964608275.1 uncultured Hyphomicrobiales bacterium | reverse complement strand
TGCGCAAGCTCACGGCATCGATCTCCAAGTCGAACTGCATGGTGATCTTCATCAACCAGATCCGGATGAAGATCGGGGTCATGTTCGGCTCGCCGGAAACCACCACCGGCGGCAACGCACTCAAGTTCTATGCCTCGGTGCGGCTCGACATCCGCCGGATCGGCCAGATCAAGGACCGCGACGAGACGGTCGGCAACCAGACCCGGGTCAAGGTGGTCAAGAACAAGATGGCCCCGCCCTTCAAGCAGGTCGAGTTCGACATCATGTATGGCGAGGGCATCTCGAAGACCGGCGAACTCATCGACCTCGGCGTGGCTGCCGGCATCGTCGAGAAGTCGGGGTCCTGGTATTCTTACAACTCCGAGCGGATCGGCCAGGGACGCGAGAATGCCAAGGCGTTCCTGAAAGACCACCCCGAAATGGCGAACGCGATCGAGACCGCGATCCGTCAGAACGCCGGATTGATTGCCCAGCAACTCCTCGAGCCGGCGGGACTCGAGCCGGGCGAAGCCGAGGCCGCGGGTTAGGCCAGGCGGCTGCCGACCGCCCGCGGCGGGATGGCCGCGCCGGCTGCGGGCTGCCCCTTCCATGACGTGCTGAAGCGGACCCGGTCCCCCGAATTCCGATACGGTCCGCTCTGCCGGCGCCCGGTCCCCCGACGGGCGCCGGACCCTTTGTGGACAGCCGGCACGCGCGGCTGTAAAAGGCCTGCGACGAACACGACTCCGGCGGCATCCAGGCCTGGGGAGCAAGCATAGCGGGCAGGCCGGGCACCGCGAAGGCAGTCCGGAAACAGGATCAACATGCGTAGCGTCAACGAAATCAGGCGGGCATTCCTCGATTACTTCGCGCGGCATGGTCACGAGATCGTGCCATCGAGCCCACTCGTGCCGCGCAACGACCCGACGCTGATGTTCACCAACGCCGGCATGGTGCAGTTCAAAAACGTGTTCACCGGGCTCGAGAAGCGTCCCTACACGCGCGCGGTGACGGCCCAGAAGTGCGTGCGCGCCGGCGGCAAGCACAACGACCTGGACAATGTCGGCTACACGGCCCGCCACCATACGTTCTTCGAGATGCTCGGCAATTTCTCGTTCGGCGAGTACTTCAAGGACGTGGCGATCGAACTGGCGTGGGACCTGGTGACGCGCGAGTTCGGGATTTCGCCCGACCGGCTGCTGGTGACGGTCTACGTCGACGACGACCAGGCCTACGACCTGTGGCGGAAGATCGCCGGCCTGCCGGAGGATCGGGTGATCCGGATCGCGACCAGCGACAACTTCTGGGCGATGGGGGATACCGGTCCGTGCGGTCCGTGCTCGGAGATCTTCTACGACCATGGTCCCCACATCCCGGGCGGGCCGCCTGGAAGCGCCGATGCGGACGGTGACCGGTTCATAGAGATCTGGAACCTCGTGTTCATGCAGTACGAACAGATCTCGGCCGACGAGCGGATCGAACTGCCGCGGCCATCGATCGACACCGGCATGGGGCTCGAGCGGATTGCCGCCGTGCTCCAGGGAACCCACGACAACTATCAGATTGATCTCATGCGGGCGCTGATCCGCGCCTCGGAGGAGGCGTCGGGGGTGCCGGCGGAGGGCGACAAGGTGGTGAGCCACCGGGTGATCGCCGACCACCTGCGGGCCATGGGCTTCCTCATCGCCGACGGCGTGCTGCCGTCGAACGAGGGCCGCGGCTACGTGCTCCGGCGGATCATGCGCCGGGCGATGCGTCACGTCGAGCTCCTCGGCGTTCGCGAACCGATGCTGTGGAAGCTGGTGCCGGCGCTGCGGCGCGAGATGGGCGAGGCGTATCCAGAACTCGTCCGCGGCGAGGGCCTGATCACCGAAACGATCCGTCTCGAGGAGCGGCGGTTCCAGAAGACACTGGAGCGCGGCCTGAGGATCCTGGAAGAGGAAACCGCACATCTCGGCCGCGGCGACCAGTTGTCGGGCGATGTCGCCTTCAAGCTGTACGATACCTATGGCTTCCCGCTCGATCTCACCGAGGACGCGCTCAAGCTGCGCGGCATCACGGTGGATCGCGAGGGGTTCGACCAGGCGATGGAGCGGCAGCGGGCCGAGGCGCGCAAGGCGTGGGCGGGATCGGGCGAGGCGGCGACCGAGGCGATCTGGTTCGACCTGCGCGAACGGGTCGGGGCCACGGAATTTCTCGGCTACACCACGGAGTCGGCGGAAGGGGTGGTTTGCGCGATCGTGGCGGCCGACGGCAAGGAGATCGAGGCGCTGGCAAAGGGCGCCGAGGCGGCGGTGATCGTCAACCAGACGCCGTTCTACGGCGAATCGGGTGGCCAAGTCGGCGATCGCGGCGTCATAAGGACGGCTGACGGTGCCGTCTTCGAGGTTACCGATACCCAGAAGCGGCTTGGCGACCTGATCGTCCACCATGGCCGGCTCGCCGAGGGCGTCCTGCACGTCGACGATGCGGTGGAACTGCAGGTCGACCACGCATGGCGGACCGGGGCACGGATCCATCATTCCGCCACCCATCTCCTGCACGAGGCGCTGCGCCAGGTCCTCGGCGAACACGTGGCGCAGAAGGGATCGTTGGTCGAGCCGCGCAGGCTGCGCTTCGACTTCAGCCACCCCAAGCCGGTCACCGAGGAGGAGGCCGCAGCCGTCGAAGCGCTGGCCAATGCGGTCGTGTGGCAGAACGACGAGGTCACGACGCGCCTGATGAGCGTCGACGAGGCGATCGCCGAAGGCGCGCTGGCGCTGTTCGGCGAGAAGTACGGCGACGAGGTCCGGGTCGTCTCGATGGGCATCCAACCCAACGGCGACGGGGGCAACCGACCGCTCTACTCGATGGAACTGTGTGGCGGTACGCATGTCAGGCGCACCGGCGACATCGGCCTGATCAAGATCGTCAACGAGGGCGCGGTGGCAGCCGGCGTGCGACGGATCGAGGCGCTCGCCGGGCCGGAGGCGTTCGCCTACCTGACCGGGCGCGACCGCAGTCTGCGAGAAACGGCCGCGATCCTGAAGACGTCACCCGACGACGTGGTCCAGCGCGCATCATCCCTGGTCGAGGAGCGCCGGCGGCTGGAACGCGAGCTGTCGGACGCACGCAAGCGGCTCGCGCTCGGCGGGGGCGGCGATGGCGGCAGCGACATCCGTGAAGTCGGCGGGGTCAGGGTCATTGCCCGCGCCATCAAGGGCGTGAGCCCGAGGGATCTGCGCGGACTTGCCGACGATGCCAAGCGCAAGGTCGGCTCGGGCGTGGTCGCCATCGTCGGCGTCAGCGAGGACGGCAAGGCCGGCATCGTGATCGGCGTTACCAACGACCTGACCGACCGCTACAACGCGGTCGACCTGGTGCGTGCAGGCGCGCGTGCACTCGGCGGCTCGGGCGGTGGCGGGAGGCCGGACCTCGCCCAGGCCGGCGGCCCGGACGGAGCAAGGGCCGATGCGGCGCTCGCGGCGGTGATGGAGGCGATCGGCGAGACGGCGGGCGCGGCCGTCTGAGGACGACTCAGGCCGCCTTTGCCATCGCCTGGCGCAAGTTCTCCTCGACCTTGTCGAGAAATCCGGTAGTCGACAGCCACGCCTGGTCCGGGCCAACGAGCAGGGCCAGGTCCTTCGTCATGTGCCCCGACTCGATGGTTGCGACGGTGACTTCCTCGAGCGTCTTGGCGAACCTCGCCAGGGCCTCGTTTCCATCCAGTCTCGCGCGATGGGCGAGCCCGCGGGTCCAGGCGAAGATCGAGGCGGTCGAGTTGGTCGAGGTCTCCTTACCCTCCTGGTGCAGCCGGTAGTGCCGGGTGACGGTGCCATGTGCGGCTTCGGCCTCGACGGTCCTGCCGTCGGGTGACATCAGGACCGACGTCATCAGGCCGAGCGAGCCGAAGCCCTGGGCCACGGTG
>CAZSNL010000197.1:0-3890 GCA_964608275.1 uncultured Hyphomicrobiales bacterium | reverse complement strand
CAGCCCACATCGCCGGATAGCACCAGGAACACGCAGTGGCGAAAATCAACCCGATCAAGTTCTTCCAGGAGGTGCGCGCCGAAGGCGAGAAGGTTACCTGGCCGACCCGCAGGGAAACGCTGATCACCACCGTGATGGTAGTGATCATGGTTGCCCTGGCGTCGGTGTTCTTTCTGGTCGTCGACCAGGTCCTGGCAGTGATGGTGAGATTCGTGCTCGGCTTCGGCCTGTAGAGGAAACGGAAGCGGCAGCGACAACATGGCGAAACGCTGGTACATCGTGCATACCTACTCGAACTTCGAGAACAAGGTTGCAGAGTCGATCCGTGAGCAGGCGGCTGCCCAGGGACTGTCTCACCTGTTCGAGGAGGTGCTGGTACCGAAGGAGGAAGTCGTCGAGGTGCGGCGTGGCCGCAAGGTGACGTCCGAGCGCAAGTTCTTTCCCGGCTACGTGCTGGTGAAGATGGAGATGACCGACGAGGCGTATCACCTGATCAAGAACACGCCCAAGGTCACGGGCTTCCTCGGTGCCGAGCAGAAGCCGGTTCCGATCTCCGACGAGGAGGCCAACCGGATCCTGCAGCAGGTTCAGGAAGGCATCGAGCGGCCGAAGCCGTCGGTCACGTTCGAGATCGGTGAGCAGGTACGGGTCGCCGACGGTCCGTTCGCGTCGTTCAACGGACTGGTCGAGGAAGTGGACGAGGAGAAGGCGCGGCTCAAGGTCGCGGTTTCGATCTTCGGCCGGCCGACGCCGGTCGAACTCGAGTACGGCCAGGTGGAGAAGCTGTAGCCACCTGGACGAATGTCGTGGGAGGTCGGGTCCGGCAATCGCCTGCCGCAACCGAACGACCGCACCACGGAGTCCGGTTGCACGGGACCGCCGCCGCGGTCCGTTGAGACAGGGATCAGAAGATGGCGAAGAAGATTGCGGGCTACCTCAAGCTCCAGGTGCCGGCGGGCCAGGCGAACCCCTCGCCGCCGATCGGGCCGGCGCTGGGCCAGCGTGGCCTGAACATCATGGAGTTCTGCAAGGCGTTCAACGCGGCGACCCAGGACCTGGAGCAGGGCGCACCGATTCCTACGGTGATCACCATCTACCAGGACAAGTCGTTCAAGTTCGACACCAAGACGCCGCCGGCGACCTACTACCTGAAGAAGGCGGCCAAGCTGAGCAAGGGCGGCAAGGAGCCGGGCCGGCAGACGGCGGGCCGGGTCACCATGAAGCAGGTGCGCGAGATCGCCGAGATCAAGATGAAGGACCTCAATGCGACCGACCTCGATGCGGCGGCCAAGGTGATTGCCGGATCGGCAAGGTCGATGGGCCTCGAGGTGGTGGAGTAGGGCCATGGCACGCGTCGGAAAGCGTATTCGCGAGGCCCGCGAGGGACTCGACCGGAACCGGGCCTACCCCGTCGACGAAGCGGTGAAGCTGCTCAAGGAACGGTCGTCGGTGAAGTTCGACGAGACGATCGAGGTCGCACTCAACCTGGGTGTCGACCCGCGTCATGCCGACCAGATGGTGCGCGGCGTCTGCCAGCTCCCCAACGGTTCGGGACGGTCGGTGCGGGTGGCGGTGTTCGCGCGCGGCGAAAAGTCGGAAGAAGCCAGGCAGGCCGGTGCCGACATAGTCGGTGCCGAGGATCTTGCCGAGAAGGTGCAGGCGGGACAGATCGACTTCGACCGCTGCATCGCGACACCCGACATGATGCCACTTGTCGGCCGGTTGGGAAAGATTCTCGGTCCGCGCGGGCTCATGCCCAACCCCAAGGTTGGCACGGTGACCCAGGACGTCGCCGAGGCGGTCAAGAGTGCCAAGGGCGGTGCCGTGGAGTTCCGCGTCGAAAAGGCTGGCATCGTGCATGGCGGCGTCGGCAAGGTGAGTTTCCCCGAAGATGCTCTGGTGGACAACATCAAGGCATTCGTCGATGCGGTGCAGCGGGCGAAGCCGTCGGGAGCCAAGGGGACGTATCTGAAAAAGGTTTCGTTGAGTTCGACCATGGGGCCGGGCCTGAAGGTCGATCTGGCGAGCCTGAGCGCGTAACAGCGGAATTCGCCGCCGGCGGCGTTCCCGCCTGCGGCGATGGGATCCGCGGGGCCGTTCCGGCTCAAGGATCCCGACCTGTCCGAGATTGCAGGCGCCGCCCAGGCGGCTTAAATCGCAAGCCTGCATGAGATGGGGTAAGTGACGGATTGACGGCAGCGGCTGCACGTTCAGCCCTTGCCGGCGATCGGTTTGAACCTCGTCAACCGCCGATCCGGCCAGTGCGGCCGGGGGCGGGGACAGGCAGTGAGCGCCGATGGACGGCTCCTCACCTGCCGGGCGAGGGGGCCGTTCCGCGGCAGTTGTCAACCTCCGGTTCGCGTGCCCGCAGACGGGTCGGACCGGGTTGATGGAGAGAGCAGGTGGATAGAGCCCAAAAGCGCGAGATGGTTGCGACACTGAACTCGGTGTTCTCGAACACCGGGGTGGTCGTCGTGACCCACTATCAGGGCCTCACGGTTGCGGAGATGACCGATCTGCGCCGTCGTCTGGCCGCTGCGGGCGCCTCCTTCAAGGTGGTGAAGAACCGTCTCGTGAAGCTCGCTCTGGACGGCACAGAGGCGGCCGGCATCAAGGATTTGTTCCAGGGGCCAACGGCAATTGCCTACTCGGACGATCCGGTGGCGGCGCCCAAGGTGACCGTCAACTACGCCAAGGAGAACGAGAAGCTGATCGTTCTCGGCGGAGCCATGGGCACGACGGTTCTCGACGTGGCAAGCGTCAAGAACCTCGCCGAACTGCCATCGCTCGATGAGCTGCGGGCAAAGCTGGTCGGCATGATCAATACGCCGGCCACCCGGATTGCCGGTGTCCTGCAGGCGCCGGCGGGGCAGCTCGCCAGGGTGATGAACGCCTATGCCCAGAAGAGCGAAGCAGCGTGACGGCAAAAGCTCGCACCCCGGTTCAAACCGATCGAAAAAGGACTAGATAGAAATGGCTGATCTTCAGAAGATTGCAGACGAGTTGTCCAACCTGACCGTACTCGAGGCAGCGGAGCTGTCGAAGCTGCTCGAAGAGAAGTGGGGCGTTTCCGCCGCTGCGCCGGTGGCCGTGGCGGCCGCTCCGGCAGCAGGCGGCGAGGCCGCGGCCGCAGAAGAGCAGGATACGTTCAGTGTCATCCTGGCCACGGTCGGCGACAAGAAGATCAACGTGATCAAGGAAGTCCGCGCAATCACCGGCCTGGGCCTGAAGGAGGCCAAGGACCTGGTCGAAAGCGCGCCGAAGGAAGTCAAGACAGACGTTTCGAAGGAAGAAGCCAACGAGATCAAGGCGAAGCTCGAATCGGCGGGAGCGACGGTCGAGCTCAAGTAGACAGATCGCGTTTTCACAGGGTTGCCCGGGCAGGCTGTGCGGCTGGTCGCTGCATGGCCTGCCCGGTGCCGCCCGAATACCGGCGGATGCGCCGGCTTGCCACAGGACCCGTCCTGCCGGGTTCTGCGGCAAGCCGATGACCGAGCCCTAGAGGAGCCAAAATGCCGCAAACGTTCATTGGACGCAAGCGAGTGCGCAAGCAGTTCGGGACCATTCCCGAAGTGGCCGAAATGCCCAACCTCATCGAGGTGCAGAAGTACTCGTACGACCAGTTCCTGCAGATCGAGGAGCCGGCGGGGGGGCGTGAGGACTCTGGGCTGCAGGCGGTTTTCAAGTCGGTGTTCCCGATCAGCGACTTCTCCGGCCATTCGACGCTGGAGTTCGTCCGCTACGAGTTCGAGCCGCCCAAGTACGACGTCGAGGAATGCCAGCAGCGGGGGATGACCTATGCTGCGCCGCTGAAGGTGACGCTGCGCCTGATCGTGTTCGAGGTCGACGAGGAAACGGACGCCAAGTCGGTCAAGGACATCAAGGAGCAG
>CAZSNL010000196.1:0-3950 GCA_964608275.1 uncultured Hyphomicrobiales bacterium | reverse complement strand
CCAGGCCTCCTCGCGCCGCGCCTTCTCGCGGCTGAGGACGGCCTCGCCCAGCGCGTTCTCGATGCGGTCGAGGTACACCTCGACCTCGTCGCCGACCGCGATCGGCGTGCCGTTGCCGCCGGCCGGCTGGAATTCCTTGAGCGGCACCCGGCCTTCCATCTTCAGGCCGACGTCGATGACGGCGAAGTCGCCTTCGATGGCGACCACCTTGCCGCTGATCACGCTACCCTCGATCGGCGCGTTGCGCTCGAGGGATTCCGCCAGCATGGCGGCGAAGTCTTCGCGACTGGGATTGAGCGACTGTGCGCTGGCTTCGGACATTCAAACTCCAGTTGACTATGGTGTGGGCCCGCGGGAAAAACTCCGCAGGACTTGCCGCGTTGCAGCCGGGTTGTACGACCTCTTGTTCACCGGAACGAGCGCGGGCCTGACGAACCGGTTCTCCGCCGGTGCGGCCTGCGGTTAGCCTGGGCGGTTGACACGACGATCAGGCAGCCCCGGCACTGTCGGTGCCCGACCCGCCTGACGGTTCGCCGATCAGCGCAATGGCCGCTCGAAACGCCGCCTCTATATCCAAATTCGTCGTGTCGAGCAAGTGTGCGTCGGGCGCCTGCGCAAGCGGTGCGTGCTGTCGCGTCCGGTCGCGTTCGTCCCGCTGCAGCAGGTCGCGCAGCACCGTTTTTAGGTCGGCCGTCTCGCCGGCCGCGACCAGCTCGCGGTAGCGGCGCTCGGCCCGCACCTCGGGGCTTGCCGTCACGTACAGCTTCACGTCGGCGTCGGGGCACACGACGGTGCCGATGTCGCGGCCGTCGAGCACCGCGCCCGGCGGCCTTCGGGCAAACCGGCGCTGGTAGTCGAGGATCGCCTCGCGCACCGCCGGCATCGCCGCCACCACCGAGGCCGCCTCGCCGACGTCGTCGCCGCGCAGGTCGGCCTCGTCGAGTTCCAGCTCGCCCACCGCCCGCGCCGCCTCGACCGCGGCGGCCTCGTTGCTCGGGTCGAGCCCCTTGCGCAGCACCGCATGGGCCACCGCGCGGTACAGCGACCCGGTATCCAGATAGGCAAGGCCATAGTGGCGGGCAAGCCGGCGTCCCAGCGTTCCCTTGCCCGACGCCGCCGGGCCGTCGATGGCAATGATCATCGCCCGCCCGCCCCGCCGTCGCGCATGTCGGCGCCGGCGGTCCGCATCAGGTCGGTGAAGCCGGGAAAGCTGGTGGCGATCATCCGCCCGTCGTCGATGGTGACCGGCCGCTCGGCGGCCAGCCCCAGCACCAGGAACGCCATGCCGATCCGGTGGTCCATGCACACCGCGACCTCGCCGCCGCCGGGCACCGGCCCGCCGCTGACGATCAGGTCGTCGCCGTCGACCCCGTGGCGGACGCCGCAGGCGGCAAGCCCGGCGGCCACGGCGGCCAGCCGGTCGCTTTCCTTGACCCGCAGCTCCGACAGCCCGTGCATCACCGTGTCGCCCTCGGCGCAGGCCGCGGCGACGGCGAGCACCGGGTACTCGTCGATCATGCTGGGCGCCCGCTCGGCCGGCACCGTGACGGCCTTGAGCGCGCTTTCCCGCACCCGGATGTCGGCCACCGGTTCGCCGGATTCGATGCGCTCGTTCAGGAGCTCGATCCGTCCGCCCATCTCGATCAGCGTGGTCAGCAGCCCGCTCCGGGTCGGGTTGACGGCGACCCCTTCGAGCACCAGGTCGGATCCCGGCGTGATCAGGGCCGCGACCAGCGGAAACGCCGCCGAGCTCGGGTCGGCCGGCACCGTGAGCGGCTTCGCCTTGAGTTCCTGGTAGCCGTCGACCGCGATCCGCCGGCCGCCGGAGGCGTCGTCGATGCGCACGTCGACGCCGAAGTGCGCCAGCATGCGCTCGGTATGGTCGCGCGTCGCCGCCCGCTCGATCACCGAGGTGGTCCCCGCCGTGTTCAGGCCGGCCAGCAGGATCGCCGACTTGACCTGCGCCGACGGCACCTCCAGCACGTGCTCGGCCGGCACCGCGTCGCCGGTCCCGATCAGGGTCAGCGGCAGCCGGTCGCGGCCGGCCTCGGCGACCCGGGCGCCCATGCGCATCAGCGGTGCGAGCACCCGCCCCATCGGCCGCCGGCACAGTGATTCATCGCCGGTGAACGTCGCCGTGATCGGGTGGCTCGCCACCACCCCCATCATCAGCCGCGCCCCGGTACCGGAATTGCCGAAGTCGAGTGGCGCCTCGGGCTCGGTGAGGCCACCGGTGCCGGCGCCGCGGACGCGCCACCGGCCGTCGCCGTCGCGGTCGACGCCGCAGCCGAGCGCGCGCATGGCGGCGGCCGTCGCCAGCACGTCCTCTGCCTCGAGCAGCCCGTCGATCACGGTTTCGCCCGCCGCCAGGCCGCCGAGGATCAGCGCCCGGTGAGAGATCGACTTGTCGCCGGGCACCCGGATTCGTCCGCCGAGGTTCGCAGAGCGGAACGATGCAATGGGTTGCGCGGTCGTCACGAGCAATTGGCGTCCTGTCCGGGGAGTACACAGGGCTGCGCTCTCCTATCATAGAGCCCCCCGGGTGTCACGCGGCCGGCGGTCCCGGCGGGAGGCCGGCGGCGGGGTCCGCAATCGATCGTCGCAGCCGCCGTGATTGGTTTTGACACGAGCCTTGTGAAATGGCATGGGAGGCGCCATTTTCAGCCCAGCAATTCCCACGACAGAGGATGAATCGTGGCCAGGCCGGAACTAGGTACGAAGCGGACTTGCCCCAACTGCGGCGCGCGTTTCTACGATCTGCACAAGTCGCCTGCGGTATGCCCGAAGTGCGAGGTCGCCTTCATGCCGGAGGTGATCCTGCCGTCCAGGGACGCCCAGGGCGTCGCGGTCGAGCCGCGCCCCGAGCGCGAGGTCGTGCAGCGTGAGGAAGCCCCGGGCGTCGAGGTGGTGTCGCTCGAGGAAGTCGAGGAGACCGACGACGACGATATCGCCGCCGATCTGGGCGACGACGATGCCGCCATTGAGGAGGAGGCCGACGACGAGGCGTTCCTCGAGGAAGAGGACGAGGACGATCCCGACGTGTCGGGGCTCATCGGCAGCGGCGTCGGCAAGGACGACGAGGAAGGCTGATCGCCCGCCGCGGCGCCGCCCGCACACGGGTGGCGCATGGCCAGGACCGGCACTTCCCCTCGGTGTCATCCCGTGCGCGGTGCAGGCCCCGGTGTCATCCCGTGCGCGGTGCAGCGCGAAGCGGTGCGCCGCTGACACGGGATCGCGTCTGCCACGCCGTGCCTCCCCGCGTCCTCGCGATCTCGGGCGCTTCGCCTCGAAGGCCGGATATGGCCGCCCCGGCCTCTCCACCGCCTCGGCGTCACGGAGCGCGAGGACGCCAGTGCAAGGATGCACCGCAGACACGGGACCGCGCGGCACCCTCCACCCCGGTGTCATTGCCCGGCTTGACCGGGCAACCCGGTAGCCGCGGGCGGTCGCGGCTCCTTGCCCTGCACCTGCTCCTCGGCGGTTACTGGATCACCCGGACGAGCCGGGTGATGACAGGTGTGGTGAGTGTACGCGGGTGCTCCGGCGCGTACCGCCGCATTCCTTGCGTTGGCGGCCGCTCGCTCCGCCCGCTCCGTGGTGCCCGGGCGGCCGCATCCCGCCTCGCGGGAAACCACGCGAGGATCTCGCGGCCGCGGGAGGCGTCCGGCGGGTCGCGGTGCGCGGCACCCCCTCGTCATTGCGGTGAAACCGTCACCCCTGCGAAGGCCGGGGTCCAGGGCAGCTTCTCCGCATGCCGCCCACGCCGGACTGGATTCCGGCCTGCGCCGGAATGACGGCTGGAGTGTCTTCCCGTGCGCGGTGCAGCGGCGCGCCGAAAGGCGCGGTTGGTGCACCGCAGACACGGGACCGCGTTCGCCACGCCGAGGCTCCCCCGCGTCCTCGCGATCCTCGGGCGCTTCGCCCAGACGGCCGGATATGGCCGCCCCGAC
>CAZSNL010000195.1:0-3952 GCA_964608275.1 uncultured Hyphomicrobiales bacterium | reverse complement strand
CCCGCAAACGGATCGTTCTTCGACTTCCAGTAGACGGCGTGCGTGGCGATGGCGATGGAGCGATCGAGGAGGCCATCGGATTCGTCCTGGCGGTAGTGCTTCTGCAGGATCTCGAAACCGGCCATGATGGAGAGCCCGACGAGGATGACGCCGATGACGAGGAGGAGGAGCTGCTGCTGGCCCATAGCGGGGTGAGGAGGACGGGTGGGAAGAAACCGGGGGCGCTACGTTTCGAGCCGTCGCGGCGCCTCCGGGGGGCGATCGCGCGGTACAGAGCGGCAAGGCAACTCCGCTGCCAAACCTCCCGGCGGCCGGAGGCTCGGCTTTAGCCGTCCGTTTTGTCACACGAATGGCAGGGCTGTGAGAAACCGTTTGGGGAATCCCTCGGGTGTGCCTTCCCCCTTCCAGCGTGTCATCCCGGACTTGATCCGGGATCTCCAAACGGGGCTACCTCGCACTTGGAGATCCCGGCTCGGAGGCCGGGATGACAATAAATCGAGGGGGAGAGCGCTTCCCCAAACAGCATCTCTGAGTCGCCCCAGCGGCCTTGGAGCGTCAGGGGCCCGCCACGAGCGAGCGCACGTCCTCCAGCCTCGGCGGGCAGGGGTCGTGCAGCGCGGCCGGGAGGGGGTTCGCCATCGGGCGCGCGTTGAAGTAGACCTGGAACCGCTCCATCCGTCCGTCGAAGGGGACTTCGTATTCCGAGATCAGCCGGTATCGCGCCGGGTTCAGGGGGAGTTGGTTGTCCCACGGCCCGTGCCTCGGCGTGAGGATGTGGATGTAGTCCGCCGAGAGCGCCCGGCTGAACGGATAGCCACAACCCCGACGGTGGGAGACGAGCGGTTCGAACACGTAGGCCTCCCGGTAGCGGTACGGCAGCACCCCCGCTGCATAGGTGTGAATGCGCGGCGGGCGCCCCCGTCGCTGCCGCTGCCAGTGCCGCCGGATGTCCTCCGCCTGGCGCTCCAGCGTAGCGATGAAGCGGTTCGTATAGCTCCACGCGCCCTCGCGGCGGTACTCGACGCCCTGCCCCTCCCGCACCGGCTCCTCGACCCCGACGGGCGGCTCGAAGCTCTGCGCCAGGCCGTTCACCGACGTGGTATAGGTGTACCCGAGCTGAAATGCCTGGAAACCCGTCAGCACCAGGACCGCCCCGGCGAACGTCGCCGCACGGGGCCGGCCAGCCGCCCGACCCGCCGGCCACCGCCGGGCAATCGCGTCGGCGACGAGCAGGGCGAGTGCCGGCACGTAGGGTACGACCAGCCGGAAGCCGAACATCATGTGCGTGGTCACGGCCGTGAGCGCGTAGAGTAGGACGATGCCGAGGCCCAGGTAGAGACCGGCCATCCGGAACCGCTGCGCGCCCTCCTCCCGCCCGTGGTGCGGCCCTGCCCACGCCAGGAGCAGCAACGGGACGATTCCGATGAGGACCAGATACTGCGCGACGTAGCTGCCGTTGAGCGCCCAGCGGCCGAGCGAGGGGGTCTTCACGTAGTACGAGGTGGGCATGACGTCGCCGAAGTAGGCCCAGGCGAACCCGAGCCACCCGGCCACGAGGGCGGCTCCGAGCAGGGCTGCGCCCAGCGCATGGCGCGCGGACCGCGCGCGCAGCAGGAGCGAGAGCACGACCGGGCCGGCGAATAGGACGGCGTCGTAGCGGGTGAGCACGGCCAGCGCGGCCAGCGCACCGGCGAGGTAGAGGGCCCCCGCGCTCAGTGAGCCGACCCGGTAGCACAACAGCGCCAGCCCGGTCGCCAGCAGCATGAGCAGCGGCGTCTCGAGCCCACCGAACGTCCAGAGCATCACGCACGGCGCGGCCAGCACGACGAGCAGCGCGGCTCGGGCCCTCGGTCTTCCCCGGAACGTGAAGCCCAGGAGCCCGGACGTCGCCAGGAAGCAGAGCAGGCCCACGACCTTGTACGCCCCCACGGAGTGGCCGGTGGCCGCGAACAGGCCGGCCTCGACGAGCGCGTGGAGGGGCGACGTGAGGGCGTTAATCGGCTCGCCGAGGTTGAAGTGGAGAACGCCGTGCCGCACGAGGTTCTCGGCGTACCGCCCGACGATGTAGGCGTCCTCGGCCGTGAAGGCGTGAAGCAACCCTGCCGACACGACGATCACGGCGGCGGGCAGCACCCACAGCCCTCGGCCGTCGCGGAGGGGGGCGGGTAGGCTCATCGCTCCAGCGGTGCGAGAGCCGCGAAGGGACGCTCCGCCTGCCATGCTCGGAGGAGGTTGCGGCCGATCAAGAGCGCGGCGAGCGTGACGATGGGCACGAGCTCGCCGTAGATGCGAATCTCAAGGAGCTCCCCAACGAAGAACATCCCGAGCAGAAAGACCGGCACGACCGCGAGCGTACGGACCACCCGCCGATCCCCCACGTACCTCAGCAGGAGCAGCACCGGCACCCACAGCCCGCCCATCGCGAGGAGAAGGTAGACGTAGGCGGGCAGCGAGAGCACGAGGTGGAGACTGCGGTCGACCTGCGAGACGAACAGCCCGGGTCCGCGCGCGAGCAGGGGATTGTCTGCGTAGAGCACGAACAGGCCATACTTGATGCCTGCCCAGATCGCCGCCTGCACAGCGATGTGAGCAGCCAACTTGAGCGGCCGTTCTCTCCCGGCGTACAGAAAGAGCAAGGCGACGGCGAGGAAGCAACTGGTCTCTCGGTTCAGCGTGGCGAGCACGAAGAGCGGGTAGTAGAGCCCCCAGTTCCGGCGGTACAGGAGCGCTAGGCCGAGGGTGAAGAAGGCGACGGAGGGAGTGTCCCAGGGGAAGAAGAATGGGTTGTAGCGGTGCGGCAGCGCGAACGTGAACAGGAGCGGCACGAAGAGCACCAGCGCCGTCAGGTCTCGCCCGGACCGGAGCGGCTCGAAGGCGCCGAGCCAGAAGCGAAACGCGGCGTAGGCGCCGAAGGCCGCCGCCGCCTCGACGAACGTGTAAGCGAGGCGGTAGGGGAACGTCCCGCCCAGCCCCAGCGCAGCGGCCCCCTCGGCGACTCCCTGCGCCAACCACGGCACGAGGACGCGGTACTGAAACGGGAGTGTCGCCTCTCCGGCGGCGAGCGCGTCCAGCTCAGCGGGGCGGATCGTCTCGCTGGCGGCGAAACGGATCCCCGCATACAGCAGGGCAACGACGCCGGCAGCACCCCAGCCGGTCCACGCCGGGCGCGGCGCCCCGGCGATGGAGCGCAGCCGGTCCTCGAGCGCCTGAGGATTTCCGACGCGCAGCAGGTGCCCGAGGCCCCAGGCCCAGCCCAGGCTGAGCAGCGCGGCGGCGCCGTACCCGTAGGCCAACGTGTGGGCCGTCCCCGACACCTCCGGGAGCCGGATGTGGAGGGCCAGCAGAACGTAGTGGCTGCCGTAGAGCGCGGCGAGCACGGCAGCGACGACGGCCAGCCCGAGGAACACGGCGCTGACCCGGCGCAGCGCCTGCTCAGCCGGCACCTCCGTGGCTACCGGGTCCAGCAGGAACGAGGCGGAGGGCATGGCGGCGGGAAATGGAGACGGCACCCCCGCCGAAGTAGAACTCCGACGAGGGTGCCGCCAAGATCAAGCAGACTTATAGGACTGCTACACGAGCACGAATCACGAACCAGGCGAGCATGAATCCGGGCTCGACACTGCCGTCGTGATGTTATCCGGGTTCGTCCCGCTCACCGTAATGGAAACGCGGTTGAACTGGCCGGCATAGGTGTCCTTGCTACAGCCAATCACGACGAAAGTCTCGCCAGGCTCACCGCTGACGGCCCACTCACCATTGAGATTCTCGTAGTTGCCGTCCGTGTTGGAGCCGTAGCCGAGAGCCGCGAGGGTGATGCCGGTAAAGGGGGTTTCCGCGGCGTTGCCGCCGCCGCCGCCAAAGGCGGCCGGCTTGAGCGCCCAGGCCTGGGCGTCGGAGGCGATGCGAACGCCGTCGTTGACGAGCGCGTCGGAGTTCGCCTTCTTCTGGTTCT
>CAZSNL010000194.1:0-4053 GCA_964608275.1 uncultured Hyphomicrobiales bacterium | reverse complement strand
GATCGGCGCCGAGGCCGCCCGCGAGGGTGTCGAAGTCTTCACCGCCTTCCAGCGTGTCGTCACCGTCGCCGCCGGCGAGCGAGTCGGCGCCTCCGCCACCGGTCAGCAGGTTGTCGCCGGCCGACCCGGCAAGGGTATCGGCGTGGGCCGATCCGGACAGGCCCTCGATCGCGGCGAGGGTGTCACCCTCGGCATGGCCGCCGGTCGCGCTGTTTGAACCGAGATCGACGTTCACCGCGGCATCCGAATTGTCGTAGGCGGCGATATCGAAGCCGCCGTCGCCGCCGTCGATGAAATCGCCGTCGTCGCCGCCGAACAGCAAATCGCTTCCGGCGCTTCCAAACAGCGAGTCGACGCCGGTCGAGCCGTCCAGCGTATCATCGCCGCCGAAGCCGACGATGGTGTCATTGCCGTCGCCACCGCCCACGAGGTCGACGCCTTCGGCCCCGACGATCAGGTCGTCACCGGCCAGGCCGAACAGGAATTCGGCTTCGCTCGGCAGGTTGAGAGCGTCTGCCAGATCGGCGTGCAGGGTGTCGTCACCTTCGCCGCCCTGGATCGTATCCGAACCGCCGCCGCCTTCGATGAAATCGTCGCCGTCGCCGCCATGGAACGCCTCGATGCTGTCGGAGCCTCTCAATGTGTCGGCAAAACCGGATCCCTCGATCATCTCGAACCGGGCCAGGGTATCGCCCTCGGCGTGGCCGCCGGAACCGACGCCGGTTGCGAGGTCGACGTTCACGCCCGCATTCGAGCCGGAATAATCGACCAGGTCGAAGCCGGAGCCGGCGCCGCCGTCGAGGGAGTCGGCGCCGGGCCCGCCGATCAGGACGTCGTCGTCGGCGCCGCCGAGCAGGGTGTCGGCACCGCCCGACCCGATCAGCCGGTCGTCACCGGCGCTGCCCTCGATCAGGTCGCCCTGGCTCGTGATGCCGCCGGCCGCGAGGTGGGCATGGATGGTGTCGTCGCCGAACCCTCCGAGCAGGGTGTCGGCGCCGGCATTGCCTTCGATCAGGTCGTCGCCCAGACCGCCGTCGATCGAATCCGGGGCGCTGGTGATGTTCGAGCCGCTGATGGTGTCGTCGAAATCGGAACCGATGATTCCCTCGATGGCGACCAGCGTATCGCCCTCGGCGTGGCCGCCCGACGCGGACGAGAACGCGAGGTCGATGTCGATCGCCGCGTCCGAGTCGCTGTAGTCGGCAATATCGAGGCCGGGGCCGCCGGTCCCGGGGCCGCCGTTGAGCGAGTCGGCGCCCGTACCGCCGATCAGGGTGTCGTCACCCCCCAGTCCGTTGAGCGTATCGTCGCCGCCGAAACCGCGAATGAGATCGCCGTCGTCGGTGCCGTCGAGGGAGTCGTCGCCGATGCCGCCGCCGATGGTTGCCATGGTCGTGCCTCCTGGGTTGTGCGTGAGCCGTCGACCCACATGGAGCGTTGGCGGTCGAATCCTGCCGGTTCGTCCGCGCGGGAATGCCGCTGCGAGGAGCGCATCAGGCAGGCTAGCTGCGGTGGATTTCGATGCGCGTCATCCAAATGGATGAAAAACGGCAGTGGACGAGGCGACAGCCCTACTTCTGCAATGGGCTGGCGAAGGCGGCGACGATCTTCACGAGTTCCGACTGGCGGCTGGTTCCGGTCTTGGCGAACAATCGGCGCAGGTGGGTCCTGACCGTGGCCTGCGAGATGCCAAGCGCCTCGGCCACCGCGCGTACGCCGCTGACCTCGACGGTGGCAAGGAGGACGCGCAGTTCGCTCGGGGTAAGGCCATAGGTGGACGCCACGACCTCCGGTGGAGAGGCCAGATCGAGGGTCGCCTTGCGCACGAATACCGCGGCCACCGCGGCCCAAGACGCGCCTGCCTCGCGCCGTGCACCGCTGGTCAGCGGCAATGCGTAGAGCACGTAACGCTCCCCGTCGTCCGCCTGCTGGCGGCCAGGCAGCACTATGCCCCTGGCTCCCGGGTCGGCATCGCCGGCGGCCACGGCGGCGAGCAGGTCTCGCAGCGCCCGGTCATTCCGCCGATCCGCGGTTTCGAATCCGTCGCCGACAGGCCGCAGTACCTCGCCCGCCTCGAGCAGCGCCCGTCCGCTTGCATTGGCATGAACCACCCGACCGGTGGCGTCGACGAGGTACATGGCGGCGGTGAGCCCGTCGAGCGTATCGGCCAGGCTCGCAGCCTCGACCTTGCGCAGTTCCATGACGTTGCCAATAACGACGGCGCGCCGCACGTGCGGCACGAGAAGTGCCATCCGCCGGCACATCTCTTCATCGACAACCCCGTCACGAAGCGACCGGACCACCGAG
Organism: uncultured Hyphomicrobiales bacterium; assembly: GCA_964608275.1. Lineage (GTDB taxonomy): Bacteria > Pseudomonadota > Alphaproteobacteria > Rhizobiales > CAZSNL01 > CAZSNL01. The sequence goes on along the minus strand of CAZSNL010000194.1, from coordinate 1,746 downwards.
AAAACAGCGTAACTCGTGGTCGACTTGTCAAGAACGACCGTCGCGATGTCGGTCCATCCCTGCGGCTCGACCCATTCGCGGTAGAACCGGCAGGTGCGAAACTCGTCGTGCGGCATGAGGTCGGTGACCGACCTGATCTCGCCCACCGGAAAGACGAATTGGCCCACGGTGAACGGGTCGAAACGGATATAGGTCTCAAAGTAGCTGCGGGTGAACTGCGGATCGACACCCCACCCGTACGGCGTATTACCGGTTCTGGACGCCAGGTCCTTGGCGTACAGCATTGCTGCCGGACCGCGGACGAAACCGGCGATGCCGCGCAGCACGTGCGGCCATCGCGTGTGATCGAGCGCGGTGTCGTAGATGTCGCCGATCAGCGATGACAGCCGTTCACCGGACGGGGCGACAACCGCCCCGGTCCGGCATCTGTTTCCGGTTCCTGCGCCAGGCATGACCCGGCATCAGCCGATGCGGATGGTCATGACGATTGCCTCGTCAGCCGGCGGTCCCCTCCACACCCTGTGGCATTGTCTCACCCCTGGGACTACCCAAGCGTGAGGTTAGCACGAACGGCTGCCGGAGTTAACCCTGACCGGCCATGACGGTGCGACGGGCTCTGCTGACGCATGGGAGCCGCACCACCGTCGGTGTCATTGCGTGGAGGCGCAAGCCGACGAGCAATTCAGGGCAATCATCCTCCAGATCCGGGCTGCTTTGTTCGGCTCGCAATGACCGGGAGGGCGCGGCATGGCGGCTGCCCGCACCCTCGGCCATGGCTGCCCGGCCGGCTGTCGGGCATCTGCGGTCAGGCGGCGAGGGCCTGCTCGAGATCGGCGATGATGTCCTTGGGGTCCTCCAGCCCGATCGACAGCCGCACCACATCGGGCCCGGCGCCAGCGGCGATCTGCTGTTCCTCGGTGAGCTGGCGGTGGGTCGTCGATGCGGGATGGATGATCAGGCTGCGAATGTCGCCGAGGTTGGCGAGGTGGCTGATCATGTTGACGTTCGAGACCACCTTGACGCCGGCGTCGTAGCCGCCCTTCAGGCCGAACGTGAACACCGAGCCGGCGCCATTCGGGCAGTACTTCCGGGCGAGCTCGTAGTACCGGTTGTCCGGCAGGCCGGCATAGTTCACCCACGAGACATCGTCGCGCCCGGCGAGCCACTCGGCGACCTTCAACGCGTTCTCGCAATGGCGCTGCATCCTGAGTGACAGGGTCTCGACCCCCTGCAGGATGAGAAACGCGTTCAGCGGCGCCATGCAGGGGCCGAGGTCGCGCAGTCCGAGCACGCGGGCGGCGATGGCGAAGGCGATGTTGCCGAACGTCTCGTGCAGCTTGATCCCGTGATAGGATTCGCACGGCTCGCTCAGCGCCGGATAACGGCCGTCGCGCGACCAGTTGAAGGTTCCCGCATCGACCAGGATGCCGCCCATCGAGTTGCCGTGGCCGCCGAGGAACTTGGTCAGCGAATGAACGATGATGTCGGCACCGTGCTCGATCGGCCGGCACAGCCACGGGGTGGCAAGCGTGTTGTCGACGATCAGCGGGACGCCGGCCTTCCTGGCAATCCGCGACAGGGCCTCGAGGTCGGTCACGGAGCCGCCGGGATTGGCGATCGACTCGCAGAAGATCGCCTTGGTCTTCGGCGTGATCGCCGCCTCCACGGTGGACGGATCGTCGGCGTCGGCCCACTTCACCTGCCAGCCGAACTTGCGGAACGAGTGATTGAACTGGTTGATCGAGC
>CAZSNL010000193.1:0-4103 GCA_964608275.1 uncultured Hyphomicrobiales bacterium | reverse complement strand
ATCTTCCTCGCCACCGTCGCCGGATCGATGCCGCAGTTCGGCATGCTGTTCATCCTGGTGCTGGTTCCCCTCGAACTCCTCTCCGGAGGCGCGACACCGCGAGAGAGCATGCCGGAGTTCATCCAGACGGTCATGCTGGCGGCACCCAACACGCACTTCATCATGCTGGCGCAGGCGATCCTGTTCCGCGGCGCCGGGGCGGACGTCGTCTGGCCGCAGTTCGCCGCCCTCGCCGTGATCGGCGCGATCCTGTTCGCGTTCTCGCTGCGCTGGTTCAGGCGGTCGCTGCGCTGACCGGCAGCCGGCCGGCGGCAAGGCCGCCGCCCGGCCCGATCAGCAAGTGCCAGGCGGCTAGCGGGCGGCAGCCTGCGGGGAAACGGCGATGCCGAACTCGGAGGACAGCGCCTCGATGATGCCGCCGGCAAACTCGTCGAGCAGGAATGCGCCGTGCTCGGCCCTGGCGATGCGCGCCGAGCACAGCGCGCCGGACGACGGCACCCAGTCGGGGTTCACCGGGTAGACGTCGTAGGCCGGGAAGCGCGCCGGCGGATGCATGGGCACCTTGCTCATGTCGACCAGATCGGGATGGAGATGCAGCATGATCGACGTCTCCATGACGCCGGCGTGCTCGGTGGCCCAGCCGGGGAAGTCGTCGCCCCAGATGCGTCCGATCATCTGCTCGGTGGCGAAATCCCAGTAGTCGACGCGCACGATCCTCATGTCGGTGATGCCCTCGGTGCGCAGGTCGCGCAGGGCGAGATCGATGCCCTCGATGGTGAACATGGTGTTCTCGAAGTGGCCGACCATGACGACCAGCCGGCGCACGCCGTGACGGGCGAACTCGCGGATCACGTCGCGCACGGTGCAGATGAGGGTCATGCCGTCGAGGCTGGTGGTGCCGGGGAAGTGATTGCCGCCGCCGGACTTGGGCTGCGACTTGTAGCCATAGGCGATCGCCGGCGCGACCAAGCCGCCGAGGGCTGCGGCGACCCGCTCGCACAGCGCGGAGGGAATGACGATGTCGCAGTTCATCGGCAGATGCGGCCCGTGCTGCTCCAGCGCGCCGACCGGCAACAGCACCATCGCGCCGTCGCGCACCCGGTCGCGATACGTGGTCCAGGCAATCTCGGCGATCCTCACGTTTGCGGCCATGACGCGAACTCCCTGATAATTCCGGCGTGAGTCATAGTGCCAATGCGGCGCCCGCCGGCACAATAACAAGACCAAATGCGGCGATTACTTCGATTAATGACGGCCGGAGACGAGTTGCCGCTATAGTGCCGGGGTAAAGGTACTGCGGCAGACGCAATCCGGGGGCTTGTCGACAGCCGCTCGAGGCCGGCAACGGCACCAACAATGCAAGGGAGGATCGAGATGTTCGACGGAATGAGCCCCGGGCAATTCCTGGCGCTTTCGCGCCGCGGGTTCCTCAAGGCAACCGCCGCCACGGCGACCGTCGCCGCCACCGGCGGACTGTGGAACGAGCGGATCCATGCGCAGGACAATGTCCTGACCATGCTGAGCTGGCCGGGCTACACCGCACCCGAGGTGGTCGGCCCGTTCGAACAGGAACACGGCGTCAAGATCGTGGGCAAGGAATACACCGGCGGCGACAACATGCTGGCGCTGCTGAATTCGTCGCCTCCCGGCACCTTCGACCTGGTGCTGAGCGACGGCGAATACGTCCGCATGCTGCGCGAGGCCGACGTGGTCGAGGAGCTCGACCCGAACGACTACCCGATGGAGGACTTCTGGCCCCAGTTCCAGAAGTTCCCGGGCTTCTGGGACGGCGACGACATGTACGCCATCATGACCAGCTTCGGCTACCTCGGCATGACCTACAACGCCGAGCAGCTGAAGCCCGAGGAGATGCGCTCCTACAAGGTGATGTGGGAGGACAGGGTGAAGGGCAAGGTCGGCATGTACGACTGGTACCTGCCGCCGATGCTGTGCCTCAGCCTCTACAACGGCAACAAGCCGCCGTACGACATCTCCGACGAGAAGTTCGCCGAACTGCGCGAGACGCTGTTCAGCCTGCGGCCCCAGCTGGCCGGCATCGGCTCGTTCGCCGGCGCCTTCTCGATGCTGTCGCAGGGCGAGGCGTGGATCATGCCCGGCACCGGCGCCTGGCTGACGCTGCTGCTGAAGAAGGACGGGGTCCCGGTCGAGGATATCGTGCCGGACGAAGGCGGCCTGCAGTGGAGCGAGGGCCTGGCCATCGCCAAGGGCACGCCGAAGCAGGAGCTGGCGAAGAAGTTCGTCCAGTACATGGCATCGCCGGAAGGCCAGATGCGGGTCGCCATCAAGCCCGCCTACTCCGGCTCGATCCCGAGCAAGGCCGGCTGGACGCTGCTCAACGAGCGCCATCCCGACTGGGCCAAGCTGCTGCTCCACGAGTTCGACAAGCGCAACGTCATGGACGAGTACAAGGAAGGCAAGATCCACATCCGCGACCTGCCGAAGCAGCAGCCGCTGGAGGAGTGGAACAAGGCATTCACCGAGTTCAAGAACCTGTGACTGCGGCGGAGCCGGCGCCCGCCGGCGCCGGCTCCCCGTGATCGACGCCTTTCATGCCGCGTATCCTTCACCCGGAAATGCCGACCGCCACGGTCGACCGCGAGGCCGCCGACGCCCCTGCCGCGCGGCGGGCGCGACCGGACCTGTTCGCATGGGTCATGGGGCTGGCAATGCCGGTCTGGCAGGCGCTGTTCTTCGTCGCCCCGCTCGGGTTCCTGGTGGTGATGAGCTTCTGGGTGGTGGAGAACTTCCGGCTGGTGCCCGGCGTCAGCACCGTGAACTGGGTCGAGCTGCTGTCGGCGCGCTACTTCTGGGAGATCTACCTGCGCACCCTGTGGTACGGGCTGCTCGGCGCGGGGCTTGCCAGCGTGCTCGCCTTCCCGTGCGCCTACATGCTGGCGTTCCACGCACGCCGCCGCTGGCGGTGGTTCGCGGTGTTTCTCCTGATCACCCCGTTCTTCACCAGCTACCTCGTGCGCACCTACACGTGGAAGGTGCTGCTCACCGACAACGGCTTCATCAACGCCGCACTCGACCTCGTCGGGCTCGGCCCGTTCTCGATGGTCAACAACCTGTTCGGCACCATGGTCGGCTATCTCACCCTGGTGCTGCCGCTGGTCGTGCTGCTGCAGCTGTTCAGCCTCGCCAACGTCGACCGCAACCTGGTCGAGGCGGCGCACAACCTCGGCTGCGGGGCGCTGAAGACGATCTTCATCGTCGTCATACCCGCCGCGAAAATCGGACTGATCCTGGCCGGCGCATTCGCCTTCATCCTGGCGTTCGGCGACTACGTGAGCCCGACCTTCCTCGGCGGCGGCCGGCCGCCGACGCTCAGCATCCTGATGGTCGACGTGGTCAAGTCCGGCGCCAACTGGCCGCAAGGGGCGGTGGTCGCGGTGACGATGATCGTGACCCTGTTCGTCGTCTGCTTCGCGGCCATCGCCTGGGCCTACGGCGGGGGAGGCCGCAAGGCATGACCGGCGAACGGGCGGTCAGGGCGGCGCTGTGGCTCTACGTGCTGGCCGTGTTCGCCTTCATCCTGGCGCCGATCGCCACCAGCTTCGTGGTCTCGTTCAACGTCGACCGGTTCCCGACCCTGCCGCTCGGCGGCTTCAGCCTCCGCTGGTACGAGGACATGATGGGCGACCCCACCGTCCTGCCGGCGTTCCGCAACACCATCATCGCCGGGGTCACCGTGGCGGTGATCTCGACGTTCCTCGGCTTCACCGCCGCATATACCGACTACCGCTACCGGTTCTTCGGCAAGAGCGTCTATCTGGCGCTCGCCCTGCTGCCGCCGACGATCCCGGTGATCATCCTCGGGCTTGCGATGCTGATCTTCCTCAGCCGCGTCAGCCTGTTCGGCCAGCTTCACTCGGTGATCATCGCCCACGTGGTGATCTGCCTGCCGTTCGCGATGGCGCTGATCCGGCTGCGGCTGTCGCAGATGGACCCGAGCCTCGAGGCGGCGGCGTGGAACCTCGGCGCCGGCGAGTGGTGGACCATGCGCGGGGTGATCCTGCCGTTCACCATGCCGGCCATCCTGTCGGCGCTGTTCATCACCATGGCGGTGTCGTTCGACGAAT
>CAZSNL010000192.1:0-4169 GCA_964608275.1 uncultured Hyphomicrobiales bacterium | reverse complement strand
GGCCTGCCACCGAAGCGCGACGCCCTGAACACCCGCGCCGCGCGCCCGGCCCCTGCGCGCAACGGAGCCGCGGTGTCAGGGATCCAGGCGTAGGCGGAAGGCCTCGTGCCTGCGGCGGCTCGCGAGCGCACGATGCGACGTTCCCCGGATTGGCTCGCCTCTCCGCGTTTCGCTATTGTCGGCCCGTGCGCACTCACCATTGCCTGCAGGAAGCCGTCATGTTGTCCCGTGCCGTCGTCCTCTGCCTCGCCTGCCTGATTCTCGCCCCCTGCCGTTCGCCGGCAACCGCCGCCGAACTGCTGGTCGAGCCGGTCACGGTGCCAGAGCTGAAGGCGGTGTTCGGCCGCGTCGAGAGCACGCGGGTGGTGCCGGCGCGCACCCGCATCGGCGGTTCGATCCGCGAGATCCGGGTCAGCGAGGGCCACCAGGTCAGCGAAGGCCAGGTCATCGCGATCGTTGTCGACGACAAGCTCGCACTGGAGCTGAACGCCGCCGAGGCGCGGATCGAGGCGCTTAACGCGCAGCTCGACAACGCCCGCACCGACCTCGACCGGGCGCAGCAGCTGCTCGCTCGCGGCGTCGCCACCCAGGCGCGGGTGGACGAGGCACGGATGCAGTATGACGTGACGGTCAACCAGATCGCGGCGGCGGACGCCGAGAAGGCGGTGATCGAACAGCGCTCCCGCGAAGGCGAGGTGCTGGCGCCGGCCGACGGCCGCATCCTCGGCGTCCCGGTCACCCTCGGCTCCGTGGTCCTGCCGGGCGAGGAGATCGCCCGCGTCGCCAGCGGCCGCTACTACCTGCGGCTGTCGCTGCCGGAGCGGCATGCGGCAGAGATCCGCGAAGACGCCACCGTGCAGATCGGCCGCCGCGGCCTGTCGCCGGAGACCAGCGGCGGTCTCGCCGAGGCGCAGCCCGGCCGCATCGCCAAGGTCTACCCCGAGATCGCCGATGGCCGGGTGATCGCCGACGTCGCCGTGGAGGGCATCGGCGACTATTTCGTCGGCGAGCGGACACTGGTCTGGATCCCGATCGGCGAACGCCGGGTGCTCGCCGTCCCGCCGGCCGCCGTCAGCACCCGCCACGGCATCGACTACGTGCGGCTCGCCACCGACAGCGGCCCGCTCGAGATCGCCGTCATCCTCGGCGAGACGGTCCGCACCCCGGACGGCGAACGCATCGAGGTGCTGACGGGCCTGCGCCAGGGCGACCGGGTGATCGTGCCGGACGACCCACAATGAAACCCGGGATCGCCGGCGGCCTCACCCGCGCCTTCATCGCCTCGCCGCTGACGCCGCTGTTCCTGCTCGCCTCGCTGGCGCTCGGGCTGATCGCGCTGGTCGTGCTGCCGCGCGAGGAGGAGCCGCAGATCTCGGTGCCGATGGTGGACATCCACGTTGCCGCCGAGGGGCTCAGGACGGAGGACGCCGTCAAGCTGGTCACCGAACCGCTGGAGACCATCGTCAAGAGCATCGACGGCGTCGAGCACGTCTACTCGCAGACCGAGGACGATGGCGCGGTGGTCACCGCCCGCTTCCTCGTCGGCACCGACGCCGACGCGGCGATCCTGCGCGTGCACGAGAAGATCCGTGCCAACATGGACCGCATCCCGGTCGGCATCCCGGAGCCGTTGATCGTCGGCCGCGGGATCGACGACGTCGCCATCGTCGTCGTCACGCTGACGCCGACGCCTGAGGCGGCGCACCGGTGGACGGGCAACGGCCTGACGCAGCTCGCCCGCGAACTGCAGGTCGAGGTGGTCAAGCTGCCGGACATCGGGCTTACCTACATCGTCGGCGAGCAGCCGGAGGAGATCCGGGTCGAACCGGACCCCGAGAAGCTGTCCCTCTACGGCGTCACCCTGCAGCAGCTCGCCGCCAAGATCACCGGCGCCAACCGGTCGTTCCAGATCGGCCGCGTGCGCGAGGGCGGCGAGCAGCGCACCCTCGTCGTCGGCCGCACACTTCAGACGCTGTCGGAGATCGGCAACCTGCTGCTCACCGCTCGCGACGGGCGGCCGGTCTACGTGCGCGACGTGGCCTCCGTCGTGCTGGTGACGGAGCCCGACGAATCGCGGGTCACCAACGTCCGGCGGACCGATGCCGGCCTTGCGCGGACGCCCGCCGTCTCGCTCGCCATCGCCAAGCGGCCGGGGTCCAACGCCGTGGTCATCGCCGACGCCATCGTCGAACGGCTGGAACAGGCGCGCGGCCGGATCTTCCCGGCCGACGTCGAGATGACGGTCACCCGCAACTACGGCGAGACGGCCAACGAGAAGGCGAACGAGCTCCTGTTCCACCTCGGGCTGGCGACGGTCTCGATCGTGCTGCTGGTCGCGGTCGCCATCGGCTGGCGGGCGGCGGTGGTGGTGGCGGTGGTCATCCCGGCCACAATCCTGCTCACCCTGTTTGCCTCATGGATCATGGGCTACACCCTCAACCGGGTGAGCCTGTTCGCCCTCATCTTCTCGATCGGCATCCTGGTGGACGACGCCATCGTGGTGATCGAGAACATCGTCCGCCACTGGGCGATGCAGGACGGCCGGCCGCGGTCGCAGGCGGCGATCGAGGCGGTGGCCGAGGTTGGCAACCCTACCATCGTCGCGACGCTGACGGTGATCGCGGCGCTGCTGCCGATGCTGTTCGTCTCCGGCATGATGGGCCCGTACATGAGCCCGATCCCGGCCAACGCGTCGGCCGCGATGCTGTTCTCGTTCTTCGTCGCCGTGATGTTGACGCCGTGGCTGATGATGAAGCTGGGCGGCGCAGCCCACGCCGGACACGGCGCGGAAGCGGCGCACGGCGGCTGGCTCGGCCGTGCCTACGTCGCCGTCGCAAGGCCGGTGCTGCGGACCAGGCTGCGGTCGTGGCTGCTGCTCGTCGGCATCGGCATCGCGACGCTCGCCTCGCTCGGGCTGCTGTACACCAAGCACGTCACCGTCAAGCTGCTGCCGTTCGACAACAAGACCGACCTGCAGGTGGTGGTCGACCTGCCGCGCGGCGCATCCGTCGAGGACACCGACCGGGTGCTGCAGCAGATGGTCGACAGGCTGGCGCCGATCGCCGAGATCGTTTCGTTCCAGACCTATGCCGGCACCGCCTCGCCGTTCAACTTCAACGGGCTGGTGCGCCACTACTACCTGCGCGCGGCGCCGCACCAGGGCGACATCGCCGTCACCCTCGCGTCCAAGGGCGACCGCGACCGCCCCAGCCATGCGATCGCGCTCGAGCTGCGCCAGCGCCTCGACGGGATGGCGCTGCCGGCCGGCACGATCGTCAAGGTGGTCGAGCCGCCGCCGGGGCCGCCGGTGCTCGGCACCCTGCTGGCCGAGATCTACGGCCCCGATCCGGAGACGCGGCGCGCGGTCGCGACGCGGGTGCGCGAGGCATTCGAGGACGTCCCCTTCATCGTCGACGTCGAGGACAGCTTCCGCAACCGGCCCGAGCGGGTGCGGATCGCCATCGACCAGGACAACCTCGAGTACCACCGCGTCGAGCAGGCCGACGTGCACGAGACCATCCGCACCTTCGGCAGCGGCGCCGCCGTCGGCTACTCGCACCGCGGCGGCGGCCGCCATCCGATCCCGATCCGCATCGGCCTGTCGAAGGCCGATCGGGTGATCAACGCACGCACGCTGGCGACGCCGGTGCCGGCCAACGCGCTGCCCGGCGAGCGCGGCATCGTCGAGCTCGGCGACATCGTTACGGTTACTCGGGAGCCAGCCTCGTGGCCGGTGTTCCGCCACAACGGCCGCGCCGCGGAGATGGTGATTGCCGAGCTTGCCGGCGCCTTCGAGGCACCCGTCTACGGGATGATCGCGGTGACCGACGCGATCGCCGCCGCCGACTGGGGCGACGTGCCGAAGCCGGAGATCAGGCTGCACGGCCAGCCGGACGACGAAACGCGACCGGTTCTGCTGTGGGACGGCGAATGGGAGGTGACCTGGGTCACCTTCCGCGACATGGGCGCCGCCTTCGCGGTGGCGATCCTCGGCATCTACATCCTCGTGGTGGCGCAGTTCGGCTCGTTCCGCGTGCCGCTGGTGATCCTGACTCCGGTCCCGCTCACCTTCATCGGCATCATGCTCGGCCACTGGCTGTTCGGCGCCCCGTTCACGGCCACCTCGATGATCGGCTTCATCGCGCTTGCCGGCATCATCGTGCGCAACT
>CAZSNL010000191.1:0-4179 GCA_964608275.1 uncultured Hyphomicrobiales bacterium | reverse complement strand
GCGCGCTGACGCCGCAGATGGTGGCCAGCATGGCCGATCGGCCGATCATCTTTGCGATGGCCAATCCTGATCCCGAAATCACGCCGGAAGAGGTCGCAGAGGTCCGCGACGATGCCATCATGGCAACCGGCCGGTCGGACTATCCCAACCAGATCAACCACGTGCTCGGCTTCCCGTACATCTTCCGCGGCGCACTCGACGTCCGTGCGCGCACCATAAACGAGCCGATGAAAATCGCCGCCGCCGAGGCGCTGGCCGCCCTCGCCCGCGAGGAGGTCCCCGACGAGGTGGCGGTTGCCTACCGCGGTCCGCGGCCCCGCTACGGCCCCGACTACCTGATCCCGGTGCCGTTCGATCCGCGCCTGATCTCCTATGTGCCGCCGGCGGTGGCCAAGGCGGCGATGGACTCCGGCGTCGCGCGGCGGCAGATCGTCGACCTGCAGGGTTATGCCAATCGGCTGAGCGCCCGGCTCGATCCCGTCGCGGGCTCGCTCCACGACATCTACGAACAGGTGCGCCACGCCCCGAAGCGCATCGTGTTCGCCGAAGGCGAGGAGGACCGTGCCATGCGTGCCGCCAACGCCTATGCCGGCAACGGCTTCGGCGAGGCCGTCCTTGTCGCCCGCAATGCGGACGTCGAACGCATCATCCGCACGAGCGGCATCGACCTGCATCCCGCCGTCACGGTGCAGAACGCGCGGCTGTCGGACCGCAACAGGGACTATGCCGAGTTCCTGTACGAGCGTCTGCAGCGCAAGGGCTACCTGTTCAGGGACTGCCAGCGGCTGGTGAACAACGACCGCAACATCTTCGCCGCCTGCATGGTGGCGCTCGGCGACGCCGATGCCATGGTCACCGGGATCACCCGCAACTATTCGGTCGCGCTCGACGACGTGCTGCGGGTGATCGATGCCCGCGAGAGCCAGATCCTGACCGGCGTGTCGCTCGTCATCAGCGAAGGCCGCACGGTGTTCATCGCCGATTCGATCCACGAGACGCCGACCGTCGAACAGCTTGCCGACATTGCCGAGGTGGCCGCCGGCGTCGCCCGCCGCTTCGGCCACGAGCCACGGCTGGCGATGCTCGCCTGCTCGACCTTCGGCCATCCGCCGGGCGAGCGGTCGGGCCGGATGCGCGAGGCGGTGAAGCTGCTCGACGCGCGCGGCGTGGATTTCGAGTACGAGGGTGAAATGGCCGCCGACGTGGCGCTCAATCCCGACGCCATGGCGGCGTACCCGTTCTCGCGCCTGAGCGGGGCCGCCAACGTCCTCATCATGCCGGGCTGCAACAGCGCCAGCATCGCCACCAAGATGCTGGGTGAACTGGGCGGCGCCACGGTGATCGGCCCGCTGATCGTCGGCCTCGCCCGCTCGGTCCAGATCGCGCCGCTGAGCGCCACCGCGTCAGACCTCGTCAACCTGGCGGCGATCGCCGCCTACGACATCAACGGCTGACCGCGGCCGGGAAGTCGTCGGGGGCGCCGAAGCGGGAGAAGTAGCGCTCGCTGATAGACGAGACGGGGAGGATGATCAGCACGTCGGTGGTGTTGAACTGATAGTCGATCACCGCCCCGTCGCCGACATGGGCACCGAGTCTCAGGTAGCCCTTGATGAGCGGCGGCAGCGTCCGCAGTGCCTCGCGCTCGTCGACCGCGTCGCGCGGCATCCGGCACATTTCCACGTAGCGCTCCGGCAGGGCGCGGACCCGCCATTCCTCCGGCGCCCGGAAGTTGTGGTGCAGGTAGCTCAGCTGCAGCGCCAGCGCATCCGGGTCGGTGCCGTGCAGGCTGCCGCAGCCGAGCATGACATCGAGCCGGTGCAGCCGCACGTAGTTCCAGATGCCCTGCCACAGGAGTTCGAGAACCGGCTTGGTCCGGTACGGCTTGAGCACGCACGACCGGCCCAGCTCGAGGAACCGGAGGTCGGGCCGCCGCACCTCGACCAGCGGCGCGATGTCGAACTCGTCGGCGGTGTAGAAGCCGCCGTTGAGCTCGGCGACCTCCTGGCGCAGCAGCCGGTAGGTGCCGACCACCTCGCCGTCGGCGACCCGGATCGGCCGCGCGATCGAGGGGTCATGCTCCTGCTCGATCACGAGGAGGTGATCGCAGATGCCGTCGAAGCCGTCGCAGTCGAGCCGCCTGGCGCGGGTGATGCTGTCGGCGTGCGCCGAAAGTTCGTCGTAGAACACCTGATAGCGCAGGGCCTGGGAGGCTTCGACCTCCGAGCGGCCGCGGGCGAGGCGCACCTCGAGCGACCCCCTGCGGCCGAGGACGGCTCCCGGCGCCGGAAGCTGCGGTGTCCGCAGGTCCGGCGCATGCGACGAACCAGGTGGGATGTTCAGCGCTCTCGCAATCATGACCGCCGCTCTTTTCCGCTCCCGGGCGATGCGGCACGAGGGTCGTACCGGCACATCCCAGGGAGGGCCTCCCCCTCGGAATCAACAATGTCATAAAGCAGCCCGATGTCAAAGTTCGATGACGGCCGCCGCGGCCCGGCCGCAGGAACCGTGCGATGCCGGCCGGCGTGTCCGGCGTGTCGGCGGCGTCAGGCCGATCGCCGCTGCCGGTCGCCGCTCGTCCGGGCGATGTCCGCCAGCACCCGGCGGATGTCGTTGTTGTCGAACGGCTTGACCAGGTAGCCGTTCATGCCGGCGGCGAGGCAGGCGTCGCGGTGCTCGTCCATGGCGTTGGCGGTCAGCGCGACGATGGCGATCGGCGGCCGCCGCCCCCCGTGCCTCGCCTCGCAGGCGCGGATCAGCCGCGTCGCCTCGATGCCGTCCATCTCCGGCATCTGCATGTCCATCAGCACCAGATCGGGCGGCGTGCTGGCGGCCAGCATCTCGGCCACCCGGTCGACCGCCAGCGCTCCGTTGGCGACCCGGTGCACCCGGTGCCCCTCGCGCTCCAGCACCGCGGTCGCGAGCAGGGCATTGATCTCGTTGTCTTCCGCCAGCAGCACGGTGAGCGGATCCGCCGCCGTGGCGCGGCGGCCGGTCGACCCCGGATCGCCATCGGCGGGCTCGTGCGCCTCGCCGATCGGCTCCGCCGGCTCGCCGGCGAGCTGGCGCATGAGGGTCTCCCGGCGCACCGGCTTGATCAGGTAGCCGTCGAAGCCGTTGCGGCGGAGCCTCCGCAGGTCGTTGCGCTGCTCGGGCGCGAGGAGGACGAGGAAGCGCGGTTGCCCGGTGCCGTCGTTGCCGCCGCCGCCGCCGTTGCCGCCGCTGTCGCCGCTGTCGCCGGAATCGCCGCCGGCGGTACTGCCGGCGTGCTGCCGGCGGCGGAACCCGGCGGCGCCGTCGCCGAACCGGTGGTCGACCAGCACAACGTGGCTTTCGTGGCCCTCCGCCGCGTCGATGAGCGGGCCGATCTGGTCGAGGTCGTCGCCGAACGCGACTTCGATGCCTGCGTCGCGCAGGTAGCGGCCGAGGGTGTCGCGCACCACCGGCGACACGCCGATCACCACGGCCCGCTGCGGCAACGCGGAGCCGTCGGCGCGCTCGGCCCCGGCGTCGGCTCCCGCATCGAGCCTGAGGTCGAACGAGAACACCGATCCCTCGCCAGGCGCGGTGGTACCCTCGATGTCGGAGCCCATCAGCCGTCGCGAGATGGCAAGGCCGAGGCCGGTGCCGCCGTAGCGGCGCGACGGCGTCGAATCGGCCTGCTGGAATTCCTCGAACAGGCGGTCGACCTCGTCCGGCCGCATCCCGATGCCGGTGTCCTGAACGCTGAACCGGATCGCCTGCACCGCCGCGCCGTCCTCGCCGCCCGAGACCGGCTCGGCGCGGACGACGACGCCGCCGCGATCGGTGACCTTGATGCCGTTGCCGGCGAGGTTGAGCAGGATCTGGCGCAGCCGCGCCTGGTCGCCGAACACGGTCCGCGGCAGCCGCGAGTCGACGTAGGCGGCGATGTCGACGGTCTTGTCGTGGGCGCGCGGGCTCAGCAGCTCGACCACCCCCTCCACGGTCTCCAGCAGGTCGAACTCGCGGCGCTCGATCTCCAGCCGCCCGGCCTCGATCTTGGACAGGTCGAGGATGTCGTCGATCAGCGCCATCAGCGCCCGCCCCGAGGTCTGCACGGCGCGGGCGTAGGTCCGCTGCTCGCTCGACAGCGGCGTGTCGAGCAGAAGGCCGACCATGCCGAGGACGCCGTTCATCGGGGTGCGGATCTCGTGGCTGACG
>CAZSNL010000190.1:0-4182 GCA_964608275.1 uncultured Hyphomicrobiales bacterium | reverse complement strand
AGAGGTCGGCGCGGCCACATCCCGCCTTCGTGGCGAGGCGCCCGAGGATCGCGAGCACGCGGGAGGCACGGTATGCCGCGCGGTCCCGTGTCTGCGGCGCACCGCTTCGCGCTGCACCGCGCACGGGATGACACGGAGGCCTGCACCGCGCACGGGATGACACCCCATCCGGCGGTCGCGGGGCGGCTGCCCGAGGATCGCGGGGACGCCTGTCGCCGGACGCGCCGGAAGCGGGTAAAGTGATCCCGATCGCGCCGCGATCGGATCCGGATCCCGACAGGAGGCAGGACATGACGGCAGACCTCGAACCCGTTCACTCGACGCCACGCGAGGTGCGCTACGACCAGGGCCGCCATCACCGGGCGAAGCTCGGGTTCGTCGTGCTGGCGATGGAGCAGACGGTAGAGGACGACGTGTTCCGGCTGACGCCGGACGGGGTCGGCGTGCATTTCTCGCGGCTCGAGATGTCGAACAGCGCAACCATCGACACGCTGAAATCGATGGAGCCGGGCATCGAGGCGTCGGCGCGCCTGATCCTGCCGTACGACCAACTCGACGTGGTCTGCTACACCTGCAACTGCGGCACCATGGTGATCGGCGAGGACAGGGTCATCGCGGCGCTGAAGCGGGCCAAGCCCGAGGCGGCGGCGACGACGGTCATGACCGACGTGGTGGCGGCGCTGCGGGCGGTGCAGGCACGGCGCATCGTGGTCGCGACCCCCTACCTCGACGAGGTGAACGCGCACGTCCTCGCCTTCCTGCGCGGCCACGGGTTCGACGTACTCGACCTGCAGGGGCTGAACATCGAAACCAACACCGACATCGACCGGGTGGAACCCGGCTACATCCGCGAGTTCGCCGCCAGCCTCGACCGCCCCGACGCCGACGCGGTGTTCGTGTGCTGCGGCGCGCTCCGGGCGCTCGACATCGTCGACGACCTGGAGCGGCAGGTCGGCAAGCCGGCGATCGTGTCGAACCAGGCGATGATGTGGCACTGCCTGAGGCTTGCCGGCATCGACGACCGCATAGACGGCTACGGCCGGCTGTTCCAGATACCCGGGGCGGGCCTGGTCAGGGCGGCGTGAACCGGCCGGTCAGGCGGCCATCGCCGCACGGGTCTCGCGGAAGGCGGCAAGCAGGTCTTCCTTGAACAGCCGCACCGCAAGCTGCTGCGGCTGGCCCTTGCGGGTCAAAAGCTCGAGCTCCGACTCGTAGTGCATGACGTCCGGCCTGATGGCGCGCATCTCGCCCTGCTCCACCCAGCGCGACGCGTAGTGGACCGGCAGAAAGCCGATGAACCGGCCGGACAGCACCAGCAGGGCGATCGCCTCCATGTTGGCGGCCACCGCGGATGCATTGAGATGATTGCCGTGGGGCAGCGACGCGTCGGGGAAATAGGAGCGCTTGACGAACTCCCAGTGGCGCAGGTCGCGCGGCGACAGGGCATCGTCGTCGACGGCGAACAGCGGATGGCCGCGCGAGCAGTACAACAGCTGGTGCTCGCGGAGCAGCGGAATGTACTCGAGGCCTGACAGCTGCCTGGTGTAGCCGCCCATGCCGATGTGGATCCGCCCGTCGACGACGGCGCGCTCGATCTCGGCCGGGGTGCCCACGTGCATGGTGATGTGGACGGCGCCCTCGCGCTGCTTGAAGCGGTCGATGGCCCGGCTCAGCGCGAACCGCGGGTTGGTCGCCACGTTGTCCACCGTGCCGATGTGGATCTCGCCGGTGAGCCTGCCGCGCAAGGCCGCCATCTCGGCATGGAAGGTCTCCACCGAGCGGAACAGCCGCTGGGTCGCCTCGTAGATGCGGCGGCCCTCCTCCGTGAGGCGGAACCCCGCACGTCCGCGCTCGCACAGGCGCATCCCGAGCCGGGTTTCGAGGGCCGCCATGTGGGAACTGATGGTGGACTGGCCGACGTTCAGCTCGACCTGGGCGGCGGAAAAGCCGCCGCAGTCCGCCACCGTCGCGAACACCCGCAGCAACCTCAGGTCCACCTGGTCGAGCCTGGGGGTCATGGACTTCCACCTCCTCAAGACCGCGCCCCGGTCCGGCGGCATCATTGCATCGATTTTCTTCGATATGAAGATGTTGACTTTACTATTTTCTGGACCATCGATTGCTGCCATTGTCGCCGGCTCGTGGAGTGAGTGGCAGGATCGGGACCGGAAATCATGACCCGTTCCGTGATGATGTCGGAACTGACCTGGGACGAGTACCAACGGCGACTGGTCGACGAGGACGCGATCGTGCTGGTGCCGGTGGGCGCCGTCGAACAGCACGGCTACCACCTGCCGCTCGGGACCGACTGGATGATGGCGACCTACATGGCGCGCCGGGCGGCGGAAGCCGTCGGCGGCGTCGTCGCGGCGCCGGTGTCCTACGGATACCGCTCGCAGGTGCGCACCGGCGGCGGGCCGCACCGGGTCGGCACCACCAATCTCGACGGGCTCACCATCATCAGCCTGGTCAAGGACATCCTGTGCGAGATCGCCCGCCACGGGGCGCGCAAGATCGCCGTGATCGACGGCCATTTCGAGAACCGGTTCTACCTCGACGAGGCGTGCCACCTGGCGACCCGGGAACTGCAGTGGTCGGGCATCACCGACGTGCGGATCCTGAAGATGATCTACGCGGAGCGGATCAAGCCCGAGACCATGGAGCGCGTCTACGCGGGCACCACCTATCCCGGGCTCGACCTCGAGCACGGCGGCATCCTCGAGACCGCGATGATGCTGTACTGTTATCCCGACCTCGTGGCCAAGGACCGCATCGCCGAGGAGGCGCTGCCGCAGTTTCCGCCCTACGACCTGTTCCCCCCCAACCCCGACTGGGTGCCGGCGTCGGGTGCATTGTCGTACGGCGGCCCGGCGACGGCCGAGATCGGCCGGCTGCTGGTCGAGGAATTCGTCGAACTGGTGTGCGACTCGCTGCGCGCCGAATTCAGGGCCGGGGGCAAAGACCAGGGGTGACCGGGCGCCAGCGGGCGCCGGCAAGCAAAGGGAGGTAGAAAGCCAGACCCATGACACTCAACAGACGCACGTTCCAGGCAGCCGCCGTGGTGGCGCTCGGCCTCGCGGTGGGCGCACCGGCCGTTCTCGCGCAGGACTTCAAGGCTGCCGCGGTCCTGCCCGGCTCGATCACCGACCAGGCGTTCAACCAGCAGGTCTACGAGGGCCTGATGAAGGCCAAGGAGCGGCTGGGGATCGAGGTCGCCTACTCGGAGAAGGTGAAGCAGGCCGACCAGGCGGAGGCGCTGTCCGACTACGCCCGGCGCGGCTATCCGTTCGTCATCGCCGCCGGCGGCGAGTTCGTCGCCTCGGCCACCCGGGTGGCGCGCCAGAACCCGGATACGCTGATCGCCATCCTCAACGGCGCACCGAGCGAGGGCGTCGCCACGATCAACTACAACAATCCGCAGTTCGGCTACGTGCTCGGCTACATCGGCGGCAAGATGTCGAAGACCGGCAAGGCTGCCATGATCGCCGGCCAGGAGATCAAGGCGTTCCTCGGCGTCGCCGAGGGCTTCAAGAAGGGCTGGCAGGCGGCCAATCCCGATGGCGAGGTGTTCGTCACCTACACCAACGACTGGGATGACGTGGCCAAGGCCAAGGAAGCGGCGCTGACCCTGATCAACCAGGGCGCCGACGTCGTCGTGCCCTACCTCGACAACGGCATCGTCGGCGTCGTCCAGGCGGCGCAGGAGAAGAACGCGTGGGCGATGGGCGTGATCACCGATCTCGGCAAGACGGCGCCCGACGTCAACCTCGCCTCGTCCGTCCTCGACTTCTCGGAGGCGACGGCGACGGCGATCGAGATGGCGAAGAACGGCGACCTCGAGCGCACGGACTACCAGTTCGGCATCGGCAGCAAGCCGGGCCCGATGGGCACCATCAACGAAAAGGTGCCGGCGGAGCTGCGGGCGGAGGTCGAAAAGCTGATCGCCGACATGCAGTCGGGTGCGTTCCAGCCCTGATGACTGACGATCGCAAGGGCGCGGCCGCCGGGGCATCCGGCGGTACGCCCGCGCGGCGGGCGTCGCCCTCCGGTGCGGCCGGCGGCACGCCCGCCCCGAAACTCGCCCTCGAGGGCATCGAGAAGTCGTTCGGCGCGCTGAAGGCCAACGACGGCGTCACGTTCGCGGTCGCGGCCGGGACCGTCCATTCGATCCTCGGCGAGAAC
>CAZSNL010000189.1:0-4300 GCA_964608275.1 uncultured Hyphomicrobiales bacterium | reverse complement strand
CGACGACTACGCGCGGGCGGCCGTGCCGATGCTGCCCGTCGTCTCGGGCGAGCGGGAGACCAAGCGGCAGATCCTGATCTACAGCGTGCTGCTGGCGCCGCTGGGGCTGGCCCCGGTGGCGCTCGGCCTGGTCGGCTGGCTCTACGGTTCGGTGGCGGCGGTCCTCGGCGCGCTGTTCGTAGTCGCGGCGATCCGGGTTTGGCGGGAACCGGGCGACCGCGCGCCGCGCCAGATGTTCGCCTTCTCGATCCTGTACCTGTTCCTGCTGTTCACGATGCTGATTGTGGATGGTGTCCTATGGCGGGGCGCGTGAGTCATGGCCGACGATCGCCGTCGTCCTGGGCACTCCGATATGCACCGGGCCCGACGCGGCCGGAACATCGCGATGCTGCTGATTCTGCTCGGGCTGGTGGTGCTGTTCTACCTGGTCACGCTGGTTCGCATGGGTGACTGACCATGCCTGGCCCACGAGACACACGCCGCAATGTCCGGATTGCCATGCCGCTGGTCGCGGTGGTGCTGGTCAGCACCGGGCTCGCCTTCGCCTCGGTGCCGCTCTACCGCCTGTTCTGCCAGGTGACCGGATTCGGCGGGACCACGCAGGTGGCCGAGAGCGTTCCGGAGGCGGCCCTCGACCGCAAGATGACGGTCCGCTTCAATGCCGACGTCGATCCCGCACTGCCCTGGGTGTTCCAACCGGTGCAGCGGGAAATCGAGGTGCGCGTCGGCGAGCAGGCGCTCGCCTTCTACCGAGCGACCAACACCGCGTCGACCGCCGTCACCGGGCACGCCAGCTTCAACGTCACGCCGCACAAGGCGGGCGGCTATTTCAGCAAGATCGAATGCTTCTGCTTTACGGAGCAGACGCTCGGCCCGGGCGAAAGCATGGACATGCCGGTCAGCTTCTTTATCGATCCCGAGATTGCGTCGGATCGGAAGCTGGACGGCGTGAACGCGATCACCTTGTCCTACATGTTCTTCCGCGCGCGCACCGAGGGCGACGAGACCCGGACGGCTCTGCGAGCGGAGCGGTAGGGGCGGCGGCCACGGGACTACGCTCAGGTTAGGCAATCGGTTCGCAGTTGGGAGCAGTTGATGGCAGACAGCCACGCTATGGCAGGCGCCCACGCCGGCCCGGGTCACGCACAGAAGCACCCCTATCATCTGGTCGACCCCAGCCCGTGGCCGCTGGTGGGGGCGATCGCCGGCGGCGTCGCCGCGGTCGGCCTCGTGCGCTATATGCACTACGGCACGAGCTGGCTGTTGCTCGTCGGCATCGCTCTGATCCTGACGACGATGTTCGGCTGGTGGCGGGACGTCATCCGCGAGGCCGAGTACGAAGGGCATCACAACCCGGTGGTGGTGTTCGGCCTTCGCTTTGGCATGGCTCTGTTCATCCTCACCGAGGTCAAGTTCTTCGTTGCCTTCTTCTGGGCCTTCTTCAACGCCAGCCTGTTTCCGCAGGAGGCGACCGGAGGCGTGTGGCCGCCGCAGGGCATCGAGACCTTCGACCCCTGGGGGCTGCCCTTCCTCAACACCCTGATCCTGCTCCTGTCCGGCGTAACGGTGACGTGGGCGCACCACGCGCTTCTGGAGGGTGACCGGAAGGGGCTGATCCAGGGCCTTGCCTGCACCGTCGGGCTGGGGGTCATCTTCACGCTGCTGCAGGCGTACGAGTACAGCCACGCCGCGTTCGCCTTCACCGACGGCATCTATCCGTCGACCTTCTTCATGGCGACCGGTTTCCACGGCTTTCACGTCTTCGTGGGAACGTGCTTCCTGGCCGTAAACCTGTTCCGGGCGTGGCGCGGACATTTTTCGCCGGAGCACCATTTCGGCTTCGAAGCGGCCGCGTGGTACTGGCACTTCGTCGACGTGGTCTGGCTGTTCCTGTTCGTCTGCATCTACTGGTGGGGCAGTTGAGCCTGGCAGCAGGCACCGGGACGATGGCCGCCGAGTCCTATCCCGCCATTCCGAGCACGCGCACCGCGTTGACCATGCGGTGCCCGCGCTGCGGCCGGGGACGGCTGTTCGCCGGCTTCCTGACCGTGGCGCAGCGTTGCGGCACGTGCGGCCTCGACCTGCAGGCGCACGATTCGGGAGACGGCCCGGCGGTGTTCCTGATACTCGGGCTCGGCGCGCTGGTCGTTCCCCTGGCCCTGATCGTGGAGGTGAATTTCACGCCGCCGCTGTGGCTCCACATGGTGCTGTGGCCACCCCTGATTATCGGGTTGGCGATCGGGGCGCTGCGGCCGCTCAAAGCGTTCTTCGTGGCCCAGCAGTTCCGCCATCGCTCGACAGGCGAGGATCGCGGCTACGGCTAGGCCCCGCTTTAGACCGAGCCCATGGCTTACCCTGGTCACCCTGCCGGTGCTGGCGGTGCTGGTCGGGCTCGGGATCTGGCAGCTCGATCGCCTGGAGTGGAAGCGCGAGCTGATCGAGCGGATCGAGCGGCGCGTGGAAGCGGAACCGGTGGCGCTTCTCGCCTCCGAAGCCGACTTGGCCGACCTCGAATATCGCCGGGTCCGGGTGACAGGCCGTTTCCTGCACGACAGAGAGCAGTTCCTGGTCGGCCGCTCCTACCAGGGGCAGACCGGATACGAGGTCATGACACCGCTGGCGCTGCCCGACGGCCGTCACCTGTTCGTGAATCGCGGCTGGATTCCCCTGGCGGCAAAGGACGCTACCAGGCGTCCGAGGGCGCGGGATGCCGGGGTGACCGTGACCGGGATCATCCGTCTGGCGCCGGAACTCGACGGTCCGGGGGCATCCCGCGGTGACGAGCACTATCGCCTCGACCTGCGGCGGATGGCGGCCGAAGCCGGCCTCGATCCGGCCACGCTGGTGCCATTCTACGTCGTGGCAGGCGGCGAGGGGGCCAAGGGCATGTTGCCGGTTCCCCGCCCGGCGGTCGTCGAGGTCTCGAACAATCACCTGCAATATGCCCTGACCTGGTTCGGCCTGGCCGCGGCATTGGTGGCAATCTACGTCGTGGCATCGATCCGGCGCTGAAGTAGGGGAGCGCGCAGGATGGCAGCCTATCGGGAGCTCGAGCGACGCTTCGCACGCCTTGCCAAACTGGAGGGCGCGATGAGCGTCCTCCACTGGGACCAGTCGGTCGTGATGCCTCCCGGCGGTGCCGAAGCGCGCGGCGAACAGCTCGCGACCCTGCGCGGGATCGCTCATGAGCTGCTGACCGCGCCGGCGGTGGCCGACCTGCTCGACGCCGCCGCGGCCGAACCGCTCGATGCCTGGCAGGCCGCGAACCTCCGCGAAATGCGGCGGCTCCATGTCCACGCGACGGCCGTACCGGGGGATCTCGTCGAGGCGCACAGCCGCGCGGTCACGAGGTGCGAGACCCTCTGGCGGACCGCGCGCGCGAATTCTGACTTCGCGATGCTGCTGCCGTCCTTTCGCGAGGTGCTGGATCGTACCCGGGAGGTCGCCGCGGCCAAGGCGGCGCGGCTCGGCGTTGCGCCCTACGATGCGCTTCTCGACCAGTACGATCCCGGCCGCCGTTCGGCCGATGTCGAGCGCCTGTTCGCCGACCTTGAGGCCTTTCTGCCGGGCCTGCTCGGAAAGGTTCTGGACCGTCAGGCGCGTTCCCCGGCGCCGCGCGCACCCTCCGGTCCCTTCCCGTTGGCGGCGCAGCGCGAACTCGTCGAGCGGCTGGCGAGCGTGCTCGGGTTCGACTTCCGCCGCGGGCGGCTCGACGTCAGCCTGCACCCGTTCTCCGGCGGCGTGCCCGAGGATTCCCGGATCACCACCCGCTA
Organism: uncultured Hyphomicrobiales bacterium; assembly: GCA_964608275.1. Taxonomy (GTDB): domain Bacteria; phylum Pseudomonadota; class Alphaproteobacteria; order Rhizobiales; family CAZSNL01; genus CAZSNL01. The sequence continues at coordinate 527 of CAZSNL010000189.1, read as the reverse complement.
CGAAGAGGACGATTTCGCTGCCGCCCTGATGGCGGTTCTGCACGAGACCGGTCACGCCCTCTATCAGCAGGGGCTTCCCGCGAATTGGCGATACCAGCCGGTCGGCGAGGACCGCGGCATGACGATTCACGAGAGCCAGTCGCTGGTGATCGAGATGCAGGCATGCCGGAGCCGGGCGTTCGTGGACTACCTGGCCCCGGCCTTGCGGAAGGCCTTCGGGCGAGACGGCCCGGAATGGGAGGCGGCCAATCTCCACCGCCTTCTCACTCGCGTCGCACCGGGCTTCATCCGGGTCGATGCCGACGAGGTCACCTACCCGTTGCACGTGATCCTGCGCTACCGCCTCGAGACCGCGATGATCGACGGCGCCCTGGACCCGCGGGACCTGCCGGAGGCATGGGGAGAAGGCATGCAGCGCCTGCTCGGCATCCGCCCGCCGGATGACCGGCTGGGCTGCCTGCAGGACATCCATTGGCCCGACGGTGCCTGGGGCTATTTCCCGACCTACACCCTCGGCGCGATCGCGG
>CAZSNL010000188.1:0-4343 GCA_964608275.1 uncultured Hyphomicrobiales bacterium | reverse complement strand
GAGCGCGGCAAGATCGTGCCGAGCCGGATCACCGCGGTCTCGGCCAAGAAGCAGCGTGAGCTGGCGCGGGCCATCAAGCGCGCGCGGTTCCTGGCGCTGCTGCCCTACGTCGTGAAGTAGCGTACGCACGTCTCCGGTTGGGGCGGACGACGATCCGCTCCTAACCGCTCTCAGGCGGGACAGCTGACGGCATGACAAACCACCTCCTCATCGGCGCGGGCTCCGGCCTCGTCACGGCGCTGCTCTACAGCTCCGTGATGACGCTGTCGCCGCTGTCGATGATGCTGTTCTACCTGGCGCCGCTGCCGCTGTTCATCGCCGGGCTCGGCTGGGGCGCATACGCAGCCGCGGCGGGCGCGTTGGCCGGCACGCTGGCGATCTCGGTGGTGCTCGGGCTGATAACCGGCCTCCTGTTCCTGGTCAGCGAGGCGCTGCCACCGGTCGTCTTGTCGTACCTCGCCCTGCTGTCGCGACCGATCCCGGCCGGGGCGAACGGCGCCGACGGTCCAGGCGAGCAGCGGGAGTGGTATCCGCCGGGACGGCTGCTGGTCTGGATCGCGGCCATCGGCGGCGTGCTGGTGGCGTTGCCGATCCTGTTCTTCGGGCCGACCGCCGACCAGTTCGAACAGAACGTGCGGGCGCTGTTCAACCGGCTGATCGACGCCCAGCCGGCGCTGCGGGAAAGCCTCGAGCAGAGCGGCGCGAACGGCATCGACCGGGTGATCGACACCTTCATCGTCATGGTCCTGCCGGTCTCGGCGACGCTGTGGGTGCTGGCCACCCTGCTCAACATCTGGCTGGCATCGAAGGTGCTCGCCATGTCGGGCCGGCCACCACGCCCGTGGCCGCCGTTCAGGGAACTCGTGCTGCCGCCAAAGGCCGCCATCGCATTCCTGGTGGCGGTGATCTGCGTCTTCCTCGGCGGCACGATCGGCCTCATCGCCGGCATCTTCGCCACCACCTTCGGGCTTGCCCTGGCCTTGCTCGGGCTTGCCGTCATCCACTTCCTGGTCGCGGACACGCCGAGCCGGACCCCGCTGCTCGCCGGCGTCTACTTCGCGATCTTCGTCTTTTCCTGGCTCACCGCCGCGGCACTGGCATCGGTCGGCCTGGCCGAACTGGTGCTCGGGCTGCGTGCCCGCCGCGCAGCGACTTCCGGCGGACCTCCCGCCACGACATGACGGTTCGGACATCCAAGGAGCGACCCTGATGGAAATCATTCTACTGCAACGGATCGAGAAGCTCGGACAGATGGGAGACGTCGTCCGGGTCAAGAACGGCTATGCCCGCAACTACCTGCTGCCGAAGAACATGGCGCTGCGGGCCACCGAGGAGAACCTCAAGCGGTTCGAGCGCGAGCGCGCCCAGCTCGAGGCGCGCAACCTCGAACAGCGCAAGGAAGCCGAAGCCGTCGCCGCCAGGCTGGACAGCCAGAGCTTCGTCATCCTGAGGCAGGCGGGCGATTCGGGACAGCTCTACGGATCGGTCACCACCCGCGACATCGCCACCCGGGTGACCGAGGGCGGCGTTTCGGTGAGCCGCACGCAGGTGGTCCTCGACCGGCCGATCAAGACGCTCGGCGTGCACGACATTCGCGTCTCGCTGCATCCGGAGGTCTCGGTGACGATCCAGGTGAACGTCGCCCGCACCGAGGAGGAGGCGGAGCGGCAGGCCCGCGGAGAGGACGTCCTCGCCGAACTGCCGGCAGAGGAGGAAGAGGCTGCGGTGTCGCCCGAGGAGGTGTTCGAGGACGAGCGAATCGCCCGCGAAGTCGAGCAGGAACTCGTCGAGAACCTGTCACCGGAGGCCTCGCCGGACGCCGCCACCGACACCCAGCCGGCGCAGAACGGCGACGCCGAAGCAGGCGAAACGGCGGAAAGCGGCGAACCGGACCGGTCCTGACCGGCAGCCGCCGGGTGCGCGCGTCCCGAACCCTTGTCGCGACGGCGTCTTTGGTGGCAAAGTCAAGCGATCGACCGGACGGCAGCCGCCCTTCGGGGCGGTGGCCGTTGTCAAGCTTGAAGGGACGGCATGTTCGCGGCACGTCTGCTCAGGAGGATCCTGTCGCACGGTCATCTCACGCTGATCGATGCCGACGGCAAAAGCCACGACTTCCACACCGCCGACACGCCGCGCGCGGTGGTCAGGCTGCATGACCGCAGTCTGCACTGGAAGCTGGTACTCTATCCAAGCCTCCACGTCGGCGCGGCCTACACCGACGGCACGCTGACGCTGGAGGAAGGCTCGCTCCGCGACTTCCTGGAGATCCTGCTGGAGAGCCAGGCGCGCCTGGAGGCGGATGAATCGGAGCTGGTACGCCGGCTCAAGCAATGGTTCTACCGCCGCGAGATCGTCAACAAGATCGGCACGGCACGCCGCAACGTCGAGCACCATTACGATCTTTCGGGCGAGCTCTACCGGCTGTTCCTGGATCCCGACCAGCAGTATTCCTGCGCCTACTTCCGCTCGTGGGACGACGGCCTCGACCTCGCGCAGCTGCAGAAGAAGCAGCACCTCGCCGCCAAGCTCCGGCTCGAGGAAGGCCAGGCGGTGCTGGACATCGGTTCGGGGTGGGGCGGCCTCGCGCTCTACCTGGCGAGAACCTACGGGGTGCACGTCACCGGCCTCACGCTGTCCAGGGAGCAGTATGCGGTTTCCTGCGAACGGGCACGGGCGCAAGGGTTGACGGGACTGGTCGAGTTCAAGCTGCTCGACTACCGCGAACTGACCGGCGAATTCGACCGCATCGTCTCGGTGGGCATGTTCGAGCACGTCGGCGAGCCGCACTACCGCGAGTTCTTCACCCATCTCAAGCGGCTGCTGAGGGAGGACGGGATCGCCGTCCTGCACACGATCGGCAGGTCCAGCCCTCCCTCGCCGATCAACGTGTGGATCCGGCGCAACATCTTTCCCGGCGCCTACCTGCCGAGCCTGTCGCAGCTTGCTCCCATCCTCGAGTACCTCGGCATCTGGCTCACCGACTTCGAGAACCTCAGGCTGCACTACGCCGAAACGCTCCGGGCATGGGACGCCAACTTCCAGAAGAACCGCCGGCGAATCGCCGAGATCTACGACGAACGGTTCTGCAGGATGTGGGAGTTCTACCTGCAGAGCTGCGAAATGGGCTTCCGCCATTCCGGCCTCACGGTGTTCCAGATGCAGCTTGCAAGACAGATCGACACAGTGCCGTCGACGCGCGAGTACATGTTCGAGGAAGAACAGCGGCTGCGCGGGCTCGAGGGTGCCGGCGAGGCCGATCGCGACGGCAGGCGGCGCATCCCGGCAGAGTAGATCAGGTCGGGCCGGCAACTCCGGCGGGCGGCGGCGGCGCTACTTCGACGGCCATACGAGGCGCGGCGCGCGCAGCCGAAGTCCAGTGCGCGCGGCGATTGCAGACCGCGAGATGTGGATAGCGGGTATAACTCCGCAAGGCACCGCGATTCGCTGACGCGGCGACCACACTTTGGTTAAGAAGTCGATATGGACTCCATAGCACTGGCCACCAGGCGCGAGGCCGAGGACGACGGCTATCGCATCGCGCCGCACAACATCGAGGCCGAGCAGGCACTGCTCGGGGCCATTCTCGTCAACAATGACGCCTACGACCGGGTGTCGGGCTTCCTTGAGCCCTGGCACTTCTACGACCCGGTCCACGGGCGCATCTTCGAGAGTGCCGCGACCCTGATCCGTGCCGGCAAGCTCGCCTCGCCGGTCACGCTCAAGACCTATTTCGACGCCGACGCGGCGCTGGCCGAAATCGGCGGCCCCGCCTACCTCGCCCGCCTCGCGGCGGCGGCGACGACGATCATCAACGCGGAGGAATACGGCCGCACCGTCTACGAGCTCGCCCAGCGCCGCCGACTCATCACCATCGGCGAGGACCTGGTCAACGCCTCGTACGACACCCCTGTCGACACCAGCCCGCGGACGCTTATCGAGCGCGCCGAGCAGGAGCTCTACGAGCTCGCCGAGGAAAGCAAGTACGGCAAGGGCTTCCTGACCTTCGCCACGGCGCTGACCGACGCCATCGACATGGCGGCCAAGGCCTACGAGCGCGACGGCGGCCTGTCGGGCGTCTCGACCGGGCTGCACGACCTCGACCGCATGCTCGGCGGGCTGCAGCCGTCCGACCTCGTGATCCTCGCCGGCCGCCCGTCGATGGGCAAGACGGCGCTTGCCACCAACATCGCCTACGAGGTCGCCCGGAGCTACCGGGCGGAGTACCGCCCCGACGGCACAGTCGACGTCAAGGACGGCGGCGTCGTCGGCTTCTTCTCGCTCGAGATGTCGGCGGAACAGCTCGCCACCCGGATCGTGTCCGAGCAGGCCGAGATCCCGTCGGA
>CAZSNL010000187.1:0-4532 GCA_964608275.1 uncultured Hyphomicrobiales bacterium | reverse complement strand
CGGTCGACATCTCCTGCATCGTCATCTGCACGGAAGCTTCCCCCGCGATGTCGATCACGAGTGCATCGGGATGGGCAAGCTGGACGCCGACCGCCGCCGGCAGGCCATAGCCCATCGTGCCCAGGCCGCCCGAGGTCATCCACCTGTTCGGCTCGTCGAAGCGGAAGAACTGCGCCGCCCACATCTGGTGCTGGCCGACCTCGGTGGTGATGTAGACGTCCTTGTCGCGGGTTGCCGCATACAGCCGCTCGATCGCGTACTGCGGCATGATCACGTCGTCGCGCGGCTCGTACTTCAGGCAATCGCGCCCGCGCCATTGCTCGATCTCGTTCCACCATTCGGCAAGCGCCTTCCGGTCGGGCTCGGCCGATCGCGCCCGCCAGATGCGGATCATGTCCTCGATCACGTGTGCGCAATCGCCGATGATGGGGATGTCGACGTGCACGTTCTTGTTGATCGACGACGGGTCGATGTCGACGTGGATCTTCGTCGACCCCGGAGAGAACGCGTCCAGCCGGCCGGTAATGCGGTCATCGAAGCGGGCGCCGAGGCAGATCATGACGTCGCAGTCGTGCATCGCCATGTTCGCCTCGTAGGTGCCGTGCATGCCCAGCATGCCGAGCCACTGCCGGCTCGATGCCGGATAGGCGCCGAGGCCAAGCAGGGTCGATGTGACCGGAAAGCCTGTCAGGTCGACGAGTTCGCGAAGCAGCCGCGATGCCTTCGGCCCCGAGTTGATGATGCCACCGCCGGTGTAGAACACCGGCCGTTTTGCGGCGGCCATCACCTCGACCGCCTTCCGCACCGCCTCCTGGTCGCCCTTGAGGCGTGGCTGGTAGCTCTTGTGTCGGACGTTGCTCGGTCCCTCGTAGGTGCCGGTGGCAAACTGGATGTCCTTCGGGATATCGACCACGACCGGCCCCGGCCGTCCGTTCGACGCGACGTAGAATGCCTCGTGCAGGACCCGCGCAAGGTCGTTGATGTCCTTCACCAGGTAGTTGTGCTTGGTGCACGGCCGCGTGATCCCGACCGTGTCGCATTCCTGGAACGCGTCGTTGCCGATGAGGTGCGTCGCCACCTGACCGGTGATGCAGACGACCGGTATCGAATCCATCAGCGCGTCGGTGAGGCCGGTGACCGCGTTGGTCGCTCCCGGCCCGGATGTCACGAGCACGCAGCCGACCTTGCCCGTGGATCGGGCATAGCCTTCCGCGGCATGCACCGCGCCCTGCTCGTGGCGCACGAGGACGTGCCTCAGCTTGTTCTGCTTGAAGATCTCGTCGTAGATGGGCAGTACCGCGCCTCCGGGATAGCCGAAGATATCTTCCACGCCCTGGTCCACCAGGGCCTGGATCACCATTTCCGCTCCCGTCATTGTCTTGGCCATTGTCGTGCTCCCGGAATCCTGCCTCGTCGAACAAAAAAGGGGCTGAACAGCCCCTGTCGCGCACCGCTTTGACTTGCCGATGGCGGTCAGCCATCGTCAGCGGCGCGCTTGCCTACGAGTACGATAACAAAGTTGCGCCCGAACATCGCAATACCGCCCGATCGTTGCCGGACCTATAAGGGGCAGCGGCTGCTGGCGTCAAGAAGAAACGGCCGCCGCGAGCACCCGGTCCCTTGCCGCCTCGATATGGCTCGCCCGTATCCAGGTCCATCCGGTCATATTGCCGCGCATCCACGTCATCTGTCGCTTGGCATATCGTCGCGTCTGGGTCTTGGTTGTCTCGATCGCCTCTTCGAGCCCCAGCCGCCCCTCGACGTGGGCGATCAGTTGCGGCACCCCGAGCGCCTTCGTCGCCGGCAGCCGCGGGTCGAGCTTGCGGTCGGCCAGCGCACGCACCTCGTCCAGCGCCCCGGCCTTGAGCATCGCGTCGAACCGCTCGTCGGCGCGCCGGTACACGACCTCGCGTGGCGGAGCGAGCACGATGCGCAAGGCCGATGCGCCGGCCAGCGGCGCGGCCGCATGTGCCTCGCGCTGCCAGGCGCTCAGTGGACGGCCCGTCGCCTCGACGACCTCGAGCGCGCGCAGGATGCGCTGGCGGTCGCGCGAGCGGATCCGTGCCGCAGCCTCCGCATCGCGCGTCTCGAGAATTGCGTGCAGCGCCTCGGGGCCCTCGCGATCCATGCGTTTGCGCAAGTCCCCGCGGATGTCGGCGGGTACTTCAGGGATTTCGGCGAGCCCGTGTTCAAGCGCGTGGAAGTAGAGCCCGGTGCCACCTGCGATCACCGCCGTGCGGCCCTCGGCGCGGGCCCGCGCGATTTCGCGCCGGACATCGTGCAGCCACTGACCGACCGAGTAGGTGACTGCGGCGTCGACGAAGCCGTACAGCCGGTGCGGTACCCGCGCTTCTTCCTCGGCGTCCGGTCGTGCGGTGAGGATCCGCAGGTCCCTGTACACCTGCATCGAGTCGGCATTGATCACGACGCCGCCGCGCTCCGCGGCCACCCCCAGTGCCAGGGCCGACTTGCCGCTCGCGGTCGGCCCTGCGATAAGGATGATCCTTGCCGCCTCGTCGTCTTCCGGTCTCAATGATGCCATCCCATGTGCTCACGCTCATCGCGGCACCGCTGACCGATGCTGTCGTCGCCGCGGCACGCGCACAACTGCCGCGGGCCGCGGCTGCCGACTGGCTTGCACCGGACGCCGCCTGCGATATCGCGTTCACCATGCCCTCTGACAATGGTCCCCGCGAAATCGCGGCCGCCGTCCGGACGGCGCTCGACGGCGCGCCCGTCGATCTCGCCGTCCTTCCGGTTCACGGTCGCCGCAAGCGCCTTCTCGTTGCCGACATGGATTCGACGATCATCGCCCAGGAGTGCATCGACGAAATGGCGCGTCTGGCCGGCAAGGCCGATGCCGTGAGCGCCGTTACCGAGCGGGCGATGCGCGGCGAGATCGACTTCGAGGGCGCGCTGCGCGATCGCGTCCGCATGCTCGCGGGTCTGGAAACGGCGGCCATCGAACGGCTGCTCGAGGAGCGCATCACGCTCACGCCCGGCGCCGTCCCGCTTGTGCGCACGATGCGCCGCCACGGCGCAAAGACTGTGCTCGTCACCGGCGGCTTCACGCTGTTCGCCTCCGTCATCGCCGCGCGTGTCGGATTCGATCAGGTTTCGGCGAATGAGCTCGTTGTCGCCGACGGCCGCCTCACCGGGGAGGTTCGCCCGCCCATACTCGGCCGCAATGCCAAGGCCGAGGCGCTGCTCTCCGCCTGCAGGGCGCTCGCGATCACACCCGAACAGGCCATTGCCGTGGGCGATGGCGCCAACGACCTCGGGATGATCGCCGCTGCCGGCCTGGGTGTTGCCTTCCACGCCAAGCCGATCCTCGCCGACGCGGCCGACGTTCGCATCGACCACGGCGACCTCACCGCGCTCCTGTACCTGCAGGGCTACCGGCTGAACGAGTTCGTGGAGCGGTGAGGCGGGGGTGTAACCCACCCCGCGCCCTGGCCTCGTACTACTCGTCCTGTCCGGGCGACCCGCTGCCGCCGTCCCCCGTGCCCGGATCAGGTGCCGGAGCCGGCGTGCTGGCATCGGCCAGCCGTATTGCGGTGAACCGCAGTTCGCCGTCCTTGTTGGAAAGCAGCAGCAGCACGGATTTCCGTCCCTGTGCCTCGAGCGCCTGGAGCTTCTCGACCACGTCCTCGGGACTGGCGACCCGCTCCTGGCCGACCTCGATGATCACGTCACCGGCGGTGATCCGTTTCTCCTGCGCCGCGCTGCCCGCTTCCACCTCGGTCACCACCACGCCGTTGACGCTCTCGTTGATGCCGAAGCGCTCCCGCATCTCGGGGGTGAGCGGTGCGAGCTTCAGCCCGAGGGTCGTGTCCACTTCGCCGGTCGGCGGCTCGTCCTCCGGCGTGGCCTCTTCTTCCTCCGCCTGTTGACTGGCGAGAATCTCGCCTTCCTCGAGCCGGCCGATCTTGACCTGGACCGTCTTCTCCTCGCCCTTGCGGATCACCGTGACATTCACCGTCTTGCCGATCTCGGTATCGGCGACGATCCGCGGCAGGTAGCGCATCTCCGTGATCTCACGACCGTCGAAGTTGACGATCACGTCGCCTGGCTGGATGTCCGAGGCCTCCGCCGGCCCGCCAGGGGTGACATCGGCGACCAGGGCGCCACGCGGCTTGTCGAGGCCGAGGCTTTCGGCAAGTTCTTCCGTCACCGTCTGGATGCGGACGCCAAGCCATCCACGCCGGGTTTCGCCGTACTGCCGCAATTGTTCGATGACCGGCCAGGCAATGCTCACCGGCACCGCGAACCCGATGCCGATCGAACCGCCCGACGGTGAGATGATGGCCGTGTTGATGCCGATCACCTGGCCGTTCATGTCGAACAGCGGACCGCCGGAGTTGCCCCTGTTGATCGCTGCATCGGTCTGGATGAAATCGTCGTAGGGCCCGGCGTTGATGCTGCGGTTGCGGGCCGACACGATGCCGATCGTGACGGTGCCGCCGAGACCGAACGGATTGCCGATCGCCATCACCCAGTCGCCGACCCGGATCTTCTCCGAATCCCCGAAC
>CAZSNL010000186.1:0-4542 GCA_964608275.1 uncultured Hyphomicrobiales bacterium | reverse complement strand
GAGCACTTCGGCCGGATCTTCTACAACCAGGCCACCCTGTCGGCCGCCGGCATCCCCCAGATCGCCTGCGTCATGGGGTCGTGCACCGCCGGCGGCGCCTACGTCCCGGCGATGTCGGACGAGACGGTGATCGTGCGCCGCCAGGGCACCATCTTCCTCGGCGGGCCGCCGCTGGTGAAGGCGGCAACCGGCGAGGTGGTGTCGGCCGAGGAACTCGGCGGCGCCGACGTGCACGCGCGCGAATCCGGCGTTGCCGACCACTACGCCCTCGACGACACCCATGCGCTGGCGATCGTCCGCGACATCGTCCGCGGCCTCAACACGAGGAAGACCGTGGACGTGCCCATGATGGAGCCGCGGGATCCGAAGTACGACCCAGCCGAACTCGACGGCATCGTCCCGCAATCGGTGTCCGTGCAGTACGACGTGCGCGAAGTCATCGCCCGGCTCGTCGACGGCTCGGACTTCGACGAATGGAAGAAGCTCTACGCGACGACGGTCGTCACCGGGTTCGCCCACATCATGGGCTACCGGATCGGCATCATCGCCAACAACGGCATCCTGTATTCGGAGTCCGCGCTCAAGGCGGCCCACTTCATCGAATTGTGCTGCCAGCGCCGGATTCCGCTCCTGTTCCTGCAGAACATCGCCGGTTTCATGGTCGGTCGCCGCTACGAGGCCGGCGGCATCGCCCGCGACGGCGCCAAGATGGTGACGGCGGTTTCCTGCGCCCAGGTGCCGAAATTCACCGTCATCATCGGCGGCTCGTTCGGCGCCGGCAACTACGGCATGTGCGGCCGCGCCTTCGGCCCGCGGTTCCTCTACATGTGGCCCAATGCGCGCATCTCGGTGATGGGCGGCCCGCAGGCCGCCTCCGTGCTCGCCACCGTCAAGCGCGACAACATCGAGGCCGAGGGCGGCACCTGGTCGGCAGAGGAGGAAGCCGCGTTCAAGCAGCCGATCCTGGACCAGTACGAGGCCGAGGGGCACCCCTACTTCGCCACCGCCCGGCTGTGGGACGATGGCGTGATCACCCCGCGCGAAACGCGGATGGTGCTCGCGCTCAGCCTCTCCGCCGCGCTCAATGCGCCGATCCCCGAGACTCGGTTCGGCGTGTTCAGGATGTAGGCCGGCCCGGCCCGGTCAGCCGGCCGTCTCGCGGCGGTGCGCCTCGACCATGGCCGCAAGGCTCGGGAACCGGAAATCGATGCGCGGCTGGCGCGGCGGCGGGCTGGTGGCGCCGAAGCCCTCCCTGTCGTGCCGCCGGTCGATCCAGCAGGTGGCGAGCCCGGCGTCCTCCGCCGGCACGTGGTCATGGCGGAGGCTCTGCGCCACGTGCAGCACCTCGCCCCGGTCGATCCCCTGTTCGGCGAGGCGTTCGATCATGTAGGCGAAGTTGCGCGGATCGGGCTTGTAGGATCCGATGTCCTCGGCCGTGTAGACCGCGTCGAAATCGACGCCGAGTCGCTTGCCGGAGAGCGCGAAGCTTGCCCTGTCGACGTTTGACAGGACGACCAGCCTGTAATGCTGCTTCAGGTAGCCGAGCGCCTCGGGGCTGTCGTCAAAGGCCGGCCAGTCGCCGACCGAGCGGCCGAACCGCGCCGCAACCTCTTCGGAAACCGGCACTCCGAATTCGGCGCCGATCCGCCGCAGCGAGGCGGCCAGCACGTCGCGGTAGTTCATCGCCGGCGTCGCCGCCTGCTGTGCCGCCTCATGGCGGCCGAAGGTTTCGAGGAGGCGGTCGCGCGAGAGCGACAGCCCGGTCGCCTCGCGCCACGGCTGCAGCGCCTGCCAGATGCCGGTCTCCCAGTCAATCAGGGTGCCGTAGCAGTCGAAGGTGAGCGTGGTGAAGCCGGCAAGCGCCATCGGTCTGCGGCTCACGCCGCCTTCCACTTGATCGAACAGCCCATCGACGGGATCTGCTCGCGCGGGCCCTGCCCGGTCTCGGCGACCTGCTTCATCGCCTCGTACAGTTCGCGCCGCGCGCCCGGAACCAGGGTGGTGCGCGATTCATCGAGGCGGCCGCGGTACTGCAGTTCGCGGTTCGCGTTGAAGCCGAAGAAGTCGGGCGTGCACACGGCGCCGTAGGCACGGGCGACGTCCTGGCTCTCGTCATGCAGGTACGGGAACGGGAACCCGTGCTCCTCGGCGAAGCGCTTCATGTTGTCGAACGAGTCCTCCGGATAGGCGGTCGCATCGTTGGAGCAGATGGCAACCGATCCGATGCCGAGTTCCGCCAGCGCCTTGGCCTCCTCGACGATCCGGCCGATCACCGCCTTCACGTACGGACAGTGATTGCAGATGAACATGACGAGGGTCCCGTTCGGCCCCTCGATGTCGGAATACCGGTAGGTCCTGCCGTCGGTCGCGGGAAGCTGGAAATCCGGCGCCTTCCAGCCGAAGTCGCAGACGGGGGGAATTGCAGCCATGCATTGCCTCCATGAATGGCGCGCGAAGGTAGCGCACTTGCGATGCCATCGCCAACCCGCATGGCGCGGCGACGGTTGCGTACCCCACGTCTGGGCGCGGTCCCGTGTCTGCAGCACACCGTTTCACCCTGCGCCGGGCACCGGAGGCCGCCGGCAATGCGTTTCGTCGCACCGCCCGTGCCGGACGTTGACGGGCCCTCGCATCTGCTGCACACTGGTCCCGTCCAGACACAGGAGGTCTAGGAAAATGACGCCGCCGAAGGCGCCCGGGCCGTCCTTCAGCCGGTAACGACGCAGACCACACGTTGCTCCGGCGACCACGGCAAGGACGGCAGACCCACAATCGGAAATTCGTCGCGGAAGACGGGTTCCGGCAGCCACGAGCGCTCGGCGCCCGAAGCCCGGCCGGAAACCCCGACACCGAAGGAACCCGTCGCAAGACGGGTCGGGTTGACACCCACAAAACAGGCCCCGTGAGCTGAAAGATGCCCGGGGCCTTCGTCCGTCGCTTCGCGATGCGGGCGCTGTGGCATACTTGTTTTTGATTCGCCCGACCGGTTGCCATATCAAGCCCGCACCCGAGCATTTCGAAAGCACGCATGACCAATATCGACGACCTCTTCGACAAGCTCGATGCCGAGCTCGAGCCCGTTGCCGCACGATCGGACTCCTCCAGGAGCCGGCGCAAGCCGAGGCCCGCCGAGGACGGCTACACTGCCGCCGACATCGAGGTTCTCGAGGGGCTCGAGCCGGTGCGCCGGCGGCCGGGCATGTATATCGGCGGCACCGACGAAAAGGCGCTGCACCACCTGTTCGCCGAGGTCCTCGACAATGCGATGGACGAGGCGGTGGCCGGTCACGCCAACTGGATCGAGGTCGAGTTCGACCGCGACGGCTTCCTCACCGTCACCGACAACGGGCGCGGAATTCCGGTCGATCCGCACCCGAAATTCCCGTCGAAGTCGGCGCTCGAGGTCATCATGACCACGCTGCATGCGGGCGGCAAGTTCGACAGCCGCGTGTACGAGACGAGCGGCGGCCTGCACGGTGTCGGCGTGTCGGTCGTCAATGCCCTGTCCGAACGCCTCGAAGTGGAGATCGCCCGCGGCCAGCAGCTGTACGCACAGGCCTACGTCCGCGGCATCCCCGAAGGCGACGTGCGCCATCTCGGAAAGGTGCACAACCGGCGCGGAACCCGGATCCGGTTCCGGCCCGATCCGAAGATCTTCGGCAAGGACGCCCGCTTCCGCGCTGCGCGGCTGTACAGGATGGCCCGCTCCAAGGCCTACCTGTTCGGTGGCGTGGAGATCCGCTGGTCATGCGATCCGGCAAACCTCGCAGACGGTGACACGACGCCCGAGAAGGCGGTGATGCACTTCCCCGGCGGGCTCGTGGACTACCTCGAGGCCACCATCGAAGGCGCGCCCCGGGTGGCGGAGGATCCGTTTTCCGGCAAGGTCAAGAAGGACGGCGCGCATGGCTCGGTCGAATGGGCGATCGCCTGGACAGGCGGGCGCGAGGGGTTCGTCCAGTCGTATTGCAACACGGTGCCCACGAGCGAGGGCGGCACCCACGAAGCGGGGCTACGAAACGCCCTCACCCGCAGCCTGAAGGCCTATGGCGAACTTATCGGCAATCGCCGCGCCGCCATGATCACGGCCGATGACGTGATGGGCTCGGCGTGCGCCATGCTGTCGGTGTTCCTGCGCGAGCCGGAATTCCAGGGCCAGACCAAGGAGCGGCTGGCAAGCGCCGAAGCGTCGCGCCTCGTGGAGGCGACCATCCGGGATCACTTCGACCACTGGCTCACCGGCCACCCCAACCAGGCTAACCGGCTGATCGAATGGGTCATCGAACGGGCCGAGGAGCGGGTCCGCCGCCGCCAGGAACGCGAAGTCAACCGCAAGACGGCTGCACGGAAGCTGCGCCTGCCCGGCAAGCTCGCCGACTGCGCCCTCGCCTCCGCCGCGGGATCGGAGATCTTCATCGTCGAGGGCGATTCCGCCGGCGGCTCGGCCAAGCAGGCGCGCGACCGTCGGACGCAGGCCGTGCTGCCCCTGCGCGGCAAGATCCTGACCGTGGCCTCTGCCGGATCGAGCAAGACGCGGGACAA
>CAZSNL010000185.1:0-4568 GCA_964608275.1 uncultured Hyphomicrobiales bacterium | reverse complement strand
TCGTCGAAGGCCGGGGGCTGGGCGAAAGTGCGCGCGCCGCGCTCACCACGCGCGGCTTCGCCGAGCTGGTGCGCTTCGGCACCGCCCGCGGCGCCCGCCCCGAGACCCTGCACGGCCTGTCCGGGCTCGGCGACCTGGTGCTCACCTGCACCAGTTCGCAGTCGCGCAACATGTCGCTCGGGATCGCCATCGGCAAGGGCCGGTCGGCGGCAGAGGTGCTGGAGGCCCGGACAAGCGTCAGCGAGGGCGCCTATACGGCGGCGGTCGTCGTCGACCTCGCCGGCCGGCTCGGGGTCGAAATGCCGATCTGCGCCGCGGTGCGCGACATCCTAGACGGCCGGCTCGACGTGGATGCCGCCGTCGACGCCCTGCTGCGCCGCCCGCTCAAGCGCGAGGAGTGACGGCAGCCGTGCGCGGCACGACTTGCCCCGGGGGCCGGACACGGTTCAGGATGGGGCCGACGCCGAGATGCCACAGGAGGCACCCGATGCGTTTCATCGATCTGTCGATGCCGGCGGCCCGTATCGCCACTTGGCTGGCACACGCCGCCGCCGGCACCGCTCTGGCGGCGGCCGTGTTCGCCTGCTGCGCGGTGGCGCAGGAGGCACCCGAGACAGAGCCGGACCTGCCCGCGTACCTCGAGCCGGACGACGACCCCGCGGTCGACCAGACCTACGAGTACCTGCCGTCCGGCACCACCTCGACCGGCACCTACATCCGGCAGGCGCGCGACGTCTACCATGTCTACGTGTTCGGCGACTCGTTCGGCGATGGTCTGTGGGCCGGGCTGATGCGCCAGATCGGCCACGACCAGCGGTTCCGAATCGTGCGCCGGTCGAAGGCGGGCACCGGGTTCGTGCGCGAGGAGGTGTACGACTGGAACGAGGCGATCACCGGCATCCTCGACATCAACCGGGTCGACATCGCCCTCGTCATGATCGGCGCCAACGACGCCCGCGCGTTCCAGACCGCCGACGGCGAGGTCGAACCCGGTACACCGGAGTGGGAGCGCCTTTACGCCGACCGCATCGACCGCTTCCTCAAGCCGTTGCGGGAACATGGCGCCGCCGTCTACTGGGTCGGGCTGCCTGTCATGCGCAAGCCGGCGTATGACGAGACGATTGCCCGCATCACCGAAATCCAGAGGCAGCGCGTCGAGCTTGCCGGGATGAAGTTCATCGCAACCCGGCCGCAATTCGCCGACGAGACCGGCGCCTACACCGACTCCGGCACCGACGTCGACGGCGAACAGCGGCGGCTGCGCTCGCGCGACGGCGTCCACTTCCTGAAGAGCGGCAACCAGCGCCTCGCCAAGCTGGTGTATGACGTGGTCCGCGTCGACATCGACGAAGTGGAGCAACTCGAAGACAGTGACGAGGAAGGGGCCGATGTCCAGGTGTCGCGCGAGGACGGGGTGACGGTCGCCCCGCTCCCCGATGTCGCCGCCGGCAGCACGACGGCCGGAGAAGACCCCGTCACCGTCCCGCGCGATGCGGTGGAGGCCGGGTCGGGCGCGGTGACGCGAGAATTTCCGCCCGAGTCGGCCTTCGTCGACGCCGACGCCCTGCGCGAGGGCGGGTCGGCGGCCGGGCGCGGCGGCATCCTTGCCGCCATAGACGGGATCGACCGTGACTCGCCCGCCGGGCGGGCGCTGATCATCGGCGAGCCGGTCGAGCCCAAGCCCGGGCGCGCCGACGACTTCGCGTGGCCGGCGGAGTGATCGCCGGCACCCGGGCGGGGTGTCGGCGGACGACGATGGGAACCGGCTTGCCGTCATTGCAGCCGGCGGACGTTGCCGGCGGATCGGTCGACGGCTACCTGGGCAGGTCCGACCGGCCCATCAGGAACGCGTCGATCGCATGGGCCGCCTGCCGGCCCTCGCGGATCGCCCACACCACCAGCGACTGGCCGCGACGCATGTCCCCTGCCGCGAACACCTTCGGCACCGACGTCTTGTAGGTCACCGTGTCGGCTGCGACATTCGTCCGCGCATCGAGCTTCACTCCGAGCGCCTCGACCAGGCCGTCCTGGATCGGACCTGCGAAGCCGATGGCGATGAACACGATGTCGGCGCGCAGGATGAATTCGGTGCCAGGGATCGGCCGCCGGTCGCCGTCGCAGCGCGCGCAGCGAACCCCGGTGACGCGACCGCCGCGGCCGACGATCTCCAGCGTGGCGCAGGCAAACTCGCGCTCCGCACCCTCGGCCTGGCTGGACGACGTGCGCATCCTGGTCGGCCAGTAGGGCCACACTAGCATCTTGTCTTCGCGCTCCGGCGGCTGCGGCCGGATGTCGAGCTGGGTAACCGACAGGGCGTGCTGGCGGAACGCGGTGCCGATACAGTCGGACGCCGTATCGCCGCCACCGATCACCACGACGTGCCGGCCGTCGGCCAGGATCGGCTCGTCGCCGCTGAGGTCCTCGCCGCCGATGCGGCGGTTCTGCTGCACCAGGTAGGGCATGCCGTAGTGGACGCCGTGCAGGTCGACGCCGGGAATGGGCAGGTTGCGCGGCCGCTCGGCGCCGCATGCCAGAAGCACCGCATCGAACCGGTCGATCAGTTCACTGGCGTCGGCGCCGACGTTGGCATTGTAGTGGAACGTCACGCCCTCCGCCTCCATCTGCGCGATCCGCCAGTCGATGTGATGCTTCTCCATCTTGAAATCGGGGATGCCGTAGCGAAGCAGGCCGCCCGCCCTGGGCTCGCGCTCGAACACGTGCGGTTCGTGCCCGGCGCGCGCGAGCTGCTGCGCGGCGGCGAGCCCGGCCGGGCCGGATCCGACGATGGCGACCCGCTTGCCTGTCCGCCGCTGCGGCAGCACCGGCGTGATCCAGCCGCTCGCGATCGCCTTGTCGGCAACCGCGCATTCGATCGTCTTGATGGTGACCGGGATGTCCTCGAGGTTGAGGGTGCAGGCTTCCTCGCACGGCGCCGGACAGATGCGCCCGGTCATCTCCGGAAAGTTGTTGGTGGAGTGCAGGTTGCGCGCCGCTTCCTGCCAGTCGCTCTGGTAGACGAGGTCGTTCCAGTCGGGGATCTGGTTGTTCACCGGGCATCCGGTGTGACAGTACGGGACCGAACAGTCCATGCAGCGCGCCGCCTGCCGCTCGACGTCGCGGTCGTCGAGCGGAATCACGAACTCGCGG
Organism: uncultured Hyphomicrobiales bacterium; assembly: GCA_964608275.1. GTDB lineage: Bacteria > Pseudomonadota > Alphaproteobacteria > Rhizobiales > CAZSNL01 > CAZSNL01. The sequence goes on along the minus strand of CAZSNL010000185.1, from coordinate 1,421 downwards.
AAGTGGCGCACCCGGTCGCCGGCCGGCATGAAGGCGCGGTCCTGGCGGTCGATCTCCAGGAATCCCGTGATCTTACCCATGGCTACTTCGTGGCTCCCAGCCCGATCTGCATCCGGCCGCGCTCGGGCAGCCGCTGGAACTCCTGCAGGGCGCGACGGTAATCGACCGGCATCACCTTGACGAACTTCGGCAGGTAGAGGTCCCAGTTCTCGAGAATCCGGTGGGCCCGCTCCGATCCGGTGTAGCGCAGGTGGTTGTGGACCAGCTGATGCAGGCGCTCGGCGTCGAACCGGCTCATGTCGCCGCGAACGTCGACGAGGCCGTGGCTTTCGAGGTCGCCGCCGTGATGATGCAGCCGCTCCAGCGTCTCGTCCTCCTCGGGGATCGGCTCCAGGTCGACCATTGCCAGGTTGCATCGCTCGGCAAAATCGCCGGCCTCGTCGAGCACGTAGGCGATGCCGCCGGACATCCCGGCGGCGAAGTTGCGGCCGGTATCGCCGAGCACCACGACGATGCCGCCGGTCATGTATTCGCAGCCATGATCGCCGGTCCCCTCTACCACCGCGATGGCGCCGGAATTGCGGACGGCGAAGCGTTCGCCGGCAACGCCGCGGAAGTAGCATTCACCGGCAATGGCGCCGTACAGCACGGTGTTGCCGACGATGATGCTTTCCTCCGGCACGATCGCCGAGTGCTCCGGCGGCCGCACCACGATCCGCCCGCCGGACAGCCCCTTGCCGACATAGTCGTTGGCCTCGCCCATCAGATGGAGCGTCACGCCGCGGGCGAGGAAGGCGCCGAAGCTCTGGCCGGCGGTGCCGTACAGCTCGATCGAGATGGTGTCGTCCGGCAGCCCCTCGTGGCCGTAGCGGCGGGCGACCTCGCCCGACAGCATCGCCCCGGTGGTGCGGTCGGTGTTGGTGACCGGATGGACGATGCGCACCGGCTTGCGGTCCTCGAGCGCCGGCCGCGCCAGCTCGATCAGCTTCCGGTCCAGCACGTCGGCGATCGGGTGGACCTGCGCCTCGCAGTGGCGGATTGCCACCTCCGGTCCGACCTCGGGCTTGTGGAACACGCGGGTGAAGTCGATGCCGCGCGCCTTCCAGTGGTCGATCGCCCGGCGCTTGTCGAGAACCTCGGTGCGTCCGACCATCTCGTCGAAGCGGCGGAAGCCGAGCGTCGCCATCAGCTCGCGCACGTCCTCGGCGACGTAGAAGAAATAGTTGATCACGTGCTCCGGCAGTCCGCGGAACCGGCGCCGCAGCACCGGGTCCTGGGTGGCGATGCCGACCGGGCAGGTGTTGAGGTGGCACTTCCGCATCATCAGGCAGCCGGCGGCGATCAGCGGCGCGGTGGCGAAGCCCATCTCGTCGGCACCGAGCAGCGCCCCCACCACCACGTCGCGGCCGGTGCGCAGGCCG
>CAZSNL010000184.1:0-4574 GCA_964608275.1 uncultured Hyphomicrobiales bacterium | reverse complement strand
GGCGGATGTCGATGATCAGGATCTCGTCCATGGTGCCGCGGGTCACGTGCACCGCCATCCGCTCGCCGTCGAGCTCGATCTGGCTGATCAGAGTATCGCGCTCGACCTCGACGTCGAGCTGCGAAAAGCCCTGCGGCCGCTCGGCGACCGCCGGCTCGGCGGTGTCGCGGCCCATGGTGCTGGCACGCCACGCGATGGTGACCACCACGACGAGGAAGCCGACAACGAGTATGATGCCGAGCACGATGACGACGATCTTGAGGGCCCGCTCGGAGTTCTGCGGAAACGGCGCCTGGTCGGACGGCGGAACGTCCGCGGTGCCGCCGTGCCTGCCGTGACCGTGATGGGCGGTCGGTGCCATGGCCGGTGAAATCCCGAATCAGTGCGCGGTGACGGTTGCCGCCGAGGAGGCCGGTGAGCGGCTGGACCGGCTGTTCGCCCGCCACGTCGGCGCGCTGAGCCGATCGCGTCTCAAGGAACTCATCAAGTCCGGCCATGCCTCCGTCGACGGGCGCAAGATAGAAGAGCCGAACTACAGGGTCAAACAGGGCGAGCAGGCGGTGCTCGAAATTCCGCCGCCGGAGCCGGCGGAGCCGCGCGGCGAGCCGATCCCGCTCGCCATCGTGTACGAGGACGACCACCTGATCGTCATCGACAAGCCGGCGGGGATGGTGGTGCATCCGGCGGCCGGCAACTGGACCGGCACGCTGGTCAACGCGCTGATCGCCCACTGCGGCGACAGCCTGTCGGGCATCGGCGGTGTGCGGCGGCCGGGTATCGTCCACCGGCTGGACAAGGATACCAGCGGCCTGATCGTCGTCGCCAAGACCGACGTCGCCCACCAGGGCCTTGCCGCGCAGTTCGCCGCGCACGGGGCAGACGGACGGTTGGACCGTACCTATATTGCCGTTGTGTGGGGGGTTCCCGAGCCGCGCCGCGGCATCATCGACGCGCCGCTCGCCCGCAGCGAAACCAACCGCACCAGGATCGCCGTCGCCCGCCGCGGCGGCCGCCGCGCGGTGACCCGGTACGAGGTGGTGGACCATCTGCCGCAGGGAGCGCGGGAGCCGGTCGCGAGTATCGTGCGTTGCCGCCTCATGACCGGGCGCACGCACCAGATCAGGGTCCACATGGCGCATATCCGCCATCCCCTGCTGGGCGACACCGCCTACGGCGCAGGCTTCGCGGCAAGCGCGGCGCGGCTGCCGGAGGCGGCGCAGGAGGCGTTGCGCAGGCTCGGGCGCCAGGCGCTGCACGCCACCGTCCTCGGGTTCGAGCATCCGGTGACCGGCGAGCAGATGCGGTTCGAAAGCCCGCTGCCGGCCGACCTCCAGGCGCTGATCGATGCGTGCAGGGGTGCCTGATCGCGAAGGAGTGATCAGGCAGGCCTTTAAAGGGTCGTAATTTTTCCCATATAAGGGAACTTGCCCCCTTCTTAATCGATTCGTTGTAAGACGGGCGTGCGCGCGCACGAACCGTATGCACGAGTACAGGAACTATTCAGGACGAGGCTTCCGAGAAGCATCATGGCTCAACGTTTGCCGACAATCACGAGTGACGGCGGCCTGTCGCGCTACCTGCAGGAGATCCGGCAGTTTCCGATGCTGGAGCCGGACGAGGAGTACATGCTGGCCAAGCGCTGGCGCGAGCACGGCGACCGCGAGGCCGCTCACCGCCTGGTGACAAGCCACCTCCGGCTGGTGGCCAAGATCGCCATGGGCTATCGCGGCTACGGCCTGCCCATATCCGAAATCATCTCCGAGGGCAACGTCGGGCTGATGCAGGCGGTCAAGCGGTTCGAACCGGAGAAGGGCTTCCGGCTGGCGACCTACGCGATGTGGTGGATCCGGGCAGCGATCCAGGAGTTCATCCTGCGGTCGTGGAGCCTCGTCAAGATGGGCACCACCGCCAACCAGAAGAAGCTGTTCTTCAACCTGCGCAAGGTCAAGGGCCAGATCCAGGCGCTCGAAGACGGCGACCTCAATCCGGACCAGGTGGCGCACATCGCCAAGCAGCTCGGCGTCGCCGAGGAAGAGGTGATCTCGATGAACCGGCGGCTGGGCGGCGACGTGTCGCTCAACACGCCGCTGCGGGCCGACGCCGAGGGCGAGTGGCAGGACTGGCTGGTCGACGACGCGGTGGACCAGGAGACGCTGCTCGCCGAATCCGAGGAGCTGGACATGCGCCGCGAAATGCTGGCGGCGGCGATGGAAGACCTCAACGAGCGCGAGCGGCGGATCTTCGAGGCGCGACGGTTGTCCGAGGAGCCGCTGACGCTTGAGGAACTGAGCCAGGAATTCGGCGTCAGCCGCGAGCGCATCCGCCAGATCGAGGTCCGCGCCTTCGAAAAGGTGCAGAAGTCGGTCCGCCGCGAGGCGCAGAAGAAGGCAGAGGCGGCCGCCGCTGCCGCCGCGGCCATCGCCGAGCCGGCCTGATCGGCCGGCCCGGCAGCGGCCGCCGGCGCGTGCCGCCAGCGGCCATTCCGGTAGCCCTCACAATACGTTGCCGGCCTTGTCGGTGAATACCGGGCGCTGGTAGCGTCCCGCCGTCAGGTGCAGGTCGGTGTCGGGGTAGTGCACCTCGTCGAGATCGTCGCGACTGCCCACCTCGAGCAGCAGCACCGGCGCATCCGACCGGTTGACGATACAGTGGCCGTCGGCGACGCCGGCGGGAAAGCCTGCACACTGACCCGCCGTCAGCACCTGCTCTCCCGAGTCCGTCACCAGCACCGCCTCGCCCGAAAGGACGTAGACGAACTCGTCCTCGCGCGTGTGCCAGTGACGGATTGCGGTGGCGGCGCCAGGCGCAAGCTCGGTCAGGTTGACGCCGAACTGCGTCAGGCCCAGCGCCCCGGTGAGCGCGCGCTTGGCGCGGCCATGTACCGCGCGGTCGTGCGGCGGCGGATAGATGCTGCCGGTGCGTGACGGCACGGACGCCGGGTCGAGAGCCGGTGGCACGGGCATGGTTTCCCCCTTCCATTGCGTTTTCCTTGCCGTCCCTGCGCTATCATTCCCGGCCCGGGAAGAAAAGGAGCCTGCGATGCGGATCGCGGCGCGGAGTGACACCGGCCGGGTGCGGATGACCAACGAGGACGCGGTGCTGATCGACGACGACCGCGGCCTGGTCGCCCTCGCCGACGGCATGGGCGGTCATGCGCGCGGCGCGGAGGCGAGCCGGCTGGCCGTGGAGACGGCGCTCGCCTTCCTGGGCGCCCGTCTCCATCGTTTGGCAACCGGCGACGCCATGACCGACCTGCTCGTCGCCGCCGTCCACGCCGCCAACGCCGCCCTGCAGCGCGAGAACACGGGCCTCACCGGCCGGGCGGCGATGGGCACCACGCTGATCGTCTGCGCCGTCGCCGGACCGGAGATCCGGTATGCCCACGTCGGCGACTCGCGGCTCTACGTGGTGCCGGCGGACGGTGGTGCGACACGCCAGGCGACCCGCGACCAGACGCTGGCCCAAAGGCTGCTGGACGAAGGCGCACCACATGCATCCGTGACGCGCTGGCATCATACGGTGGTGGAGCAGACGGTGGGACTCCACCGTGCCATCGTGCCGGAAACCGGCGTCGTGACCCTCGCCCCGGGCGACACCGCACTGCTGTGCACGGACGGGCTGTCCGACATGGTGGACGAGGATGCGCTGGCGGCTATCGTCCGCGCGCACGCCGGCAACCCGGATGCCGCCGCCGGCGCGCTGGTCGACGCGGCCAACCGGGCCGGCGGGATCGACAACATCACCGCCGTCATCATCGATCCATCGCCGGCAGCGGTGCCGCCACGGCACGGTCCGCATGCGGAGTGACGCAACGAAATGGCGCCCGCGCCCGTTCTGTGTCGGTGCCGGCTCGGCGAGATGGAGGTTCGTGCGATGTTCTTCGACGTGCTGTGGGATCGGATCAGGAACCAGTGGCAGGACGCCGTGGTGCTGTTGCTCGCCGTGTGGCTCCTGGTCTCGCCGTGGGTGCTCGGCTACGCCGGCGCAGCGACGCCGGCGTGGAACTCCTACGTCTTCGCCTTTCTCATCGGCGGCTTCGCCTGCGGCGCGCTGATCGCGTGGCAGCACTGGCAGGGATGGGTAAACGCCCTGTTCGGCCTGTGGCTGGTGGTGGCGCCGTGGGCGCTCGACATCGACAACGGCGCCGCGGTTGCGAACCTGCCGCTGGTGGGCGCCGCCGTCGTGGTGCTGTCGGTGTGGTCGGCGACGTTCGGCCGTCGCGGCGACCCCGATGCGCTGGACGGCCGCCGCACCCCCTGACACGGGCGCACGAGCGGCCGCCCGGAGGCGTTACAGCCCGTCGTTGCCGGCCTTCGCCGCGGTGGCGGCGTCGACGTAGACCTCGCCGCCCATCTCGAGGAACTTCGCCGACATCTCGGCCATGCCCTGATCCCGCTCGTTCAGCTTCGCGGCGTAGTCACGCACCGAGCGGGTGATCTCCATCGAGCAGAACTTCGGCCCGCACATCGAGCAGAAGTGGGCGACCTTGTGCGCCTCGTGGGGCAGGGTCGCGTCGTGCAGACGCCGCGCGGTGTCGGGGTCCAGCGAGAGGTTGAACTGGTCCTCCCAGCGGA
>CAZSNL010000183.1:0-4581 GCA_964608275.1 uncultured Hyphomicrobiales bacterium | reverse complement strand
GCAGGCCCAGCGCGATCGGCAGGTCGTAATGGCTGCCCTCCTTGGGCAGGTCGGCCGGCGCCAGGTTGATCGTGATCCGCTTCGGCGGCAGCGACAGGCCGATCGCGGTCAGCGCCGAACGCACCCGCTCGCGGCTCTCCGCCACCGCCTTGTCGGGCAGCCCGACGATGGTGAATGCGTGCATGCCGGAGGCGATCTGCACCTGGACGTCCACGGGGACCGCCTCGATCCCCTTGAACGCCACGGTCCTGACGTGCGTGACCATCGGATCCCCCTCTGGCAGTCGCCACAAGCCAGAGTAGCGCAACCCGCGCGTGCCGTGCAAGAACATTATGTGAACACGGATTTTTATACCTTACGCAAACCAAAGCCGGACCGGTTCACGCACCGGCAACGGGCATGGAACATGGCGCGTACGGAACCGTACAAAATGGGAACCTGGAAGGCCCGCCGCCGCCGCCCGGGCGCCGGTGGTGGCGGCAACCCGGAGTCGATGCCTACAACCTGGCTTCGACGGCGTCCCAGATCAGCGCCGCGATGTCGGGGCCGCCGAAGCGGCGAACCTCGCGGATGCCGGTCGGCGAGGTGACGTTGATCTCGGTCAGCCAGTTGCCGATCACGTCGATGCCGACGAAGATCAGGCCGCGCTCGCGCAGCGACGGTCCCAGCGCCTCGCAGATCTCGCGCTCGCGGGCGGTGATGTCGGCTGCCTCGGGGCGGCCGCCGACGTGCATGTTCGACCGCGTCTCGCCCTTGGCCGGCACCCGGTTGATGGCGCCGACCGGCTCGCCGTCGACCAGGATGATCCGCTTGTCGCCCTGCCGCACCTCGGGCAGGTAGCGCTGGACGACGTAGGGCTCGCGGAAGTTCATCTCGAACAGCTCGATCAGCGCGAACAGGTTCTCGTCGCCCTGCGGCAGCCGGAACACGCCGGCGCCGCCGTTGCCGTACAGTGGCTTGATGATGATGTCGCCGTGCTCTTCCTTGAAGGCGATGATCTCCGCGGCGTCCTTGGTGATCAGCGTCGGCGGCATGAAGTCAGCGAAGTCGAGCACGTAGAGCTTCTCCGGCGCGTTGCGCACGTGCCGGGGGTCGTTGACCACCAGCGTCTGCGGGTGCACCCGCTCGAGGAGATGGGTGGCGGTGATGTAGCTCAGGTCGAACGGGGGATCCTGGCGCATGTGGATGACGTCGAACCCCGACAGTTCCTCATGGCGCTCGTCGCTCAGCGTGTAGTGGTTGCCCGGCTCGTCGCGGACGGCGAGGGTGGCGCCGCGGGCATACAGGCGGCCGTCGCGATAGCTGAGCGCCTCGGGTTGGTAGTAGAAGATGGCGTGGCCGCGGCGCTGGGCCTCGAGCAGCAGGGCGAACGTCGAATCGCCGACGATGTTGATCGACTGGATCGGGTCCATCTGGAAGGCGCACTTCAACGGCATGGCAATCGGCATCCTCGAAAAGGCGGCATCACGGAAGCGTAGCCCGGTCGGCCGAGAACGCGGCGACCAGGTGACGCGCAACCAGGCTGGGCGGAACGGTGATCACATCGAAGCGCAAATCGCAATCGGCATGTCGCGGATTGCGGGCGATCCAGGCCAGCGCGGCACGGATGATCCGCTGCTGCTGATGCACCGTCACCGACTCGCGGGCGAGGTCGAGGTTGCGGCGCGCCTTGACCTCGACGAAGGCGACCGTTCCGCCGCGGCGGGCGACCAGGTCAATCTCGCCGACCGGGCTGCGGAAGCGGCAGGCGAGGATGCGGTAGCCCTTGCACGTCAGGAGGGCTGCCGCCACGGCCTCGGAGACGATGCCCTTGCGGTAGGCCCGGCGGCGCCGGTCGCTGTCGGCGGCCGGCCGGCTCACGGCTCGTCGCCCGGATCGGCCCGCGGGCGCAGTGCGAGCGCCCGTTCGTAGACCGCCCGCCGCGGCGCCCCCAGCGCCCTGGCGACCTCGCGCGCGGCCTCGCTCGGGGCCATGTGGCCGAGGAGGTCCGTGAGGCGGCGGTCGATCTCGTCGGCCGCCACCGCGCCGCCCGCGGCCGGCGGCGAGATTACCACCGTGATCTCGCCCTTGAGCGAACCCCTGCCGGCGACCTCCGCCGCCACCTCGGCGACGGGCCCGGCGATGGTCTCCTCGTGGATCTTGGTCAGTTCGCGGCAGACGGCGACGTCGCGGTTGCCGAGCACGGCGCCGATGTCGGCGAGGGCGGCGGCGGCCTGGCGCGGCGAGACGAAGGCGACGATCGTCGCATCAAGGGTCCGGTACGCCTTGAGCGCGTTGCGGCGCTGGCCGGATTTCGCCGGCAGGAAGCCGGCGAACAGCACGCGGTCACTCGGCAGGCCGGAGGCGACCAGGGCCGCGGTGAGGGCGGACGGGCCCGGAACCACGGTGACCGCCAGCCCGCGTTCGCGGGCCTCGCGCACCAGCTTGTAGCCGGGATCCGAGATCAGGGGCGTGCCGGCATCGCTCACCAGCGCCAGCCGGTCGCCGGCGGCAAGGCGCTCCAGCAGCCGCGGCCTCAACCGTGCCGCATTGTGCTCGTGGTATGACTGCAGCGGCCGCCGGATGGCGTAGCGGGCAAGCAGACGGCTCGTCACCCGGGTGTCCTCGCACAGGATCCGGTCGGCGGCGGCGAGGGTGGCGAGCGCGCGGAGCGTCACGTCGGCGAGGTTGCCGATCGGGGTCGCCACGACATGCAGACCGGGCGCCAGCGGTGGCGCAGCGTACGGATGACCGTCAATGGCGAACGTGCCGCCCGGCGGGCCGTCGTCGGGGCGGTCGGGCTCCGCCTGTGAGCGACGGTCGGTGGTGTTGCGTGGGGGCATCGCGGTGCGCTCGTCAGGCCGCCGGGAAGGCAGAGCGGGAGCGGGTTTATGCTTTTACTTGGCAAGGACTTTTGGTTAGCTTACCCGATGGAGGGAGCTGGGTGAAGCGAAGCGTCGCCTTCGACCGCGGCGCGGAGTGGGGATTCGAGGGGAGCTTCGTCGTGTATCCGTTTAGCGTATGGGCGGTACCCGCGCTGCTGGACCGGTGCCTGAAGGTGGCGGCGCGTGTCGCGGCCGTTGCCGGGGTATCGCTGGCGGTCGCCGGGTGCGGCAGCTTTGACATGGGGATGGGCGACCTGTTCGGCGGCTCGAAGACGGACAGGAGCTCGCGGCTGACCCAGGCCGACATCGATGCACTCAATCGCGGCGGGCCGCGGGTGGCCATGCTGCTGCCGCTGTCCGCCCCCGGCGAGGCCGGCGAGGCGGCGCGGGCGCTGAAGGAGGCCGGCGAGCTCGCCCTGTTCGAGTCGGGGCAGCCGAACATCATCCTCGAGGCCAAGGATACGCAGGGTACGCCACAGGGCGCCCAGGCGGCCGCCAACGAGGCGATCAGCGGCGGCGCGCGGCTGATCGTCGGCCCGCTGCTGTCCAGTTCGGTGAAGGCGGTCACTCCGCTGGCGCAGTCGAGCGGCATCCCGGTGGTCGCCTTCTCCACCGACCAGCAGGCGGCCTCGAACGGGGTCTACCTCCTGAGCTTCCTGCCCGAGCAGGAGGTCGACAGGGTGGTCGAATACGCCATCCGGCAGGGCCGGAGACGGATCGCCGCGCTGCTGCCGCAGTCGCCGTACGGCGCCGTGGTGGAACGGGCGCTGACCGATGCGGTGCAGCGCCGCAACGGCCGCCTGGTGGCGATCGAACGCTATGCCCAGACGACGGAATCGCTGCGCCAGATGGTGCAGAAGGTGTCCACCGAGAGCAACAACCCGAACGGCGGCATGGACGCGCTGCTGATCGACACCGGCGGCGACGAGCTGCGCACGGTCGCCACCATGCTCACCGACTCCGGCTTCAACCGCACCGGCGTGAAGCTGCTCGGTACCAGCCTGTGGGACGACGCGACGGTCGGCTCGATCCCGGTGATGATCGGTGCCTGGTATGCCGGGCCGCCGCCGGAAACCCGGCAGCAGTTCGCGCAGCGGTTCCGCAACGCCTACGGCCGGCAGCCGCCGCGGGTGGCGAGCCTCGCCTATGACGCGGTGAGCCTCGCCAACGCGCTGGCCGGCCAGCAGCAGGGCGACCCGTTCACCCAGGCGCGGCTGACCGAGCCGAGCGGCTTCGCCGGCGTCGACGGGGTGTTCCGGTTCCTGAGCAACGGCCTCAACCAGCGCGGGCTGGCGGTGATGGAGATCACGGTGACCGGCTCGACGGTGATCGACCCGCCGCCGCGCGGCTTCACCGGCGCCGGGTCGTGAGTTAGCCGAAGCGGCAATCCAAGGGCGTCGGACTCCAGGCGCGGCGGGCGGCCCCGGAACGGCATCGCAGCACCGGGCTGTTGCCCGCCACTGCGCAGCATCCGGGGTGACACGTCCTCCTTGTCCCCATGTCGCCTTCTCGCCGCGTCCTCGCGATCCTCGGGCGCTTCGCCCCGAAGGTCGGATATGGCCGCCCCGACCTCTCCACTACTTCAGCACCACGGAGCGCGAGGACGCCAGTGCAAGGGTGCACCGCAGACCCGGGATTGCGGTGAAACCGTCACCCCGGCGGAGGCCGGGGTCCAGGGCAGCCTGTCCGCATGCCGCCCACGCCGGACTGGATTCCG
>CAZSNL010000182.1:0-4860 GCA_964608275.1 uncultured Hyphomicrobiales bacterium | reverse complement strand
CTGCGCAAGCGCGACGCCTTCCGCGCCGCGTTCGACGACTTCGACCCGGAACGGATCGCCCGCTACGGGCCCGACAAGGTCGCCGCCCTGATGCAGGATGCCGGGATCGTGCGCAACCGCGCCAAGATCGAGGCGACGGTGACCAACGCGCAAGCCTGGCTCGACCTGATGCAGCGCGAACGCTTCTCCGACTACCTGTGGCGGTTCACCGACGGCCGGCCGGTGCAGAACCGGTTCGAGACGACCGACCGGATCCCGGCGGAAACCGAGCTCAGCCGCAAGATCTCGCGCGACCTCAAGGCGCGTGGCTTCCGCTTCTGCGGCCCGACCATCGTCTATGCCTTCATGCAGGCGGTCGGCATGGTGAACGACCACCTCGTCAGCTGCCACCGGCACGACGCCTGCCGGGCGCTTGCCCGCTGAGGCGGGCGCCGCCGTCCGGCATGGGCGCCGCACGCACCAAGACACCGCGCGCCTGGCAGCGCATGCTGAGCGGCCGCCGGCTCGATCTCCTCGACCCGTCGCCGCTGGACGTGGAGATAACCGACATCGCCCACGGGCTTGCCCGGGTGGCGCGGTGGAACGGCCAGACCCGCGGGGCGCATGCCTTCACCGTCGCCCAGCACTGCCTCCTGGTCGAGGCGCTGGCGTCGCAGTTCGCCGCCACGCTCGACCGCAGGTGGCGGCTGGCGGCGCTGCTGCACGACGCGCCCGAATACGTCATCGGCGACCTGATCAGCCCGTTCAAGGCCGCCATCGGGCTCGACTACAAGGCGTTCGAGGAGCGGCTGCTGGCGGCCGTCCACCTGCGGTTCGGGCTGCCGGCACGGCTGCCGGAACGGATATCGGCGCTGATCAAGCGCGCCGACCGCGCCGCCGCCTTCATCGAGGCGACGCAACTGGCCGGTTTCGACGACCGCGAGGCGGCCCGCTACTTCAGCCGTCCGCGCGGGCTGCCGGCAGATGTGCTGCGTCGGCTTTCGGACCTGAAGCCGGTGCCGACGGCCGAGGCCGAACGCCGCTACCTTGCGAAGTTCAGGCAGCTGCAATAGGTGAGGGGGTGACACACGGCCGTTGCCGACGCCGGATACGCGCGGCGCCATGCCCGCCAACCAATCCGAGGTAGCCGAAACTCCATGATCGTCGTCTGTTCTCTCGCCGCAATCCCCACCCAGATCGAGCGCCACCGCGTCGACCGCATGGTGTCGCTGCTCGGACCGGAGTCGATGATCCCGACGCCGCCGGCGATTGCGCCGGAGAACCACCTGCGACTGACGCTGCACGACATCTGCTCGCCCATCGAGGGGCACATCCTGCCGTGCGAGGACCACGTCGGCGAACTGATCGAGTTCGTGTCCGGCTGGCGGTGCGACAAGCCGATGCTCATTCACTGCTACGCCGGGATCAGCCGCTCGACGGCGGCCGCCTTCACGACGATGTGCATCCACGAGCCGGATACCGACGAGGTCGAGCTTGCAAGGCGCCTGCGCAAGGCGTCCGCCACCGCGACGCCGAACGCGCTGATCGTCGAGATGGCCGACCGGCTGCTCGGCCGCGGCGGCCGCATGGTGGAGGCGGTGAGGGCGATCGGCACCGGCCAGCCGGCGTGGGAATGCGTGCCGTTCAGCCTCGACGTCCGGCCGCCGCAGGGTGCGGGCACGGCCGGCGTGGCGGCCGGCTAGGCGGCAACCTCGGCCGGGCCGCGGGACGGGACGGGAGGATCGGGACGATGGCAGCGGGACGTTTTCCGGAACAGCATACGGGCCGCTGCCTGTGCGGCGGCGTGCGGTTCGAGGCCGACGGGGCGCCGTTATGGGTCGCCCACTGCCACTGCGACAGCTGCCGCCGGGCGACCGCCTCGGCGGTCGCCACCTTCGTCTGCTTCGACGATGACCGGGTCAGGTGGACGGCCGGTGAGCGGCGCCTGTTCAACTCGTCGCCGGGGGTCACCAGGAGCTTCTGCGGCACCTGCGGCACGCCGCTCGCCTACCAGGCCGAGCGGTGGCCGGGCGAGATCCACATTCACCTGTGCGCGCTGGACCGGCCCGAGCTCTATCCGCCGCAGGTGCACGTCTTCACCGCAGAACGCCTGCCGTGGCTGCACATCGCCGACGATGCGCGCCGCTACCGCACGCTGGGCGGGGACAATTAGGCGGCAGCGGAAGCCCGGCCGCCGTCAGCGGCCGGAGTGGGCGAACTCCCAGTACAGCTCGCGGGCGCGGGCATAGATCGGGCCCGGCTGCAGGTTGCGCTGCTCGATGCGGGTGACCGGCAGCACCTTGCCGAAGGTGCCGGTCGAGAACACCTCGTCGGCATCGAGCACCTCGGGATAGGCGATGGTCCGCTCGTGGACCTCGATCCCGGCGCCGCGCAGGAGCGAGATCACGCGCTGGCGGGTGATGCCGTTGAGGAAGCAGCCGTTGGGCACCGGCGTGTGGACCACGCCGTCGCGGGCGAAGAAGAGGTTGGCGGTGGCGAACTCGGCGACATGGCCGAGGCCGTCGAGCATGATCGCGTTGTCGAAGCCGCGGCTGCGGGCCTCGCGCAGCACGCGGGCGGAATTGGGATAATGGCAGGCCGCCTTGGCATCGGTCGGCGCCGTCTCGAGCCCCGGCCGGCGCCACGGCGACAGCGTGACGGAGGAACCGTTTGGCTCCGGCAGCGGCGATTCGAAGATCGTGAAGCAGAACCGGGTGGTCTCCGGGTCGACGTCGACCCAGCCGTCCTCGGCCCAGTACATCGGCTTGATGTAGACCGAGGCTCCGGGGCCGAACCGGGCGATGCCGTCGCGGGCGATCTCCTCGAGTTCCCCGGGCGTATGGAGCGGCTTGAGGCCGAGCGCCTTGACCGAGCGCACCATGCGTTCGCAGTGACGGTCGAGGTCGGGGGCGACGCCTTCGAAGGCGCGGGCGCCGTCGAACACCGTGGAGGCGAGCCAGGCGCCATGTGTCATCGGCCCCATGATGGGCGGATTGCCGGCCACCCACCTGCCATCGATGAAATGCCACGCCTTCTGGTCCGTTTCCGTCATCACCGTTCCTCGATCTGTCCCCGTGGGCGCCACTTGCGGGCGCCTTCCGGGCCCGAGACTAGCAGCCGCGGATGCGCTTGCCGAGTCCGGCACAGGCGCGCACCGGCGTCCGACGACGGCGTGTGAGAAGCGGTGACGCGGCGGCGGAAATGGTCCGGCCGCGCAACGGGGCGCGGCCGGCGATGGACGGTTGCCGCGGGCTGCCGGCGAGGCGGCGGCCCCGCTGGCTGGATCAACTCGATCCCGAAGCGTTCGAATAGAAGATGTGACGGCCGATCTGCTTGATCCGCCTCAGGCTGCTCGACCAGTTGGGCGAGACGTAGTCGGCGTGGTAGTGGGTGGCGTCGCTCACCGCGTGGACCGTCTTGCCGTCGAGGAACTGCGAGGCGATGTTCTGGGCCACCGTCCACGCCTTGCCTGGCTTCGGCCGGTCGGGCTTGCCGTCGCAGGCGAACGAGAACTGGCAGCCGTTGCGCCGCGACTCGTTCTGGAACACGACCTCGCACACCGTGTTCGGATAGTTCGGGTCGTTGACCCGGTTCATCACCACGTTGGCCACCGCCATCTGCCCGAGCAGCGATTCGGACCGCGCCTCGAAGTAGATCGCCTTGGCGAGGCAGCGATGCTCGGCGGCCCGGAACCGGCGCTCCGATTCGCGGCGCTCGCGCTCGGTGCTGCCAAGTTCCGCCAGCGCCTCGAGCTTCTCGATCGGCGGCGACAGGATGAGGGTGGCCGCCTTCTCGAGCCGCGCTTCGAGCTTGGGCACGCTCGCCAGCTTGACGATGAGATCGCTCTTGGAGACTTCCTGGACCTGCTGCTCGCGCGGCATCGGCGGTACGTACAGCGCCACCTCGGTCGCGGAGTCGCCGGAGAACGCGCCCGGCGCGGTCATGGATCCGACCGCGGGCCGGACCATGTCCTGCCAGTCCGGCGTCGACGCGACCCGCGCCGACGCATGCTGGCCGGCATAGTGGCCAAAGATCGCAACGCCGAATACCAGGCCGGCGCTGGCAAACCCGAACGCAAGCGCCTGTTTCACGCGGCGCAATGGACCGGGACGCGTGTCCCACTCGTCACTCGATGCAGAACACTCCCCTCCCGGAGGTCTTCCGATTACCGGCACCGCCCTCTTTCCCGCTCGAAAAGTGGATTAAGTCGCTGAGTCGGTTGGAAGTCTAAGGTCGTTTCGTTTAACACAGGTTAACCATGCCCGCAACAATCTCCCCTTTGGTTCAACCGGTTCTTCACCGGTATGACCGGCTCTACGCATCGCTCCTGATACCGCCTGCACCGATTACCGCCTGGGCCGCGGCGAGCCGCGCGATGGGTACCCGGAACGGCGAGCAGGACACGTAATCAAGCCCCACTTTGTGGCAAAATGTGACCGATTTCGGGTCGCCGCCGTGCTCGCCGCAAATACCGAGCTTGAGGTCGGGGCGGACGCGGCGGCCGCGCTCGATGCCGATCCGCATCAGCTCGCCGACGCCCTCCTCGTCGATGGAGACGAACGGGTCTTCGTCGATCAGCGACTTGCGCCGGTACTCGGCGAGGAAGCTCGCCGAATCGTCGCGGCTGATGCCGAAGCAGGTCTGCGTGAGGTCGTTGGTGCCGAAGCTGAAGAACTCGGCCCCTTCGGCGATCTCGTCGGCCTTGAGGCAGGCGCGCGGCAGCTCGATCATGGTACCGACCGAGTATTCGGGCCGGGTGCCCTGTTCCTCGGCCACCTCGTCGGCGACCTTGTCGATCATGCCGCGGATCAGGTCGAACTCCTGGCGGGTGGCGATCAGCGGCACCATGACCTCGGGGATCACCGGGCTGCCGGTGCGCCT
>CAZSNL010000181.1:0-4861 GCA_964608275.1 uncultured Hyphomicrobiales bacterium | reverse complement strand
ATCGACATCCGCCGCGGCGAGCTCATCGGCCGGGTCCGGCTGACCGGCCCGACAAACCGCCGCTGACCGCTGGCACGGGCCCCCGGGGACGCCGTCCCCGGTTTCCCTTGATGGCGGCGCATGGCCAAGCTATATCAGGGCTTCCTCCGCGCTTTGCCGGACACAGCGCCGCCCCGTTCGTCTAGCGGCCCAGGACGCCGCCCTCTCACGGCGGAAACAGGGGTTCGATTCCCCTACGGGGCGCCATCTTCTTCGGCAAGGTACCAGCAACGCCGAATTGCCGTCAGTCGGCGCTGTCCAGCGCCACGCAATCGTCCTCCGACCAGTTCAGGGTGACGTCGTCGCCGATCGCGACCTGCGCCCAGTGCTCGCGGTCGGCCAGCCGGACGATGATCTCCTCCGCGTCGGCGATCACGGCCCGCACCGCCTTGGCCCTGACGTGATGGCTGTTCGAGATCTGGTACAGGGGTGGCGTTGCGGCACGTTCCGGAATGTCGGGGGCGGGTGGCCACCCCGCCCCAGGCGCCGCCGGACAGGATCGGCGCGCGCCACGTCCTCATTCCCTCAGCAGCGGACCAGTTCCCGCTTGCCGGTGCTCAGCAGTCGCACCCCCGTCTCGGTAACGGCGACCGTCTCGCTGCAGCCGACCGAGAACCGGTCCCGCACCTGCAGCAGCGGCCGCACGTGGAACGTCATGCCCGGCACCAGCGTGTCGCGGCCGCCCGGCATCAGGCTGACGGAGCCGCGCAGCACCCAGTCGATGCCGACCTGGTAGCCGGTGCGGAGCAGGAAGTTCGGCCCCTGCCCGCGCGCCTTGATGACCGACCGGCACGCCGCGTCGACCTCGCCGGTCGTCACCCCCGGCCGCATGACGTCGAGCGCCGCCTGCAGCGCGTCCTCGGTGACCTGGTAGGCCTCCTCGGCCTCCGGGTTGCGGCCGAGGACGTAGGTCCGGATCAGCGGCGCGTGGTAGCGCAGCACTGCGCCCGATAGCTCGCTGAACACCGGCTCGCCGCTGGCCACGGTCCGGTCCGACCACACTGCGTGCGGCAGCGCGCTTCGCGCGCCGGCGGTGACGAACGGCTGGAAGATCGGGTAGCCGGAGCCCGCGGCGACCATGGCCCTGAACACGGCGGCGGCCAGTTCGTGCTCGCGGACGCCTTCGCGCAGGGTGTCGGCGATCGCCTTTACCCCGGCCTCGGTCGCCCGCATCGCCCGCGCCATGACCGCCAGTTCCTCCTCGGACTTGACCACCGCGCACGACGTGATGATCTCCGAGGCGTCCTCGAACCGCGCCTGCGGCAGCCGCTTCTGCAGGACGGAGAGGTCGTTAGGGGTCAGCCCCGGGAGGTCCAGCTCGACGCCGATCCGCGCCCGCTCCAAGCCCGCTTCCAGCAGCATGTCGGCGAGCACGTCGGGCGGATTGCGCGGATCGTCGGCATCCCCCGAATAGGGCACGACCGTGAGCCAGCCCGGTGCGAGGTGGCGGGCGCTTGCCGTCTCGTAGACGCGGACCATGATCCTCGCCCTGCCGCCGCATACAAGGGCCGCGGTCAGGCCCAGGGTCGCCCCGGAGTTGGTCATCCAGCCGGTGGTGTCGCCGGCGACGTAGGCCAGGTTGTTGATCGACGTGACGACCAGCGCGTCGAGCCCCCGCTGGTCGAGACGCTCCTGGATCAGGCCGCCGCGCCTGTTGAACTCCGCATCCGAGAAATTGTCGAAGGCTTGCATTGCTGTCCCCTCCCCCGCTCTGCGCCTCAGTGCCGTTCGTCGACGTCGACGATGACCTCGATCTCCACCGCCATGCCGAACGGGAGCGTGCTGACGCCGACGGCGCTGCGCGCCCCGATTCCAACCTCCTCGCCGAACACCTCGGCGAACAGCTCGCTGTAGCCGTCTATGACGTCCGGCGGCGACGTGAAATCGGGGGTGCAGTTCACCATGCCCAGCGACTTGACGACCTGGCGGACGGCATCGAGTGAGCCGAGCCTCGCCCGAAGGGTCGACAGGATCGCAAGCCCCGCCTGGCGTGCCGCGGCGCGCGCCTCATCCACGTCCATGTCGGCGCCGACCTTGCCGATGATCAGGCCGCCGTCGTCGAGGATCGGGCCGTGGCCGGCGACGTAGGCATGTCCTCCGCTGACCACCACCGAACGATAGAGGTTGGTCGGTTTGGGCGGCGGCGGCAGTTTGAGTCCAAGCTGGCTGATGCGTGTGTCGGCAGACATTCCTGTTCCCTGCAGTGTGTTGCGGTATTGATGGATGGGAGGCGGCTGGACGCCCCTTCCCGGTCAGGCACGCGATCCCCTCAGGCGTTCGGTCCGGCGGCGGAGTACGATTGCGGCACCCAGCACCAGGCCGGCAACCAGGACCATCAGGGTTCCGACCGCCGAAATGGCCGGATCGATTTCGAAGCGCAAGCCTTCGAACATCTGCACCGGAAGGGTCCGCGCCGTTGCTCCCGACAGGAACAGGGCCACCACGACCTCGTCGAACGAGGTGATGAACGCGAACAGTGCGCCGGTCGCCACGCCGGGCGCGATGAGCGGGACGGTGACGGTCATGAACGCCTTCACCGGCGACGCCCCGAGCCCCACGGCCGCGCGCTCGAGCTTCGGATCCACCCCCTGCAGCGTCGCGCTCACGACGATGACGACGAACGGCGACGCCAGCACAGTATGGGCGACCACCATGCCCCAGAACGTCCCGATCAGGTTGAGCTGGACGTACAGGAAGAACATCCCGACGGCGGTGATGATGAGCGGGATGATCATCGGCGACAGCAGGAATGCGTTGACGAAGGCCTTGCCCGGAAACCGCCCCCTGACCAGCCCGATCGACGCCAGCGTCCCCAGCACGGTGGCGATGACCGCGGTCACCACGCCTATGGAGACCGTGTTCCACAGCGCCCCGAGCCAGTCCTTCGTCGCCTTTCCGCCGACGCGGTCGACTTCGCCGAAGAAGATCTCGTTGAAGTACTGGAGCGAGAAGCCGGGCGGCGGGAAGGCCAGGTACCGGCTCGAATTGAAGGCCATCGGGATGACGATGAAGAC
Source organism: uncultured Hyphomicrobiales bacterium (assembly GCA_964608275.1). Lineage (GTDB taxonomy): Bacteria > Pseudomonadota > Alphaproteobacteria > Rhizobiales > CAZSNL01 > CAZSNL01. The sequence continues at coordinate 1,808 of CAZSNL010000181.1, read as the reverse complement.
CGGCGCCAGCAGGAACACCAGGATCAGGCTGCAGTAGACGATCTGGAGGCGGCGGAAGATGCGCTGCGACGGTGTCATCGATGGCCCGGTTCAGTTCAGCCTGAGCTTCTCGAGGCCGAGAAGCCGCGTGTAGACGACGAAGATGACGAGCGTGGCGACCAGCAGGAGCGTGCCCAGCGCCCCCGCCATTCCCCAGTTCAGGACCTGGTTCACGTTGTAGGCGATGATGATGCTGATCATGCTGTCCTGCGGGCCGCCGACGAGGGCCGGCGTGATGTAGAAGCCGAGCGAGAAGATGAACACCAGCAGGCAGCCGGCCGCGATTCCCGGGAGGCTTTGCGGCAGGTAGACGGTGAGGAAGGCCTGGACCGGGGAGGCGCCGAGCCCTGCCGCGGCCCGCATGTAGTCCGGCCGTATGCCCCGCATGACGCTGTAGATCGGCAGGATCATGAACGGCAGCAGGATGTGCACCATGGCGATGTAGACGCCGAGCCGGTTGTGGATGAGCGCCAGCGGTTCTGCCGCGAGCCCGAGGCCGGTCACGATCGAGTTCACCACCCCTTCGGTCTGGAGCAGCATCAGCCACGCGTAGGTTCGCACCAGGAGCGACGTCCAGAACGGGATCAGGACGAGCACCATCAGGATGCTGGAGGTCGGCTCCCGGGTGGTCGCCAGGAGATGGGCGAACGGGTAACCCAGCAGGAGCGTGACCACGGTGACCCAGAAGCTGATTTCGAACGTGGTCCGCGCGATCCCCAGGTACAGCCGTTGCTCGGCCGGTTTACGGACGATTGCGCCGTCGGCGGTGCGTTCCGCATCGATCGAGTTGAGCAGGTAGAACGCGGTATACGGCTGCGAAACCCTGCGGATCATCGACCACACGTCCGCCTCGCCCCAGCGCGGCGACTGCGCGAGAAACCAGTCCCTGTAGGTCGTTTGCGGTCGCGCCGGCAGTTCCTTGAAGACGGCGTTGAACAACCGCCACACCTCGATCGACTGATGGCGCAGCGGCTTGATCGCCTTTCCGTGTTCGCGCTTCTGCCGGGCCGCCCAGAGATCTTCCGCGAGGACCGCGTACACCTCTTCGTCCGGCACCGGATCGGGATTCTGCGCAAGGCGCTCGGTGAACCTCGGCAGTGCCGCCTGGAAGTCGGGACTGTGGATCCCGAAGTGCAGCATGAAGGCGATCGGCACCAGGAAGAAGAAGATCAGGAACAGCACCAGCGGCGTCACGAACAGGATCGCGCGGACATGCGCCCGTCGTTCCGTTCGCTTCATCTGTGCCCGGAGGCGCGGTGAGACGCCGGCGGCCTCCGGTTGCCGGATCAGCTCGTGCCCGCCGTGCGGGGTATCGATCGCGCGGGTGTTCATGGGGACGTCCGGCGCCGGTGGCGATGGCCCCCACCGGCGCCGGTCCGCTGGTTGCTATTGCGCGAGCCAGGCCTCGAACCGCTCGGTCAGCGGTTCCTGGACCTCGGCCCACCAGTCCTCGTCCGGAAGCAGCGCGTCCTGCGGGAACCCGTTGTCCGGGTGCGATGGCAGGAGCTTCTGGGTTTCGGCCGAAACCAGCGGGATCGCGTCGTTGTTCACCGGGCCGTAGGGAATGAGTTCGGCGATTGCCGCCTGTGACTCGTCGCTGAGGCTGTAGGCGATCCAGTTCAGCGCCAGCTCCTTCTTCGGCGACCCGAGCGGGATCACGTAGAACTGCGGCGTGTAGTACTGCCCCCACCACACGATCTCGAAATTCCGGTTCTCCGCACGGTTCGCGGCCGAGATCCGCCCGTTGAACGAGCTCGTGTAGGTGACCT
>CAZSNL010000180.1:0-4892 GCA_964608275.1 uncultured Hyphomicrobiales bacterium | reverse complement strand
GCCACGAGATCGCCTCGCCTTCGCGGTCGGGGTCGGTCGCAAGGATCAGCTTGTCGGCCTTCTTGACCTCCCTGGCGATCTCGTCGAGCCGCTTGCGGGCCTTGGGATCGGTTTCCCACGTCATCTCGAAATCCTGGTCCGGCTTCACCGAGCCGTCCTTCGACGGCAGGTCGCGGACATGGCCATAGGACGCAAGAACCGTGTACCCGGAACCCAGGTACTTGTTGATGGTCTTGGCCTTGGCAGGCGATTCGACGATGACGACGTTCATGGAATCCGTGTTGACAGGAACCGGGTGGAGGGCGTTCGATCGCGCCGCGACCGGTAAAGGCTGCGATCAGGTCGCCCCGCCGGCACGGTCGCCTGTGCGGCGGGTTCGGTGTGCCGGACGTCCCATACGAAACGGCGCAGAACATGGTGATTTCGCCGCGGCCTGTCAAATGGCCAATTGGCCGGCATGGGCGAACCCGCTGCCGGTCAGGGCCCCTCTGCCGTGGATTGCCGCGCGATCCGTGCGAAGCACGGTGCCGCCGGTGACCGCTGCCCGGGATGATCGTCTGTGCCCGGATGTCGCAGCGCGAGGACGGTCAAGTTTGCTCTGGATCAAAGACCAGGCGCCGCGGCGCAACTACCTCTCCAGTACAGGAATATCCGGGCAACCGGGTAGTCAGCCACTGGAGGCAAGCCATGAACATGCGCCCGGCAGAGGTTCAATTCGAGAAGAAGCAGAATCAGGCGGAAGTCAGCGTACCGTTCGCCGACGTGCCGTCCGGCGTCTGGCGTCTGTATGTGCTGGTCTGGCTGTCGCTCTTCGCTGTCCTGTGGTGGATGTTCGGGTCCCAGCGCCACAGCGCGTTCATGCTCGTGGTCTCGACCGCGTTCGCCGTGATCTACTTCGCAGTGCCGCTGGCGATGCTGAGGCGGTTCCGCAAGCGTGCCTCGACCATCACCAGGTCCAGCCTGCAGACTCTGACCGGCAAGGTCGCGTGGTCGGAGGCCACCATACAGATCATCCTGATCCCGGCTTCCATCACCTTCGGTCTGATTGCGATCGCCCTGTTCGCGCTCTGACAGGCCTGCAGGCCGCGCGATCCCACGGCCCGATGCGATCCCGGCGCGATGACCCGGGATCGCAGGGCCGTCCAGCATTCACCCAATCGGGGCGTACGCTCCGTCAACCTGCCTGGCATCCAACCGGCCGCTCTCCCGGCTCCGGCGGAATTGCGGTACCGCTTCGTTCGCGCCCTGGCGGATCACGCCAGCGAGATGCGGTGCTGGCCGTAGCGGGTCACCCGGCCGGCGAGCTCCAGCTCCAGGGTGATCGTCAGCACCGTCGCCACGTCCAGCCCGCTCTCGCGGACGATGTCGTCGATGCCGACCGGCACCGGGCCGAGGAGTTCCAGCACCAGCGCCCGGGCGTCGTCGGGGACGTCGGCCGGCTCGGCGGCGGGGGTGGTTTCGCCTTCGTGGAGCCCGTCCGGCGGCGCCGGCTCGCGCCCGAGCAGCGGTTCGAGCACGGAGATCACGTCGCGGGCCCTCGTCACCAGCGTGGCGCCGTCGCGGATCAGCCCGTTGGTGCCTTCCGAGCGCGGGTCGAGCGGCGAGCCCGGCACGGCGAACACCTCCCGGTTCTGCTCCAGCGCCAGCCGGGCGGTGATCAGCGAGCCGGACCGCTGCGCCGCCTCGACCACGAGGACGCCGCGGCTCAGGCCGGCGATGAGGCGGTTGCGGCGGGGAAAGTGCCGCGCCTGCGGCACCGTGCCGGGGAGCATCTCGGTCACCACCAGGCCGCGGGCGGCAATGGCCCGGAACAGCTCCTCGTTCTCCGGCGGATAGACGACGTCGATGCCGCCGGCGATCACCGCGATGGTGCCTGTCTCCAGGCTTGCCTCGTGGGCGGCGGTGTCGATGCCACGGGCGAGGCCGGAGACGATCACGTAACCTGCGGCGACGATGTCGCCGACGATCGGCCGCGTGAACCGGCGGCCGGCGGCGGAGGCGTTGCGGGCCCCGACGACGGCCAGCGCCGGGGCCTGCGTCAGCTCCGTTGATCCCTTGACGCAGAGGAGGGGAGGCGCCGATTCGACATGTCGGAGCAGCGGCGGGTAGCCGTCTTCGCCGGCGGCGATGAACCGGGCGCCCAGGGCGTCGGCACGGGCGAGCCAGCGTTCGGCGTCGTCGATGGCGCAGACGCGGATCGATCGCGTCATGCCGCCGCGGCGGGACAGTTCCGGCAGCGCCTCTATGGCGGTGGTGGCGTCCCCGTACCGGCCCAGCAGCATGCGGAACGACGTCGGGCCGATGTTCTCGCTCCAGTACAGGCGCAGCCAGTCGCGTCGTTCATCGTCGGTCAGCCTCACCCGCCCTGTTCCTTCCGTCCGAGGCGGATCTTCGCCTCCTCGCCGCGGATCAGCCTGCCGATGTTGGCACGGTGGGTGATGACGACGATGACGGCGAGGAAGGCGAACACCTCCATCAGCTGCCACTGGTCGAACAGTGCCGCCCACAGCGGCGACAGCACCGACGCCACCAGCGCCGACAGCGACGAGTAGCGGGTGAGGACGGCCACCGTGAGCCATACCGCGCAGAAGATGAGGGCCGCCGGCCAGAACAGGCCGAGCTGGATGCCGATGAAGGTCGCGACCCCCTTGCCGCCGCGGAACTTCAGCCAGACGGGAAGCACGTGGCCGAAGAAGGAGCCGACCCCGGCCAGCACCGCCGTATCGATGCCGAACCGGAGGCCGAGGAGGACCGCAACGGTCCCCTTGAGCATGTCGGCGAGGAGGGTGGCGGCGGCGACCGCCCGGTTGCCGGTACGCAGGACGTTGGTGGCGCCGATGTTGCCGGAGCCGATGCCGCGAAGGTCGCCGAGGCCGGCCGCCTTCGTGAACAGCAGGCCGAACGGGATGGAGCCCAGCAGGTAGCCGACGACGAACGCTGCCGTGAAATACGGGAGCGCGTGGCTCCAGCTGATCGGGTTCGGCATCGCTCCCCCCGGTGACGAGTCACTCGAGGCGATTATACACCGTTTGACCTGCCACCACGGTGCGGATTGCGTCGCCGACGAACTCGCGGCCCTCGAACGGCGTGTTCTTGGCCTTCGACTTCAGGTGCTCGGGATCGACCGTCCAGGTGAACGTCGGGTCGATGAGCACCAGGTCGGCGGGCGCGCCGGTGGCGAGCCGGCCGGCGGGAAAGCCCAGGATCTGCGCCGGCGCCGCCGTCATCGCGTGAATCATGCGGGCGAGCGAGACCTCGCCGGCGTGGACCAGCGACAGCGCCGCCGAGGTCAGGGTTTCCAGGCCGATGGCGCCGAACTCGGCCTCGGCGAACGGCCGGCGCTTGGTGTCGGGGTCCTGCGGGTCGTGGCTGGAGACGACGACGTCGATGGTGCCGTCGGCGACGCCCTCGACCATTGCCCGGCGGTCGGTTTCCGGGCGCAGCGGCGGCGACAGCTTGAAGAAGGTGCGGTAGGCGCCGATGTCGGTCTCGTTCAGGGTCAGGTGATTGATGGAGACGCCGCAGGTCACCGGCAGTCCCTTGTCCTTGGCGGCGCGGATGACGTCGAGCGACGCGCGGCAGGTGACCTGGGCGGCGTGGTAGCGGGCGCCGGTGAGCTCGACCAGGTGCATGTCGCGCTCGAGCGCCATCGTCTCGGCGGCGGCGGGAATGCCGGGCAGGCCGAGGCGGGTGGATACCTCGCCCTCGTTCATCACCCCCGAGGCGGCGAGCACGGGATCCTCGGTATGCTGGACGACGAGGAGGTCGAAGTCGCGCGCGTAGGCGAGCGCCCGGCGCAGGAGCAGCGGGTTGGCGACCATCCGTTCGCCATCGGTGACGCCGACCGCGCCGGCCTCCTTGAGCAGGCCGAATTCGGTCATCACCTCGCCCTGCAGGCCCTTGGTCAGCGCCGCCATCGGCGCCACGTTGACGAGCGCGGTGTCGCGGGCGCGGCGCAGCATGTAGTCGACCAGCGCCGCGTCGTCGATCACCGGTATCGTGTCGGGCATGGTGACGATGGTGGTCACGCCGCCGGCGGCGGCGGCATGCGAGGCGGTCGCCAGCGTCTCGCGGTGCTCGTGGCCGGGCTCGCCGGAGAATACCCGCATGTCGATCAGCCCCGGCGCCAGGATGTGGCCGCCGCAGTCGACGACCGCCATGCCGGGCGGCACGGAATCAAGGGTTATGTGGGCGCCGAGGTCGGCGATCAGGCCGTCGCGGACGACGAGGCCGCCGTCGCCGTCGAGCCCGGTCGCCGGGTCGAACAGGCGGGCGTGGACGAAGGCGACCGGGCCGCCGCCGTTGCCGTCGTTGCCGCCGCCGCCGGATGCGTTGCCGCCGCCGTTACCGGCGCCGCCGGATGCGTTGCCGCCGCCGTTGCCGGGCGTCGCCGTCATGCGTTGCCCCCGCCGGGCAGGTTGCGGGCCAGCGCGTCGAGCACCGCCATGCGCACCGCCACCCCCATCTCGACCTGCTCGCGGACCAGGCTGCGCAGCCCGTCGGCGACCAGGCTGTCGATCTCGATGCCGCGGTTCATCGGCCCCGGGTGCATGACCAGCGCATCGGGGTGGGCGACGGCGAGCTTGTCCTCGTCGAGGCCGAAGAAGCGGAAGTACTCGCGGGTCGACGGCACGAACGAGCCCTGCATGCGCTCGAGCTGGAGCCTCAGCATCATCACGATGTCGCAGTCGCGCAGGCCCTCGGTCATCGAGGTGTGGATCTCGACGCCGAGCTGCTCGGCGTCGGGCGGCAGCAGCGTCGACGGGGCGACGATGCGCACCCGCGCGCCCATGATGTTGAGCAGGATGATGTTGGAGCGCGCCACCCGGCTGTGCAGGATGTCGCCGCAGATGGCGACGGTAAGCCCGGCGATCCGCTTCTTGCGGCGGCGG
>CAZSNL010000179.1:0-4895 GCA_964608275.1 uncultured Hyphomicrobiales bacterium | reverse complement strand
CAGGTACGGGTCGTCGCCATCGTGGCGGACGGTGTCCGGCGGCGGCACCAGGCCGTCCTCGGTCAGGTTGTCGGTGACGTCGAGCAGGCTCGAGATGAACGTCCGGTAGCACCTGACACCCTCCTCGAGGATTCGCTCGCGGCCGCTCATCTGGGCGGTCCGCTTGGTCACGAACCCGCCCTTGGCGCCGACCGGCACGATGACCGCGTTCTTCACGTTCTGCGCCTTGACGAGGCCAAGCACCTCGGTGCGGAAGTCGTCCGGCCGGTCCGACCAGCGGATGCCGCCGCGGGCGATCTTGCCGCCGCGCAGGTGCACCCCCTCGACGTCCGGGGCGTAGACGAAGATCTCGGCGAACGGCCGCGGTTCCGGCAGTTCCTCGACCGCCGCGCTCCTGATCTTGAAGGCGATCGCCGGCCGCGGCCTGCCGTCGGCGTCCGTCTGGAAGAAGTTGGTCCGGTCGATCGCCGAGATCAGGTTGGCGAAGCGGCGGACGATCCGGTCCTCGTCGAGGCTCGGCACCGCCTGCAGCGCCTCCTCGATCGCGGCGAGGATGCGCTTCTGGCTGGCCGCCGCCTTGGACGGCGGCGTCGCCCGGGCGGGATCGAGCCTCGCATGGAACAGCCGCACCAGCTGTTCGGCGAGGTCGGGATGCCGGTTCAGCGCCGCCTGCATGTAGTCGGTCGAGTACGGGATCCCGGCCTGCCGCAGGTACTTGCCGAGCGCCCGCAGGATCGACACGTCCCGCCACGGCAGCGCCTTGCGCAGCACCATGGCGTTGTAGCCGTCGTTCTCCGCCCGCCCGCTCCACACCGCGACATAGCAGTCCTCGAGCAGGTCCTTCAGGGGCGGCAGCGCGAACTCGTGCCCGTCGGCGGTCTCCAGGATGATGTCGTGCAGCCACACCGCGGCCCGCTCGCCGGCGATCTCCGGCGTCACCCGGTACGACCGTTCGGCGATCGCCCTGAAACCCATCGATTCGAGGATCGGCAGCCGGTCCGACAGCGCGATCGGCTCGCCCTGGTGGTACAGCTTGAGCCGCAGCCGGGTGTCCGGGTCGCCCACCGACCGGTAGAAGTCGATCGCCAGGTCGCCCGGCGCGGTGAGCCGCTCCATGTGGGCGATGTCGACCAGCGCCTCGGCCGGCGCGAACGCCTCCTGGTAGGCGCCGGAGAACGCGCCGGCGTACTTGCGGGCAAGCTCGCTCGCCTGCTCCTCGTCGCCGGCCTCGGCCAGCGCTTCGGCGAGCCGGTCGTCCCATGTCTTGGCGATCGTCGCGATCTCGGCTTCCAGCGCCTGCACGTCGGGCGACGGCGTGATCCCGCCGTAGCGGCCGATGATGTAGTGCACCCTGACCAGCGTGCCTTCGGGGAACGACGGATAGAAGGTCGACACCCGGCCGTCATAGGCCTCCGCCAGCAGCTCGCCGATCCGCAGCCGCACCGCGGTGTTGAACTGGTCGCGCGGCAGGTAGACGATCGCCGACACGAACCGGTCGAACTTGTCCTTGCGCACGAACAGCCGCGTCCGCGGCCGCTCCTCGAGCTGCAGGATGGCGTGGGCGAACTCGCTCAGCAGCTCCGGGTCGATCTGGAACAGCTCGTCGCGCGGGTAGGTCTCGAGGATGTTGAGCAGCGCCTTGCCGGAATGGCTGTCGGGCGGGAAGCCGCTCTGCTGCAATACCCAGGCGATCTTGCGGCGCAGCAGCGGGATGAACCGCGGGCTGCGGGTATAGGCGGCGGAGGTGAACAGCCCCACCACCCTCAGTTCGCCGGTCACCGCGCCGCCTTCGTCGAACAGCTTGACGCCGACGTACTCCATGTGCACCCGCCGGTGGACGGTGGAGCGGACGTTGGCCTTGCTGACGAACAGCGGCGCCGGGTTGGTCAGGAACTCGCGCACCTCCGGCGTGATCGACACCAGCTCGGCGCCGCGGCGCAGCACCTTGACGTCCGGGTCGCGCAAAAGGCCGAGGCCGGACCCGCGCACCACCTCGAGCTCGCCCTTGCCCGGGCCCTTGGCGAACGCGTACTCGCGCATGCCGAGGAAGGTGAAGTGGTCGTCCAGCAGCCACTGCAGGAACTGGATCGCTTCCGACAGCTCGTCGACCGGCACCGGCGGCGGATTGTTCTGGAACGCCATCAGCGCCTCGCGCAGCCTGGTCCGCATCGGCTGCCAGTCGAGCACCACCGTGCGCACGTCGGTCAGCACCGCCTCCAGTTCTTCCGCCAGTTCCCGGCGCTGGTCCTCGCTGGCGAGGAAGGCGGTGTGGATGTGGATGAAGCTTTCCTTGTGCGCCTCGCCGGTGCCGATCAGGTCCTCGTCGGCCAGCGCCTTGAGGTTGCCGTCGGCCTTGCGGGTGACGGTGAGGATCGGGTGCAGCACCAGCTCGATGCCGATCCGCGCCTGGTTGAGCACGCCGAGCACCGAGTCGACCAGGAACGGCATGTCGTCGTTGACGATCTCGATGATCGTGTGGTGGCGCTCCCAGCCCTGCTCGGCCGCCTTCGGATTGAAGATGCGGATCTTCGGCCGCCCCGACACCCGCGACTGCATGAACGCCCACGCGTCGCTGACGATGGCCGCGAGCTCGGCGGGCTCGTATTGTTCCAGCTCCTCGACGATGGCCTGGCCGAGGAAACGCCGGGCGAACTTCGCGAGCGTCTTGCCTTTGGGCTTCTTCTCGAGCTGCGCGGCGACCCGCCTGAGGAGAGCCTCGAGCCGCTTGTCGGAATGCATGATCCCCCGTCTTCGTCTCGTCCGCCCGCCGGTCAACATTGATCTGAAACGGCGGCAAACACAAGCGCCGGCAACCGTGCGGCGAACGGCGGTCAGGCCGGGCGCGGCCCCCACAGGATGATGGCGGCGCCGGCGAGCGCGACCGCCGAGCCGACCACGTCCCAGCGGTCCGGCGGGCTGCCTTCCACCGCCCACAGCCACGCCACCGACGCGGCGATGTAGACGCCGCCATAGGCGGCGAACGCGCGGCCGGCGAACGCGCTGTCGACCCGGGTCAGCGCGGTGGCGAACACCGCCAGCGCCACCAGGCCCGGGACCAGCCACAACGCCGTCCGGTCGAGCCTCAGCCACGCCCAGAACGCGAAGCAGCCGGTGATCTCGCACAGTGCCGCAACGATGTACCAGGCCGCCGTCGTCATCCGGCGCTCATAGCACAGGCGCGATCGTACGGATACGCTGGAGCGTGCCGGATTGCTGGCGAGGCGGCACTTATAGCCATCGTCGGCGGGTGCCATTCTGGGACACTACTGGCGTCAAGGGGAATGACATGCATATAGCGTTCGCCATCCTTGCCATTCTCGCGCTGTCGCTGCCCGCCGCTGCGAGCGACGAGGATCTGACGGCGATTCTAGAGGCTCGATGTCCAGACGGGCAGGCCGCCAACGATTACGAGTTCTGGGAGTTCATCGCGAACAACGCGGTTCGCACGGCGGATGCCTATGCGGTTGAAAGGAATCCGATGGCGACCTTCGTCCATGCCGACGTAGACGTGGTTTTTCAGATAGGTGGAGAGCACGCAGGCGGGTATCTCGTGAAGCTGCTATCCACGACGCCAACGGGTACCGCATTTGCGATGCTGCGTCCCAACTTCAACTTCTGCGCCGACCCATCACAATTGGACGATGAGCGAGAGGACCTGTTCACCGTGGTTGCGGCTAAGCTGAACGGACGGCCGTTTTGACCCTTGCGCAGCTCCACGCAACGGCAGTCTCAACCGGCGAGGGTAGCTTCTAACTAACTGTTTTTGATAGAAAATCTGGAGCGGGCGATGGGATTCGAACCCACGACCCCAACCTTGGCAAGGTTGTGCTCTACCCCTGAGCTACGCCCGCGCTCCGCCTGGGCCAGCCGACTATGTAGCCAGCGGCCCCGACTTGCGCAAGGGGAAACGGCGATGCAATAGATGCCGGCGCCGGATGCCGTTGCGGCACGACTTCGAGGGGATGCGATGCCTGCCACCCGCGCCGACCTGCTCGCCCGCCTGGACGAGCTCGGGATCGCGACCAGGACCTGGGAACACCCGCCGCTGTTCACCGTCGAGGAATCGCGGGCGCTGCGCGGCGAGATTCCCGGCGGCCACACCAAGAACCTGTTCCTCAAGGACAAGAAGGGCAGGGTATTGCTGTTCGTCACCCTCGAGGACACCGAGGTCGACCTCAGGCGGCTGGCCGAGCGCGCCGGGATCGGCCGGCCGAGCTTCGGCAAGCCCGACCTGCTGCGCGAGCTTCTCGGCGTGGAACCGGGGTCGGTGACCCCGTTCGCCCTGATCAACGACACCGGCCGCCGCGTCCGGGTGGCGCTCGACCGGCGGATGATGGAGGAGGAGGTCCTCAACTTCCATCCGCTCGTCAACGACGCCACCACCTCGATCGCCCCGGACGATCTTTTGCGGTTCATCCGCGCCTGCGGCCACGAGCCGATGATCGTGTCGCTCGACTGATCCGGCCGACGGCGCGCCCGCGGTTGCGGGAGTTCGCCCGGTTCCCCATCTATAGTCGACGGATTCCGCAATCACGCCACGCTGTGGTAAACGGGGCGGAGGCACCGTCCCGCAAGGCTCGATCGATCAGGAAGCTCATGAACACACCCATTCTCGGCAGCGCCGGAACCGCCACGGCCGCAAACGGCGACGTGGTCAAGGACACCGACATTCACGGCTTCATGGCCGATGTCATCGAGGCGTCGCGCCACCAGCCGGTGATCGTCGACTTCTGGGCGCCGTGGTGCGGCCCCTGCAAGCAGCTCACCCCGCTGCTCGAAAAGGCTGTGCGCGCCGCCAACGGAGCGGTGCGCCTGGTCAAGGTCAACGTCGACCAGAACCAGGAGATCGCCGCCCAGATGCGGATCCAGTCGATCCCGGCCGTGTTCACCTTCGT
>CAZSNL010000178.1:0-4944 GCA_964608275.1 uncultured Hyphomicrobiales bacterium | reverse complement strand
GGCCGACGGCTTCGAGGTCGCCAGCCGCAAGGCGATCATGGGCGCCCTCAGCCTGTACCTCAACTTCATCAACATGTTCATGATGCTGCTGTCGCTGTTCGGAAACCGCGAGTAGCAGCCATCGCCCCGGTGTTCCGGGGCATCCGGAACGAACCCCCGCGAGGCAACGGCCTCGCGGGGGTTTTTCATGCCCCGGCGCCGTCCGCCCGGCTCACGCCGGAACCAGGCGTGGCCGCCGGTCGATCGCCTTGAGCACCTGGCCGAGGTCGTGGCCGCGCCGGAGAATGAGCCCGGACGCGGCGACGACGGAGTAGGCGCCCTGCTTGCGGCCGAGCTTGGGGCGTTTCTCGATTCGGTAGAGTGGGAATTCGCTGCTGCGCCTGAAGATGGAGAACACCGCCTTCTCCTTCAGCGCGTCTATCGCGTAGTCCCGCCATTCGCCATCGGCGACCCTGCGGCCGTAGACGCTCAGGATCTGGTTCAGTTCGCGGCGGTCGAACGAGATCGTGTTGCGGGACGGAGTGGATCCGGAAGCCTCTTTGCCGGGGACCGGACCGCGGCGCTGGTCCGGCCCGTACAGCACTATCGGTTCCGTGTCGCTCATCGCTCCTCCTTGTGCGGTTGCGCGCCCGCGGCGCGGGCGCCGGCGAAACGATCGACAGGTTCCGCTCATCATCGGCGACGGCAACCGGATTGGCAAGGCCGTGCCGCGGTGGCATCGCGGCGCATCACGGACCGATGGTCACTGCCCAGAGGAAAATAACACAGTTTCGCCCCAGTTCGGCCCTTGCGCCGCCAAAATGCGAGGCGACAGTGACCATGTTGCCTCTAGAGGCCCGGCTCGTTGAAGGCGTCGGAAAGATCTCAGCCCCCCAGCCCCCCGTTGCCTTCAATCAAGCGAGCCGGGCCAATTTTTTCCCCTGAAGCCATCACCTGATTGTCCCGCCAGCACCCGTCCGACCGCGGGTTTCCGGCACCCCTGCCCGCCTGCCGCACCTTGAAAACGACCCTCCGCATCCGATATCTGCCTCTGTTCGAGCGGGTCCCGGTGGCATCTGGCGAGGGTTGCAAATGGCCGAGTCTGAGGCAGCGAGAACGGAATCGGGGAAATCGGACAACGGATCCGGCGCCGCCCGCAAGGCGGCCCGCCGTCCCGCAGCGGCAAAAGCCGCGCCCGGGGCAGAGAAGCACGAATTCCAGGCCGAGGTCTCCCGGCTCCTCCACCTGATGGTCAACTCGGTCTATTCCGAGACCGAGGTGTTCCTCAGGGAACTGATCTCCAACGCCGCCGACGCCTGCGACAAGCTGCGCTACGAGGCGCTCACCCGGCCCGAGCTGCTCGCCGACGACGTCGATCTCGGGATCGTCGTCGCCACCGACCCGGCGCAGGGGACGCTGCGAATCACCGACAACGGCATCGGGATGTCGCACGACGAGCTGGTCGCCAACCTCGGCACCATCGCCCGCTCCGGCACCCAGAAGTTCGTCGAGAGCCTGGCCTGCGGCAACGACGGGGTGAAGCTGATCGGCCAGTTCGGCGTCGGCTTCTACTCCGCCTTCATGGTGGCCGGCCGGGTCGACGCCTGGTCGCGCCGCGCCGGCGAGACCGACGTCTGGAAGTGGTCGTCGGACGGACAGGGCAGCTTCACCGTCGAACCGGTCGCCGACGACGATCCGCTGGCGCCGCGGCGCGGCACGTCGATCGTCCTGTCGATCGCCGACGCCGCGAAGGAATACCTCGATGCCGGCCGGCTCGAGCGAATCATCAAGGCCTACTCCGACCACATCGCGGTACCGATCAGCCTGGTGGAGGTGGCGGACGGATCCGCCGCCGAGCCGCGCCAGATCAACACCGCGAGCGCGCTGTGGACGCGACCGAGGTCCGAGATCACCGAACAGCAGTACCGGGATTTCTACCGCCACACGGCGGGGCTGTTCGACGAACCGGCGCTGACCGTGCACTACAAGGCGGAAGGCCGCCATGAGTACACGGTGCTGTTCTACGTGCCGACGAAGCAGCCGTTCGACCTGTTCGATCCCTCCCGCCGCGGCCGTCAGAAGCTCTACGTCCGCCGCGTCTTCATCACCGACGATGCCGAATTCCTGCCCGGCTACCTGCGCTTCGTGCGCGGCGTCATCGATTCCGAGGACATGCCGCTCAACGTCAGCCGCGAGATGCTGCAGAACAACCCGATCGTCGGCGCCATCCGCAAGGCGGTCACCAACCGCATGGTGGCGGAACTGAAGAAGACGGCGGAGACGGCGCCGGAGACCTACGCCACCATCTGGGAGGCGTTCGGCCCGGTGATCAAGGAAGGCCTGTACGAGGATGTCGAGCGCCGCGACCAGCTCCTCGAGCTCGCCCGGTTCCGCACCACGACATCGAACGGCAACTGGCGGAGCCTCAGGGAGTACGTGGCCGACCTCAGGCCCAACCAGACGGCGATCTACTACGTCACCGGCGAGGACGAGGCGAAGGCGAAGGCAAGCCCCCACCTTGAGGGCTTCCGCGCCCGCGGCATCGAGGTCCTGCTGCTGTCGGACCCGGTCGATCATTTCTGGACCACATCGGTGATCGGCTTCGACGGCAAGCCGTTCCGCTCTGTGACCCAGGGCGTCGCCGACCTTGCCGCGATTCCGCGGCTCGACGGCGACGGCGCGACGGCCGAAGAGGCGGTCGACGGCGCCGCCATCGGTTCACTCATCGCGGTGATGAAGCAGGCGCTGGGCGACGCCGTCCAGGACGTCCGCAAGTCCGAGCGGCTGCACGAAAGCGCCTGCTGTCTTGTCTCCGCCGATACCGGCATCGACCGCAATCTCGAGAAGATCCTGTCGCGCTACAACGCCGGCGGCGTCACCTGCCGGGCGCCGGTGCTGGAGATCAATCCGTGCCACCGGCTGATCCGCACCCTTGCCCACCAGGCGAAGCAGTCCGGTGCGACCGCCGAGCTGGAGGATGCGGCGCGGCTCCTGCTCGACCAGGCCCACGTGCTGGAAGGCGAACCGGTGGCCGATCCCGCCGCTTTTGCCGAACGGCTTTCCCGCCTCGTCGAGCGCGTCTTCCCGCAACCGGCACCGGCCGACCCGGCCGCTCGCTAGCGACACCTGCCGGTCCGCCGGCCGCGGCCGGCTAGTCGTCGTCCCCGGCGTCGTATGGCATGAACGCGGCGCCGAGGATCGGCCCGGTCCCGTTCTCCTGCAACAGCACGGCGCAGCCGTCGTAGCCTTTCATGACGTCGGCCTCCGGCAGCCGCAGCGTCACCGGCTCGCCGTGCCAGGTGCCCACCGGCATCAACTGTCGAACCACGTTGAAATAGGTGAGTTTGCGCCCGGAATTCTCGCCGTTCTCGACCGCGACCTCGCCCTTGTCCATCGTCAGGGCGATCCATACCGTCGCGTCCGGCGCCTCGCCTGTTCCCTGGTGGCCGCCGGTCTGCACCACGACCTCGCCGTTGCCGGTGGCGATGGCGACCGGCACCCAGCGGCCGTTCGCCTTGCCGGCCTCGTCGGCAATGGCTTCGATCACATCCTTGCGGTGGCTGCCGATCACGTGGGCGGTGCCGTTGATGACCATCTGCGGCGTGTAGACCTTGCCGTCGCCGCGCGACCGCGCATACGCCTCCTGGCGCTTGCTGTGGGCCGGCGATCCGAACGTGTCCTGCCAGCCCAGGTAGTCCCAGTAGTCGACCGGCAGCGTCAGCGCGATGATGCCCGGCTGCCGCGCCAGGTGCCCGAGCAGGGCGTCCGCCGGCGGGCACGAGCTGCAGCCCTGGCTGGTAAACAGTTCCACCACCGCCTGCGGCGGCTCCGCGGCGGCCCGGAAGGCAAATGCGGCCAGTACCAGCAGGCTTGCGGCAAGGGCGGGGGCGAGACGGCAAACGAGCGTCTTCGGCGGGTGGGATCTTCCAGGCGTCATGTCCGGTTCAGCATACGCCCGCAAACCTTCAAATTCGAGTAACGTTGGGGTGAAACCACCGCACCTGACAACGTGTGATTTCAGATGGCGGGCAGACGTGACGGGCAAACGTGGCGGCCGGCCGGCGACGGGCCGACCCCCTCCGATCCGATGAAAGCAACCGACAGGCCCGCGTCAGGCCGCCGCGAGACGGCGCAGCACGTAGTGCAGGATGCCGCCGTGGCGGTAGTAGTCGAGTTCGTCGAGCGTATCGATCCGCGACTGCAGCCGCATCGTGAACTCGGTTCCGTCGCTGCGGACGACCTGCGCGTCGAGGTACTGGTTCGGCCGCATGTCGGCGGACAGGCCGCGGATCGTGATCCGTTCGCTGCCGTCGAGGCCGTAGTCCTGCCATGACCGGTCGTCGGTGAACACCAGCGGCAGGACGCCCATGCCGATGAGGTTCGAGCGATGAATCCGCTCGAACGACCGGGCGATGACCGCCCGCACGCCGAGCAGGCGGGTGCCCTTGGCCGCCCAGTCGCGGCTCGACCCGGTGCCGTACTCGTGCCCCGCCATCACCACCAGCGGCACGCCCTCCTCCTGGTAGCGCATGGCGGCGTCGTAGATCGGCATCGTCTCGCCCGACGGATGGTGCTTCGTGAACCCGCCCTCGACGCCGGGCACCATCTGGTTGCGGATGCGGATGTTGGCGAAGGTGCCGCGCATCATCACCTCGTGGTTGCCGCGCCGCGACCCGTACGAGTTGAAGTCGCGCACCTCGACGCCCTGCTCGATCAGCCACTGGCCCGCGGGCGAGTCCTTCTTGATCGCCCCCGCGGGCGAGATGTGGTCGGTGGTCACCGAGTCGCCGAGATACGCGAGCACGCGGGCGCCGCGCACCGGCTCGACCGGCGCGGGCTCGGGTGAGATCCCGTCGAAGAACGGCGGCCGCTGCACGTACGTCGACTCCGGCGGCCACGAGTAGCGGTCGCCGGAGGGCGTCTCCAGCTCGCGCCAGCGCTCGTCGCCCGTGAACACGTCGGCGT
>CAZSNL010000177.1:0-5006 GCA_964608275.1 uncultured Hyphomicrobiales bacterium | reverse complement strand
CCGAGGGCGAAGCCGAAATCGCCCACCCGGTTGACCACGAACGCCTTGATCGCGGCGGCCGAGGCGGACGGCCGCGTGTACAAGAAGCCGATGAGCAGGTATGACGCGAGCCCGACGCCCTCCCAGCCGAAGAAGAGCTGCAGGAAGTTGTCGGCCGTCACCAGCATCAGCATGGCGAAGGTGAACAGCGACAGGTAGGCGAAGAACCGCGGCTTGTGCGGGTCGTGCTCCATGTAGCCGATCGAATACACGTGGCCCAGCGCGGAGACGAACGTCACCACCACGAGCATGACCCGGGTCAACATGTCGATCCGGAACGCCCAGTCGACCTCGAGGGTGCCCGAGGTCACCCACTCGATGACCTCGACGCGGCCGTTCTCTCCGACGAAGAAGGCGATCCACGCCAGGACGGCGCTCGCAATAAGGAGCGCCGACGTCAGCAACCCGGCGCCGCGTCCACCGATCCAGCGACCGAAGAACCCGGCAATCAGGGCGCCGGCGAGCGGCAAAAATACGATCAGCGAGTACACCGGCCGTCTACCCCCTCATCACGTTGATGTCGTCGACGTCGATGGTGCCGCGATTGCGGAAGAACGCCACCAGGATGGCCAGCCCGATCGCCGCCTCGCCGGCCGCGACCGTGAGCACGAAGAGCGCGAACACCTGGCCGACGAGGTCGCCGAGAAACGCGGAGAACGCCACCAGATTGATATTCACCGCCAGCAGCATCAGCTCGATCGACATCAGCATGATGATGACGTTCTTGCGGTTGAGGAAGATGCCGAAGAACCCGATCGTGAAAAGGATCGCGGCGACCGTGAGATAATCCGAAAGGCCGATCTGCATGACTTCGCCTGCGCCGTCCCCGCCCTGACTACAGCCCCTGGCCGGGCTTGATGTCCCGGAGTTCGATTTCAGGCCGCCGGGCGACCTGAACGGCGACATTCTGGCGCTTGACCCCTTCTTTGTGACGCAGGGTCAGCACGATGGCGCCGATCATCGCGATGAGCAGCACGATCCCCGCCGCCTGGAAGAAATAGACATACCGCGTGTAGATCAGCTGCCCCAGTGCCTCGGTGTTGGTGATCGCGCCCGGTACCGGTGCACTCACCTGTTGCACGGTCTCGGGAGCGACGATCCATGCGCCGACCACGAAGATCAGTTCGACGAGCAGAATGAGGCCGACCGTCGCGCCGATCGGCAGATACTGGAGCATCCCCGTGCGCAGCCGTGCGAAATCGATGTCCAGCATCATGATGACGAACAGGAACAGGACGGCCACGGCGCCGACGTAGACGATCACCAGGATCATCGCCAGGAACTCGGCGCCGACGAGGATGAACAGGCCGGCCGCGTTAAAGAACGCGAGGATCAGGTAAAGCACCGAGTGCACGGGATTCCTGGCGGCGATGACCATGAACCCGGCAGCAACCGCTACCGCGGAGAACAAGTAGAAGAATATGGCGGGAAACAACATTGTCGCCTGTCACGGGCCGCTTGCGTGAGATTCTGGTCGCGGCCCCCCGAGCCGCGTCCCGTCCTTAGCGGTAAGGGGCATCGAGCGCAATGTTCTTTGCGATCTCCCGCTCCCAGCGGTCGCCGTTATCGAGCAGTCGAGCCTTGTCGTAAAGGAGCTCCTCGCGGGTTTCGGTGGCGAACTCGAAGTTCGGTCCCTCCACGATGGCATCGACCGGACAGGCTTCCTGGCAGAAACCGCAATAGATGCACTTCACCATGTCGATGTCGTAGCGCGTCGTCCTTCGGGTTCCGTCGTTGCGTCGCGGGCCCGCCTCGATGGTGATGGCAAGCGCCGGGCAGATCGCCTCGCAGAGCTTGCAGGCGATGCATCGTTCCTCCCCGTTCGGGTAGCGCCTGAGCGCGTGCTCGCCGCGGAATCGCGGGCTCAACGCGCCCTTTTCATAGGGATAGTTCACGGTCGCCTTGGGCGCGAAGAAGTAGCGCATGGCGACGACGAGCGCCTCGATGAACTCGATGAGAAAGATCGTTCGCGCTGCGCGGTCCTTCAGCATCCTCTTCCAATCTCTCTGCGGGTCAGTTTCGTGCCAGCTCCAGCCCGAAAAAATAGCCGGCTACCGGAAACCCGATGAAACAGACCACCTTCAATAGCCCCATGACGTAGTTCGGGTCGAGCTTGTGCCGGCGCGTCACCTTGGCACGCTCGTGTCGCTCGCGCAGTCGCGGATAGACGAAGCGGTTCAGGAACGCATAGTCGACGACCCCGAATGCCAGGCCGACGAACGCGCCGACGAGGCCGTAGTCCGCCGCATCCATGCTCCTGCCTCACGGTGCCCAACCGAATGCCACCAGGACACCGGCGGTCAGCGCGACCCAGAACAGCGACAGCGGCAGAAACAGCTTCACGCCCAGCCGCATCAGCTTATGGTAGCGGTAGCGCGGAACGATCGCCTTCACCCTGGCGAACATGAAGTACACCAGCAACACCTTCAGCAGGAACCAGACGATGCCCGGTACCCACGTGAACGGCGCGAAAGGCAACGGCGACAACCATCCTCCGAGGAACAGGATGGTGGTCAGCGAGCACATGAGGACGATCGAGACGTACTCGCCCAGCATGAACATGAGGTACGGCGTGGACGAATATTCGACCATGAAGCCCGCCACGAGTTCCGATTCCGCCTCCGGCAGGTCGAACGGCGGCCGGTTCGTCTCCGCCAGCGCGGAGACGAAGAACACGATGAACATCGGGAACAGCGGCAGCCAGAACCAGTTCAGGAAACCCCAGCTGCCGTCCTGCGCGCGCACGATGTCGCTCAGGTTGAGCGAGCCGACACACAGCAGCACGGTGATGATGACGAAGCCGATCGACACCTCGTACGACACCATCTGCGCGGCCGACCGCAGGGAACCGAGGAACGGATACTTCGAGTTGGACGCCCAGCCGCCCATGATGACGCCGTAGACGCCGAGCGACGAGATGGCGACGAGATAGAGGATGCCGACGTTGATGTCGGCGATCACCCAGCCTTCGTCGAGCGGCACCACAGCCCATGCCGACAGGGCGAGAACACAGGTCACGAGCGGCGCCAGCAGGAACACGCCCTTGTTGGCGCCGGCCGGTATCACGACCTCCTTCAACACGAACTTCAAAAGATCGGCGAACGACTGTAGCAGACCCCACGGGCCGACGACGTTGGGTCCGCGACGCATCTGCACCGCCGCCCAGATCTTGCGGTCGGCTAGCAGCAGATAGGCGATGACGATGAGGAGCGCGACCAGCAGCGCAATGCTCTGGCCGGCGATGATCAGCAGCGTGAGGCCGTACGACCAGATGGTATCAGCCATGGGTACCGGTCCCCTTGGACTGCCTGTCCAGCGCCAGCGCGCTGCATTCGACCATGACCCGTGAGGCTCGGGCGATCGGATTGGTCAGGTAGTAGTCGTGGATCGGGCTCGCGAACGGTGCCTTGTCGACGGTGCCGGCAAGTTTTGCGATCTCGGCAATTCCCGCCGGGTCGGCCGGAACCACGATATCCAGTTCGCCGAGCGCGGGCGCGGCTGCGATCATGGCCGTGCGCAGGGCGTCCACGGTATCGTACGGCAGGGTCTGGCCGAGCACGCCGGACAGTGCGCGGATGATTGCCCAATCCTCGCGGGCATCGCCTGGCGGGAACACCGAACGGCGGCCGACCTGCACGCGTCCCTCGGTGTTGACGTAGAAGCCGATCTTCTCCGAATAGGCGGCACCCGGCAGCACGACGTCCGCCCGATGGGCGCCGCGATCGCCATGGGTCCCCTGATAGATCACGAACGCCTTGCCGAGGGCGTCCATGTCGATTTCGTCGGCACCCAGCAGGTACACCACGTCGATCTCGCCGGCGGTGGCGGCAGCGAGAATGCCGCGCGTATCGCGTCCGCCGTCCTGCGGCAGGAAACCGACGTCGAGGCCGCCAACGCGCGCCGCGGCCGCATGCAGCACGGAGAAGCCGTTCCAGGCTTCGGTGACGGCGCCGACGGCCTCGGCAAGCCGCGCGGCCAGCCCCCACACCGCCCGCCCGTCGGGTCTCGCAAGAGCGCCCTGGCCGAGGATGATCAGCGGCCGCTCGGCATTCTTGAGCACGTCCAGGAACGTATGGCCGCCTTCGACCAGGTCGCGCAGGGTCTCGGGGCCCGCACCAAGATGCACGTGATCGTAGGTGTAGTCGTAGCGCTCGCCGATGACGGCGATCGGCAACTGTGTCGCAAGCCACGTCTTGCGGATGCGCGCATTGAGCACCGGCGCTTCCAGCCGCGGATTGGAACCGACGATGAGGATGGCATCGGCACTCTCGATGCCGGCGATGGTGGCGTTGAACAGGTAGCCGGCGCGTCCGCCCGTCTCGCCGAGCGGCGTGCCGTCCTGACGGCAGTCGAGGCTCGCCACCCCCAGCCGCCCCATCAGGTCCTTCAGCGCGAACATCTCCTCGGTGGCGCAGAGATCGCCGGCAATCGCCGCGATCCGCCCCGGCGCCGTGGCGCCGATCCGCGCCGCAATGGCTTCGAAGGCCTCTCGCCAGGTCGCTTCCTGCAGGCGCCCGTCCCGACGTACGTATGGGCGGTCGAGCCGCTGGGTCCGCAGACCGTCCCAGACAAACCGTGCCTTGTCGGAAATCCATTCCTCGTTCACGTCGTCGTGGGTGCGTGGCAGGATCCGCATGACTTCGGTACCGCGGGAGTCGAGGCGGATCGCCGAACCTAGGGCATCCATCACATCGATGCTTTCGGTCTTTCGCAGCTCCCACGGGCGCGCCTGGAAGGCGTAGGGCTTCGAGGTCAGCGCGCCGACCGGGCACAGGTCGATGACATTGCCCTGCAGCTCCGACGTCATCGCGTGCTCGAGGTAGGTCGTGATCTCCATGTCCTCGCCGCGGCCGATGGCGCCCAGTTCGGGCACGCCGGCGACCTCGGAGGAGAACCGGATGCAGCGGGTGCAATGAATGCACCGGTTCATGATCGTGCTGACCAGCGGTCCGATGTACTTGTCCTCG
>CAZSNL010000176.1:0-5020 GCA_964608275.1 uncultured Hyphomicrobiales bacterium | reverse complement strand
GGGATGACCTGCACGGTCGCGCCGAGATAGTCGCCGCGGCGCTCCTTGGCGATGATCTGCTGGTAGATCCGCCCGGTGGTGATGTTGTCCGACTGCGAACAGGGCCGGCCGGTGAAGCGCTCGTAGTGGCCGAGATCGAGGTCGGTTTCGGCGCCGTCGTCGGTGACGAACACTTCGCCGTGCTGGTAGGGGCTCATGGTGCCCGGGTCGACGTTCAGGTAGGGATCGAGCTTGCGCAGCCGGACCGAGTAGCCGCGCGCCTGCAACAGCGCTCCGAGGGCCGCCGATGCCAGTCCCTTCCCGAGTGAGGAAACCACGCCGCCGGTGATGAAGACGTACCGCGCCATGGGCGTCTAGAGTACACGAGTCGGGCGCCACGCGAAGCGTGTTTGTCGCCCGTCCGGCAATGACAGCCCGGCAGTCCGCCTGCCAGGGCAACCGTCGATGCCGCTCCCCGACACGCCGTCTGCCGTACTACTCGGAAACCGGTGCCTGAGGCGTTGCCGGCGGTGCCTCCGGCGGCGATCCGTCGGTCGCCGGCGGCAGCTGCGGCAGCACCCCGGCGCCTGGTGCCGCCGGCGGCTGGGTCGACGACGGCTGCCCGGTGGCATCGAAGATCGATGACGGCCCGCCGGTGTCGCGCGCAAGCATCGTCAGCAGGATGGAGGTGGCGAAGAATGCGGCGCCGAGGATCGCGGTGGTGGTCGTCAGCACGTTGCCGCGACCGCGGGCGGAGAACATGCCCCCCATCCCGCCGCCGCCGATACCCAGCGCGCCGCCTTCGGAGCGTTGCATCAGCACCACGGCGACCAGCGCGATGGCGAGCAGCAGGTGAATGATCAGGATGACGGCAGTCATACAGCGCCTTCCGCGGTTGCGCGCAACAGGTTTGCCACGACAGATGGTGATCGGGAGCGCGTTTTACAGCAATCGGTCCCGATTGCAACACGCCGTGGGGCCGCACCGGCGGCACCCGCCGCCGGATCAGGCAAACGCCTCCACGATCGGCATGAAGTCCGCCGCCTTGAGACTGGCGCCGCCGACCAGCGCGCCATCGACATTGGTGAGGGCCGCGATGTCGGCGGCATTCTCCGGCTTCACCGACCCGCCGTAGAGGATGCGCGTCTCCGCAGCCGCCTCGCCGGCGATCTCCACGAGCTTGTTCCTAATAAATTCATGGACTTCGGCGATGTTCGTGGGTGTCGGTGTCAACCCCGTTCCGATCGCCCACACCGGCTCGTAGGCAATCACCGTGTTGCCCGCATTCACCGCCGCCGGCAGTGATTGGGCCAGTTGATCTTCCACCACCCTCAGCGTCGCACCGCGCTTGCGGTCGTCGGCGCTCTCGCCGAGACAGATAATGGCCGTCAGGCCGGCGCGATGGGCCGCCTCCGCCTTGGCGCGCACCAGCGCATTCGTCTCGCCGTGGCCATTGCGCCGCTCGGAATGGCCGACGATCACTGCCTCTGCCCCCGCGTCCTTGAGCATCTCGGCGGAGATGTCGCCCGTAAACGCCCCTGACGGCTCGACGTGGCAGTCCTGGCCGCCGAGCATTACCGCACTGCTGCGCACGACGTCGGCGAACGGCACGATGAGCGTTGCTGGCGGGCACACCATCACGTCGCCCGCGATCCTGCCGCCACGGCCCTCGACCGCCTCCACGATGGCCGTCAGTTCGGATTGCGAGCGCCTGAGCCCGTTCATCTTCCAATTGCCCGCCACCAGCGGGCGCCTGATGCGTTCCACGGCGACCTTCACCTCCGGAATCAGGGATCGTCTCCATAGCAGAAACTTTCGGGACTGGCGAACGGCCTGCCGGTTGCTTCAACCCTCCTGACGCTTGCTAAAGGCTTCCTGTACGCATAGTTATGACCGCTAACCAAACGCATGCATTCGCCGGAACAGTGGCGATGCCGTACCGGGCTAACGGACAGGCCAGAAACAGAACACGATGCTGAATACCCTCCGACAGAGGTCCGGCGGCCTGGTGGCCAAGATTTTCATCGGCGTGCTGGCGCTGAGCTTCGCGGTGTGGGGGATTTCCGACATCTTCACAGGCTACCGCGGGGACGCGCTTGCACTCGTCGGCGAACAGAAGATCACGCCCGACGAATTCCAGTTCACGATGCAGCGCGAGATGCGGGCGCTGTCCAATCAGCTCGGTCAGAGCCTGACGATGGATCAGGCGCGGCAGCTCGGCCTTGATCGACGGGTGCTCGGAGAACTGATCCAGCAGGCAGCGCTTGACGAGCGGGCGCGCCAGATGGGGCTGGCGATAGCGGACAAGGCGATTGCCCAGCGCATCATGTCCAATCCGATCTTCCAGAACGCTCGAGGAGAATTCGATCGGGCCGGTTTCCAGCAGATGCTGGCGTCCAACGGGCTGACCGAGCAGTCCTACGTGGCGATGCAGCGCGAGACGATGTTGCGCAGTCACCTCGCCGGCGCGATCGAGAACAACGTCAGCGTGCCCGAAACGCTGGTCGAAGCGGCATTCATTCACCAGAACCAGCGTCGCAAGGCGAGCTATTTCGAGATCGATCCCGACAAGCTCGGAACCGTTCCCGCGCCGAACGAGGAAGACCTCAAGGCTTACTACGAGGAGAACAAGCGCGCCTTCACTGCGCCGGAATTTCGGACGCTGCGGCTTTTGCGCCTGCAACCGGAAGACGTCGCGAGCAACGTGACGGTGACCGACGAGGAGTTGCAGCAGGCCTTCGAGCACCAAAGGGACGATTTCTCCACGCCCGAACGTCGCGAGGTTCAGCAGATCGTCTTCGCAAATGTCGAGGAGGCCAAGGCCGCGCGTGACCGCATGGCTGGAGGTGTCGATTTCGAGGAGATTGCCCGCGAAAAGGGGTTGCAGCCCGTCGACTACAATCTCGGTACCGTCTCCCGCCGTGACATTCCCGACCAGGCAATCGCAGAGGCAGCATTCACTCTCGAGCAAGGCGAGGTCAGCCAGCCGGTCGAAGGGCGCCTCGCCACGGTATTGTTGCGGGTGACTGCCATTCATCCCGGCGAGGAACGGGAACTTGCGGAGGTCGAGGACGAACTGCGGCGTTCCGTGGCGCTTGGCAAGGCGCGGGACGAAGTCCTCAAGATCCACGACTTGATCGAGGACGAGCGTGCCGGTGGCGCAACGCTCGACGAAATCGCGCAGAAGCTGGATCTGCCGCTGATCCATGTCGACGCCGTCGACCGCCGGGGGAACGGCCCGGACGGAGCGCCACTGGAGAATCTGCCAGCAGCCGAAAGGGTTCTCGCAACCGCCTTCGCAAGTGACGTGGCCGTAGAGAATGATCCGGTCGAAACCGCCGAGGAAGGCTTTGTTTGGGTCGAAGTGATGGAGGTGACGCCGGAGGCAAACCGGCCGTTCCAGGAAGTCAGACAGGAAGTTGCGGAACGGTGGTCCGCGGAGCGCGCGCGTGAGATTGCACATGCCAAGGCCGAGGAGTTGACCGAGCAGGCACGGGCGGAGGCCAGCCTGCAATCTGCGGCCGCGAGCATCGGAGCAGAGATTGCGGAAACGCCGATGCTCAAGCGCGGCGATACCCATGCGGCCTTCGGACGGGAAGCCATAGACAGCCTGTTCCGTCACCGCGAAGGCGATATTGCCTACGTCGCCAGCGCCAATGGCGGCGGTTACATCGTATTCAACGTCACCGGCATCGACACGCCGGAATTCAACCCCAACAGCGCAGAGCCCAACGCGCTCCGGCAGCAGTTGAATGCGGCAGGAGTACAGGATTTCCTGCAGCAGTACCTGGTTGCCCTCCAGGAAGAGATCGGCATCACCATCAACGAGCAGCTCTGGCGACGCTTGCAGGGTCGCCCCGAGTAGCCGCTTCCTTGACCAGTCATGTGGACCGGGGCGGCACGACCGCTCCGGCAAAGGCAATTTGCGTGATGTTCATCGAACCCGATTTTCAAAGATTCCAGGCCGGCTACGACGCGAATGAGGCCCAGGTCGTCTGGTCGCGGCTCGTCGCCGACCTTGAGACGCCGGTCTCCGCCATGTTGAAGCTGGCCGATGGCCGCCCCTACAGCTTCCTCCTCGAGTCGGTGGAGGGCGGCGCCGTACGGGGACGCTATTCGATAATCGGCCTGAAACCCGACCTGATCTGGCGCGCCCGCGGCGGAGCGGCGGAAATCAACCGCACTGCCCTCGTGTCACCGGAAACGGGTTTCGAGCGGGTGGACGCACCGCCGCTGGACTCGTTGCGGGCGACGATTGCCGAATCCCGCATTGACCTGCCCGCGGAACTGCCACCGATGGCAGCCGGCGTGTTCGGCTATCTCGGCTACGACATGGTGCGCGAGATGGAGCATCTGCCCGACGTCCCCCCGGACGCTCTGGGCCTGCCAGACAGCATTCTCATCCGGCCGACGGTGATGGCCATTTTCGACTCGGTCCGCGATGAGGTCACCATAGTGACGCCAGTATACCCGGCGCCCGGTGTGTCTGCGGCCAGTGCCTACCAGGCGGCACAGGAGTCGATTGCGGAAGTGATCGCCGCGCTCGACCGACCTCTCCACCACCAGGCCGAACCACTCTCGAACGAGAGCCCCATCGGGTCACAGGTCTCGAACACGTCGCCCGAAGAATACATGGTCATGGTGGAGCGGGCGAAGGAGTACATTGCTGCGGGCGACATCTTTCAGGTCGTGCTGAGTCAACGGTTTGCCGCCCCCTTCAATCTCCCGCCGTTCGCGCTCTACCGCGCGTTGCGGCGCGTCAATCCGTCTCCGTTTCTCTACTACCTGGATTTCGGCGGGTTCTCGCTTATAGGGTCGAGCCCCGAAATCCTCGTGCGTCTGCGCGACAACCGGGTGACCATTCGCCCGCTCGCCGGCACCCGTCGACGCGGAGCCACACCGGCCGAGGATCGAGCTCTTGCTTCCGAGCTGCTTGCCGACCCCAAGGAACGCGCCGAGCACCTCATGCTGCTCGATCTCGGGCGCAACGACGTCGGCCGCGTCGCTCGCATCGGCACCGTCGAGGTGACCGACCAGTTCA
>CAZSNL010000175.1:0-5028 GCA_964608275.1 uncultured Hyphomicrobiales bacterium | reverse complement strand
ACCGTGCTCGCCGGTGCACGTTCCGTCCATGGCAAGTGCCCGCATCACCAGACGGTCGAGGAATGCGTGGCAGCGAGCCACCTCTTCCTCGTCATCGGTATCGGCAAACAGGACCACATGGAAGTTGCCGTCGCCGACGTGACCGACGATGGGGCCATAGAAACCGTTCTCGTCGAGATCGCGCCGGGTTTCGGTTACGCATTCCGCCAGCCGCGACAACGGGACACAGACATCGGTCGCCAGCGCCTGCTTGCCGGGCATCATCTGCTTGGCCGCCCAGAAGGCGTCGTGCCGGGCCTGCCACAGCCGGTTGCGATCCTCCGTCCTCGTTGCCCATTCGAACGGACCGCCGCCCAGATCCTCGGCAATGGCGCCGAAAGCCGCGCTCTGCTCCTCGACACCCGCCTGCGTGCCGTGAAATTCCAGGAACAGCGTCGGCTGTTCGGCGAGATTCAGTCCCGAGTACGCATTGCATGCCTTGACCTGGACATCGTCCAGGAGCTCGATCCGTGCCACCGGTATGCCGGACTGGATTGTCAGTATCGTGGCGTCGCAGGCCGCTTCGATGTCGGGAAACGGGCACACCCCGGCGGAAATGGATTCGGGAATGCCGTGCAGCCTGAGGGTGACCTCGGTGATGACGCCAAGGGTTCCCTCCGCACCCACCAGCAGCCGGGTAAGATCGTAGCCGGCTGCCGATTTGCGCGCCCGCCGCGCAGTACGGACCACCTCGCCATCAGGCATGACCGCGGTGAGGCTGAGCACGTTCTCGCGCATGGTGCCGTAGCGTACCGCGTTGGTGCCGGAGGCACGCGTCGACACCATTCCGCCGATGCTCGCGTCGGCACCGGGATCGATGGGAAAGAACAATCCGGTATCGCGCAGATGCTCGTTCAGCTGCTTGCGCGTGATGCCCGGCTCAACCGTGCAATCCAGGTCCTCGGCATTGACCGCAAGCACGCGGTTCATGCCCGACATGTCGATCGAGATGCCGCCGAACGGCGCCGAAAAGTGGCCCTCGAGGGAGCTGCCGACGCCGAACGGTATGACCGGCACCTCATGTTCGCCGCAGATGCGCACGATACGCTGGACCTCCTCCGTCGACTGGACGAAGGCCACCGCATCGGGCGGTGATCCCTTGTTCCAGGTGAGATCCTGCCCATGCTGTTCGCGCACCGCCTGCGACGTGGAGAGACGATCGCCGAGCAGGGCGGCAACCTCGGCGATTGCCTGTTCGACCGAGTTGCGTCTTGCCTTTTGCGTGCCGATCGGCATGTTGAGCCCTCCCACGGTCATCGTGCCGCATCTTTCAGCAATACCAGATGCGCGGCGTCGCGTGAACGTTCGGCGCAGGAAATCCGGGGCCGCGCACCACGGACGAGGTCATGCACGCGAGCGCTCCCTTCATCGCCCCCGTCTCCCATGTCAGGCCTGAGTGGATCGATTACAACGGGCATCTCAACTTCGCCTACTACCTGGTGCTGTTCGACCAGGCCATCGATCTCGCGTTCGACACCTTCGGGCTCGGTCCGGAGCATATCGCGACCCGGAACTCGACATTCTACACGCTGGACCTGCACATCTCCTACCTTCGCGAGGTCAGGGGCGACGATGCCGTCCAGGTGACGCTGCAGATGCTCGATTACGATGCCAAGCGGACTCACTTTGTCCAGGAAATGCGCCACGCCACGGCAGGCCACCTCTGCGCCGTCATGGAACAGGTGAACATACACGTCGATCTGGCGACCGGCCGCAGCGCACCCTTTCCCGACGATGTCCTCGAGCGCATCCGGGCGATGCACGAGGCGCACCGGCATCTGCCGGTGCCGGCACAGGTGGGCCGCGCCATCGGCATCCCCCGCAAGGGCTGAAAGGGCCGCCGCAACGCTGCGGCGGCAGGACGGCCCGAATTGCCACCATGACCGGCGAGCCTAGCCCGACTGCCGCACGGCCCCCGGACTACTGCCGCCAGAAGCCCGGCAGGAACAGCACCAGAACGGTGAACACCTCCAGCCTGCCGAGCAGCATGGCCGCGCACAGGAGCCACTTGGCACTGTCCGGCAGCGACGCGAAGGTTCCCGCCGGACCGATTGTCGTCCCGAGCCCCGGACCGACGTTGCTGATCGCGGACCCGGCCGCCGACAGGGCGGTCACCAGGTCGAGCCCGGTGGCGGCGAGGAGGAGCGTGAACACCGCCAGGCTGCCGGCGAACACGGCGAGGAAGGCGAGGACCGAGACGACCACCTCCTCGGTGATGTGGCGCCCGCCGTAGGACAGCGAATAGATGCGGCTGGGCATGACCATGCGGCCGAGGAAGCTGCGCAGGATGATCAACAGGACCTGCCAGCGGTAGATCTTGACGGCGCCGGTTGTCGATCCGGCGCATCCGCCGACGAACATGATGACGAGGAACACGCCGGCCGCGAACGGCCCCCAGGCACTGTAGTCGGTGCTGACCAGGCCGGTCGTCGTGATGATCGAGGTGACGCTGAACAGGGCATGCCGGAAGGCGACCTCGAACGGCAGGTCGCTGGTGACCGACAGCCAGATGCCCAGGACCAGGCCCCAGGCGAGGAGAGCCGGTACGAACAGGCGGATCTGCGGGTCGGTGAACAGTGCCGCGGGCCGGCCCTGCACCGCGGCGATATAGACTGCGAACGGCAGCGCGCCGGCGATCATGAACACGATGCCGACCCACAGCACGGCGGGCTGCGGGTAGTACCCGATCGACGCGTCGCGGGTCGAATAGCCGGCCGTCGATACCGTCGTCATCGCGTGGTTGACCGCATCGAAGGCGTCCATGCCCGCCATGTCGTAGGCGACCATGCAGGCGACCGTCAGCACGAGGTAGATGCCGACGATCGATCGCGCGAGCTGTATCGGGCGGGCGACGATCCGCTCCGAGCGGTCGATCCGTTCGGTGTGGAACAGCTGCATGCCGCCGACGCGGAGAAACGGCAGCAGCATGATCGCCATGATCACGATGCCGAGGCCGCCGATCCATTGCAGGCCGCTTCGCCAAAGCAGGATGGCCCGATCGGCACTGTCCAGGTCCGTCATCACTGTCGAGCCGGTGGTCGTGATGCCGGACACCGCCTCGAACACGGCATCGGTGACGGTGGCCACGCTGTTGGTGACAATGAACGGAATCGCGGCGAACACGCAGATGCCGATCCAGCTCACCGTGGTGAGCAGGAACGCCTGGCGGCGCGAAAGCGGCGGCACCTGCGGTTGCCGGGTGGCGAAGTAGAGCGTGCCGGACACGAACAGCGTCATCGCCGACGAGATGACGAACCCTTCGGCCGCCGGCCCCGCATGGAAGAAGCCGAACACGGCGCACAGGAGCATCAGCACCGCCAGTCCGAACAGCTGGACGCTCAATACGTAGATGACCGGCTGAACCAGCTTCATTGCCCCGGACCCGCGGTCTCCCTGAAGCCGGGCAGTCTGCGGCGGCGGCGCGGCGCGATCAACACCCCAGACACGCAGGGAAACGGGAATTCCCGAATGGCGCGGATTGTCGAAACGGCCGCTACTGACCCCGCCAGCAGTCGACCAGGGTGCTGCCGGGGCCGAACAGGGGATCGGTATCGGGCAGCGGCAGTTCTTCGATCTGCAGCACGGCCTCGCCGATGGGAATGTCGCCGGGGCAGACGATTCGCCCCGATTGCCCCGGAGGATAGCCGCCGACGACGGTGAAGTCCGGCGATGCCTCGAGCCGCCGGTGCCCGGTGCCCGCCGGCAGCACCGCCACGTCACCGGCGGTGACCGTCGTCGCGATCCCGTCGGCGCCGCCGAAGCCGATTACCGCCTGGCCGGCGACACAGCCCAGGACCTCGTGGCCCGTGGTGTGAAAATGCCAGTAGTCGAAGACGCCGTCGATCCAGTTCCCGCCCCACCCGTTGCCGCTGAACAGGCGGGCGCAGCCCTCCGCGGTGCGCAGCTCCGGCAACGCCACCGACCGGTAGATCACCAGCGGCAGCCTGCTGTTGGGGATGGCACCGGACGGTTTCAGGACCCGGGTCTCGAGCGACACGAACTGCATGAGCTTGCCTCGTCCTGGCAGGTGGCGCCTGTTGCCAAATGCACGCGGCGGCCCGCTTGCTCCGTGAGGGCGGCAGGCCGCACCCGCACGGGGGAGCATCCTGCCGCGGAATCGCCTATATAAGACGCGATGAGCCCATCCGATCCATTCCGGTTCGACGAGTTCGACGACGAGCGCCCCCCGGTGCCCGCCAGCGGCATCGCCGCGCGCGCCGCCGCGCGGGCGGATCCGCGTTACCTCGCCGGGCTGAACCCCGAACAGCGCGAGGCGGTGGAGACCACCGAGGGACCGCTCCTGGTGCTGGCGGGCGCCGGCACCGGCAAGACCCGGGTGCTGACGACGCGGCTTGCCCATCTGCTGTACACGCGCAAGGCGTGGCCCGGACAGATCCTCGCCGTCACCTTCACCAATAAGGCGGCGCGCGAGATGAAGGACCGCATCGGCGACCTTATCGGCGGCGTCGTCGAAGGCATGCAGTGGCTGGGCACCTTCCACTCCATCTGCGTCAGGATCCTTCGTCGCCATGCGGAGCTCGTCGGCCTCAAGTCGGATTTCTCGATCCTCGACACCGACGACCAGATCAGGCTCCTCAGGCAGATCCTCCAGGCCGAGGACCTCGACGAGAAGCGCTGGCCGGCCCGCCATCTGGCGTCGCTGATCGACGGCTGGAAGAACCGCGGGCTTGCGCCCGACAAGGTACCTGCGGGTGAGGCGCACGCGTTCGCCAACGGCCGCGGGGCCACCCTCTACGCGGAGTACCAGGCACGGCTGAAGGTGGTGAACGCGACCGATTTCGGCGATCTCCTTATGGAATGCCTGCGGCTTTTCCAGGAGAACGCCGATGTCCTCGCCATCTACCAGGACCGCTTCCGCTACATGCTTGTGGACGAGTACCAGGACACCAACGTCGCCCAGTACCTGTGGCTGAGGCTCCTGGCGCGGGGACGGCAGAACATCTGTTGCGTCGGCGACGACGATCAGTC
>CAZSNL010000174.1:0-5041 GCA_964608275.1 uncultured Hyphomicrobiales bacterium | reverse complement strand
TCGAAACGGATTGTCAGCCGGCCCTTGCCCGGGAACACGAAGTCGGTGGCGCGGTACTGGTCGCCGAAGGCGTGGCGACCGATGACGATCGGTTCGGTCCAGCCGGGGACGAGTCGCGGCACGTTGCGGCAGATGATCGGCTCGCGGAAGATCACGCCACCGAGGATGTTGCGGATGGTGCCGTTGGGCGAGCGGTACATGCGCTTGAGACCGAACTCCTTCACCCGCGCCTCATCGGGGGTGATGGTCGCGCACTTCACGCCCACGCCGTGCCGCTTGATCGCATGGGCGGCGTCGACGGTGACCTGGTCGTCGGTCGCATCACGGTTCTCGATGCCGAGATCGTAGTACTCCAGCTCCACGTCCAGGTACGGGTGGATCAGCTTTTCCTTGATGAGCTGCCAGATGATACGGGTCATCTCGTCGCCATCGATTTCAACGATGGGGTTCGCGACCTTGATCTTCGTCATCGTCCGGATGCTTCCAGTGGTTGCAAAGAGGGGAAAACGTGAGCGGCGGGCCAAGCCGCACACGTTGCGGTTCCTAGCAGAGCCCGCCGCATTGATCAAACGCGACTGTTGACCTATGCCAGTGCGTCGACGACTTCACGGATACGGAATACCGGCGTGGCGGGCACCGATCGAACCAGGGAGCAGCCGGAGGGCGGGCCGGCCATCGTTCTGGTGGAGCCGCAGCTCGGCGAGAACATCGGCACCGCGGCCCGGGCCATGGCCAACTTCGGACTGGACGACCTGCGTCTCGTCGCCCCGCGCGACGGGTGGCCAAGCATGTCCGCCGTCCGGGCGGCCTCGGGCGCCGACCGGGTGGTCGATGGCGCGCGCGTGTTCGCGACCACCGAAGAGGCAATCGCCGACCTCCAGTTCGTCCTCGCCACGACCGCGCGCACCCGCGACATGGCGAAACCGGTGATGTCGGTTGCCGAGGCGGCGCGGGAGCTGCGCGCCCGCGAGGCGGCAGGGGAGCGCACAGGGGTCCTGTTCGGGCGCGAGAAGGCGGGGCTGAAGAACGATGACGTGGTGCTCGCCCACGCCATCGTGATGGCGCCGGTGAGCCCGGCGTTCGCATCGCTCAACCTCGCGCAGGCGGTGCTGCTGGTCGGCTACGAATGGTACAAGCCGGTCGCCACCACCTTCGGCGACCCCGCGTTCGGCCCCGCGCCGGTGACGCGGACCGGCCCCCGAATTCCCGGGACGCGCACGGCAACCAGCGAGGAGGTGCTGAACTTCTTCCGCCGCCTGGAACAGGCTCTCGACGAAGCGGGATTTCTCTACCCGCCGGAGAAACGTCCGGCCATGGTGCGCAGCATCCGCAACATCTTCCAGCGGGCCAATCTGACCGAACAGGACGTGCGGACGCTGCACGGCATCGTATCGGCGCTCATTGCGACGGGCGGCGCTTGCCGGCGAGGCGAGGGCGGCGATCGATGAGCCGGATCCTCGTTTTCGACTCCGGCGTCGGCGGACTGACCGTGCTCGATGCCATCCGTGCAGTTCTCCCTGATGCCTCGTACGTCTACGTCGCCGACAACGACGGCTTTCCCTATGGCGAGTGGGACGAGGACGACCTGATCGCGCGGATCGTCGCGCTTTTCGACCAGCTCGTCGCCACCTGGTCGCCGGACCTCTGCGTCATCGCCTGCAACACGGCCTCGACCCTCGTTCTGCCGCATCTGCGGGCACGGTTCGCCATGCCGTTCGCCGGCACGGTCCCCGCGATCAAGGCGGCGGCGAAGCTGACCCGGAGCGGGCTCGTGAGCGTGCTCGCTACCCCCGGCACCATGAAGCGCGAGTACACGCGCGCCCTGATCCGCACGTTTGCAACACACGTGGCGGTACGCCTGGTGGGCTGCCACGAACTGGCGCCGATCGCGGAGGCAAAGCTCGCCGGCAGAGCGGTCGACATGGACGCGGTACGGATGGAGATCGCTCCGGCGTTCCTCGACACCGGTGGCCGCCGCACCGATACGGTCGTCCTCGCCTGCACCCACTATCCGCTGATCCTCGATGACCTTCGCGCCGCGGCGCCGTGGGCGGTCGAATGGATCGATCCGGCACCAGCGATCGCGAGGCGGGTGCTGGAGGTACTGCCGCCGGACGCGGCGGACCGGCCGGCCGCAGAGGGCGCCATCGCGGTGTTCACGGCACCGCAACGGGTCACCCGCGATCTCGCGGCGGCGCTGCAGGCCCGCGGGCTGAACCTGCGCGCGGATCGGCCGGTGCCGGCGTGAGCGCCGTTTGACATTCCACGTCGAGGGGCCTAATTAAGCCGCCGTGCGCGGGGCCCATTTGGCCTTGCGGTTCTTGCCTGCCCGTGGTCTTGCAGCATGATCGGCTGCAGGTCTGTCGGCCGGCTCCCGTTCGGGAGCCCGGCAGAGGAGGGCGGGCTTCATGTAATGACGAAGCACCTTTCTTTTTCGAGGTACCACGCATGACCAAACGCGTTCGCGCGAAGTACAAGATCGATCGCCGTCTCGGCGAGAACATCTGGGGGCGGCCGAAGAGCCCTGTGAACCGCCGCTCCTATGGTCCCGGCGAGCACGGCCAGCGCCGCCGCGGCAAGCTGTCCGACTACGGTGTCCAGCTGCGGGCGAAGCAGAAGCTGAAGGGTTACTACGGCAACATCAACGAACGGCACTTCCGCCGGCTCTACGAGGAGGCCAACCGGCTGCGTGGCGACACCTCGGAGAACCTCATCAGCCTGCTCGAGCGCCGGCTCGATACCATCGTGTTCCGCGCCAAGTTCGCGCTCACGCCGTTTGCCGCGCGCCAGTTCATCAATCACGGGCATGTGCGGGTGAACGGCAGGCGCGCCAACATCCCCAGCATGCGGCTCAAGGTTGGCGACGTGGTCGAGGTGCGAGAGAAGTCGCGCCAGATCCCGCCGCTGCTCGAGGCGATGCAGAGCCCCGAGCGCGACGTGCCGGACTATATCGCGGTCGACGAGCGCAAGATGACGGCCACGCTGACCCGCGAGCCGAGCCTCGCCGACGTGCCCTATCCGGTGGTGATGGAGCCGAACCTCGTCATCGAGTACTATTCACGCTGAGTTCGTCCCCGACATGACGGGGGCCGCCCGATCATCGGACGGCCCCAGTTGCCGATCGGTCCGGCGCCAAGCCGATTTCACGCGTGTTCGAGGCTGATGCCCTTGGTCTCGAAGTGCTGGCGCAGCTCGCCTGACTGGAACATCTCGCGGACGATGTCGCAGCCGCCGATGAATTCGCCCTTGACGTAGAGCTGCGGGATGGTCGGCCAGTCGGAGAATTCCTTGATCCCCTGGCGCAGTTCGTCCGAAGCAAGCACGTTCACGTCCGTATACGGGACCCCGAGATAGTCGAGAATCTGGACCACCTGGCCTGAAAACCCGCACTGCGGGAAGTCGCGGGTACCCTTCATGAACAGGACGACGTCGTTGCTGGTGACCTGCTCGCGAATACGTTCCTGAATATCGTTGCTCATTGGCATTCCTTTCTGTTGTCCGGCCGGGTTCCCTCAGTCTTCGGGAGCAGACGTCTGCAGCGCGAGCGCGTGCAGCTCGCCGCCCATCGATCCCTTCAGCGCCTCGTAGACGATCTGGTGCTGCTGGACACGCGATTTGCCCCTGAACGCCGCTGAAACGACACTTGCCGCATAGTGGTCGCCATCGCCCCGCAGGTCCGTGATCTCGATCCGGGCATCGGGCAGCCGCTTCTTGATCAGCGCCACGATCTCACTGGCATCCATTGGCATCGCTTGCGATCTCGCCTCCACAAATCAAGCCGGCTCCCGGGAGTCTAGTCCCCGTCCATGTAGCGCGGCAACCATCCTTCATGGACCTCCCTCAGGCTGTCCAATGATATCGGAGCGGCGCCGGGCAGGGTCAAGCGGCTGCCGCCGGAGCGTCCGGTCAGCCGCACCGCCACACCGGCGTTGCCCGCCCTGGACATGACCTCCGCGGTGTGCGCCGGATCGCAGGCAACGACGTAGCGGCCCTGGTCCTCGCCGAACAGCAGCGCATGGTGGGGGATGTCGCCGCCATCGAGCCGGACATCCGCGCCGACACCGCCGGCGAGTGCCATTTCCGCGATTGCCACCGCCAGCCCGCCGTCAGAGCAGTCGTGCACTGCCTCGACCAGACGGTTGCGGATGAGCCCGAGGACAAGATCGCCGGCGGCGCGCTCGGCGGAAAGATCGACCGGCGGCGGGGCGCCGCGGTCTTCACCGACGATGTTGCGCTGGTAGAGCGAGCGTCCGAGATGGCCGCGCTCGGCGCCGATGACGAGGAGGTCCAGTCCCTCGCGATCGAGCGACAACACCATGTGATGGGCAAGATCGTCGATCAGCCCGACGCCGCCGATGGTGGGCGTCGGGGGAATGGCAACGCCGTCGGTCTCGTTGTACAGCGACACGTTGCCCGAAACGATGGGGAAGGCCAGCGCCCGGCACGCTTCGCCGATGCCGCGGATGCAGCCGACGAACTGCCCCATGATCTCGGGCCGCTCGGGATTGCCGAAATTGAGATTGTCGGTGACGGCCAGCGGTTCGGCGCCGACCGCGGTGAGATTGCGCCAGGCTTCGGCGACCGCCTGGCGGCCGCCCTCGACCGGGTCGGCCTCGCAGTAGCGCGGCGTGACGTCGGCGGTCGCGGCGATGGCCCGGTTGGTGCCGTCGATGCGAATCACGGCCGCATCGCCGCCGGGCCGCTGCACGGTGTTGCCGAGGATCAGGTGGTCGTACTGTTCCCATACCCAGCGCCGCGAGCAGAGATCGGGCGATCCCATCAGGGCGACAAGCGCCTCGCCGGCATCGCGTGGCGCCGGGACGGCGTCGGGCGTGAGGGGCGGTTGCGGCCGGTGCTCGACCCACGGCCGGTCGTACTCGGGTGCCTCGTCGTCAAGCTCCCTGATCGGCAGGTCGGCCTCGACGACCCCACGGTGGCGAACGACGAACCGGCAGGTGTCGGTGGTCTCGCCAACGACGGCGAAATCGAGCCCCCACTTTTCGAAGATTGCGCGGGCCTGTGCCTCCTTGTCGGGCTTGAG
>CAZSNL010000173.1:0-5087 GCA_964608275.1 uncultured Hyphomicrobiales bacterium | reverse complement strand
GCTGGTCGAGTCCGGCAAGCCGGTGTTCGGCATCTGCCTCGGCCACCAGATGCTGGCGCTGGCGTTGGGCGCGCGCACCGTCAGGATGCGCCACGGCCATCACGGCGCCAACCACCCGGTGCGGAACTGCGCCACCGGCCGGGTCGAGATCACCTCGATGAACCACGGCTTCGCCGTCGACCGCGCCAGCCTGCCGCCGGGGGTGACGGAAACCCACGTGTCGCTGTTCGACGGCACCAACTGCGGCCTTGTCGTCGACGGCCGGCCGGTGTTCTCGGTGCAGTTCCACCCCGAGGCCTCCCCCGGCCCGCACGACAGCCACTACCTGTTCGACCGGTTCGTGGCCCTGATGGCGGCCGGGTGACCGGGGCCGCGCCCGGCGAATATCCCGCCAGCGAGCGCCCGGCAAGAACTTTGGAATGTTTCCAAGTTATTGATATTGCGTGACTTTCGAACCGTTCTAAAGTTGACTTGTGTGGTCGGATTTCCGTTGACACGACCCCGCTCACTGCCCTATCGGCCGCATGGGGAAGACCTGTCGAAGCGGGGTTTCGACCATGGCGTTGCGCAGGAAGCACGAGACCGGAGCGACTGCCGGCCGTGCACGGATGACGTTCGATCCCGGCCTGCCGCCGGAACGGCTGGTGCTGACCGGCCTGCGCTGCTGGCTGGCCGGCTACGAGACCGGCGACATCGGCTGCTGGGAACTCGCCTGGAACACCTGGTCAAGCGAGCTCGGCACCCAGGGGGCGAGGCAGGCGGTCGGCGAACTGGCGTCCTGGGTTCGCGTGCTCATGCGCGGCTGCGGCCGCCGCCTGCAGTGTCATCCGCACGCCTGCCCCGGCCTGTGCCGCGACGAATGCTTCGCGCTCGGCATCGTCGCCGCCTGCCAGCATGACGACCGCGCCGCCGCCCGCGCCGCCGCCTTCTGCCTGGTGGGCGAGACCCGGGCGCCGTTCCTCGACGACGTGGTGACCGCCTCCGACGAGTTCGCCGAGGTGCTGACATGCTGCGGTTGCCGGCTTGCGTTGCCGACGCCGCGCCTCGTCGCCCGCCTCGCCTGCCAGCCGGACTCCTGCGGCGCGCGCCTCCACTAGCCGCCGCAACCGTCGCCGCCCGCCGCCGCAACCGCCGCCGCCCGCCGCCGCAACCGCCGCCGCCCGCCGCCGCAACCGTCGCCGGCTACCGCCCGTTCACCACACCGTGATGCGCCCCGTCATCGTGATTGACGGGGTCGCGCACCGCGTGATCAAATCCGAGGCTTGCCCGGATGCTGTCTCGTAGTCGTGCCGTGCAAGCACCGTTTGGTCATTGCTGACACGAAAGGATGACTCGCGATGGCTAAGATCAGTGGCAATGCAGGCGACAACCTGCTGGACGGCACCAACGGAAAGGACACCATCGACGGTCTCGGTGGCGACGACACGCTCAACGGCCTCGGCGGCCCCGACCTGCTCCGGGGCGGCGCCGGCGACGACCGGCTGATCGGCGGCGGCGGCGGCGACCGCCTGATCGGCCGTGCCGGCAACGACACCCTCCTCGGCGGCGGCGGCCACGACGAGCTTCTCGGCGGCGCCAACCACGACCGGCTGGTCGGCGGCGGCGGCAACGACACCCTGAACGGCGGCCCCGGCCGCGACACCATCATCGGCGGCCCCGGCAATGACGTCATCATCGGCGGCCGCGGCCCCGACAGCCTCACCGGCGGCGCCGGCGAGGACGGGTTCCGGTTCGAGCCGGGATCCGGCCGCGACTTCATCCTCGACTTCGAGGACGACATCGATACGCTGTTCATTTCGCGCGACTTCGGCTTCAACACCGTCCAGCAGGTGCTGAACCACGCGACCAGCTCCGGCGGCGACAGCGCCATCGACCTGAGCAAGACCGGCGCCGACGCCCCGCGCATCATCCTGCTCGGGGTCGACAACTTCAACGACCTCGCCGATGATATCGTCCTGATCTGAAGGACGTGGCGGGCGGTGCGACAGGGGCGGCCGGAAACCGAGGAGATCGTCTGATGACCGTTCTGACCACCCTGTTCGCCGCCGCCATCGCCACCGGCCTCGCGGCGGCGGAAGCCGACCCGGCCGCCGCAGCAGGCGGGATCGAGGCGGCCGGACCTCTTCACGTCATACCGGTCAAGCACGGCTACCTGCGCCGCGACCTCGGCCTCGACCCGCAGTGGGAGAAGATCCGC
Source organism: uncultured Hyphomicrobiales bacterium (assembly GCA_964608275.1). Lineage (GTDB taxonomy): Bacteria > Pseudomonadota > Alphaproteobacteria > Rhizobiales > CAZSNL01 > CAZSNL01. The sequence continues at coordinate 2,890 of CAZSNL010000173.1, read as the reverse complement.
CGCCGCCGCGGCGATCCGCCGGCACCACCGCCGCCGCACGGCTTCCGGTCCGGCGGCGCACCCACCTATCCGCCGGCCGGGATCATCATCTACGGCGAGTTCCCCGACTACTACGGCTACCGGCGGAACCTGCGCATCTTCGAGTTCAACCCGGAACTCCTCGAGGGCCCGGGCCGGTAGGCAGGATCGCCGACCGGCAGCCGGCCGATGGCGCGACGGGGCGACGTGCGGATCGGCATCTCCGGCTGGCGCTACGCCGGCTGGCGCGGCGAGTTCTATCCCGCCGACCTGCCGCAGCGCCGCGAACTGGAATATGCGGCGAGCGTCCTGACCGCGATCGAGATCAACGGCACCCATTACTCGCTGCAGCGGCCGGAGTATTTCGAACGGTGGGCGGCCGAGGTCCCCGACGACTTCGTCTTCGCCGTCAAGGGCTCCCGCTACATCACCCACATGCTGCGGCTCAAGGGGGCGGCGGACGCGCTGGCCAACTTCTTCGCCCAGGGGATCCTGAAGCTCGGCCCGAAGCTCGGACCAATCCTGTGGCAGTTTCCGCCCAGTTTCCCGTTCGACCCGGAGCGGCTCGAGCCGTTCCTCGCCGCCCTGCCGCGCGATACCGCCGCCGCGGCCACGATCGCACGGCGGCACGACGACCGACTTGCCGGGCGCGCGTGGACCAGGACCGATGCCAGGCGCCCGCTCCGCCATGCCGTCGAGGTGCGCCACGAAAGCTTCCGCGCCCCCGACTTCATCGCCCTCCTGCGCCGCCACGGCGTGGCGCTGGTGGTCTCCGATTCCGTCGACTGGCCGTGCCTGATGGATGTCACCGCAGACTTCGTCTACTGCCGGCTCCACGGCTCGACCGAACTCTATGCCAGCGGCTACGACGACGAGGCGCTCGACACCTGGGTCGCGAGGATCGCCGCCTGGGCATCGGGCGGCGAGCCGGCCGACGCACGGCGGGTGGTCGACGAACCGGCGGCGCGGCTGCCCGCCCGCGACGTCTTCGTCTTCTTCGACAACGACGCCAAGGTCCGCGCCCCGTTCGATGCGCAGCGGCTGATCGCCCGGCTGGGGGCACGCTGATTGCCGGCCCTGGCCGTCTCGCGGCGGACAGGTCGCGCCGGCGCAGGCCCGTCAGGGCACCAACCGGGGGCGCACCGCGGCGGGAACCAACCCGCGTAACCAACAATTTTCATGGGCTTGAAAACACGGTATAGATAGACCGTTTACCCGGTTGCACGAGCGGCTGCCGAAGTCGGACCGAAGCGCTGTAGAAGGACAGCATACGGTCGATCGGTCGTGAAGCGAGGGGTGCGATCATGGACTTCGACCCGGTCCTTCTGGCGCGGATCCAGTTCGCGTTCACGGTCTCGTTCCACATCATCTTTCCCGCGTTCACCATCGGGCTGTCGGCCTACGTTGCCGTCCTGCTCCTGATGTGGATGCGGACCGGCGAGGAGAAGTACCACCGCCTCGCCCGGTTCTGGACCCGGATCTTCGCCATCTCGTTCGCCATGGGCGTCGTCTCCGGCATCGTGCTGAGCTACCAGTTCGGCACCAATTGGAGCCGGTTCTCCGAGTTCACCGGCAATGTCGTCGCGCCGCTGATCGGCTACGAGGTGCTGACGGCGTTCTACCTCGAGGCGACGTTCCTCGGCATCATGCTGTTCGGCTGGAACCGGTTTCCGCCGTGGCTGATCACCACGTCCGCCATCCTCGTCGCGATCGGGACCGCGACCAGCGCGTTCTGGATCCTGTCCGCCAACAGCTGGATGCAGACGCCGGCCGGGCACGAGATCCGCGACGGCGTCGCCTATCCGCTGGACTGGATCCAGATCATCTTCAATCCGAGCTTCCCGTACCGGCTGACCCACATGGTCAACGCGGCGTACCTCACCACCGCCGTGGTCGTCCTCGCCGTCGGCGCCCGCTACCTGCTGGCCGACCGGTACCCGGAGGACAGCCGGACCATGCTGCGGATGGCGGTCGGCATGCTCCTCGTCTCGGCGCCGCTGCAGCTGGTGATCGGCGACCTGCACGGACTGAACACGCTGGAGCACCAGCCGGTGAAGGTCGCGGCGATGGAAGGCCACTGGCGCGGCACCGATCCCGGCGACCTGGTGCTGTTTGCCTTCCCGGACGAGGAGGCCCAGACGAACCGCTTCGAGATCGCGATACCGAAGCTCGGGGCGCTGATCCTGACCCACGACCTCGACGGCACCTACCCCGGCCTTGCGGATTTCCCCCGCGAGGAGTGGCCGCCGGTCGCCAACGTCTTCTTCACGTTCCGGATCATGGTCGCGATCGGCATCTTCCTCATCGCCCTGGCGATCTGGGGCGGCGTGCTCTGGTGGCGGGGACGATTGTTCGAGAGCCGGTCGTTCCTGAAGGTATCCGCGCATTCCTGGCCGCTCGGCTTCATCGCCATCCTCGCCGGCTGGTTCGTGACCGAGCAGGGTCGCCAGCCATGGCTGGTGCAGGACCTGATGCTGACGGCGGACGGCGCCTCCCCGGTGCCCGGTGCAACCGTACTCGGCACCCTGGTCCTGTTCGTGGTGATCTACGGCGTCGTGTTCTCGACCGGGATCTACTACATGAACCGGCTCATCGAGGCAGGGCCGAAGGACTATGCCGCCGAACCGCCCGCGGGCGTGCCCAGCCGGCCGCTCTCAGCCGCCGAGGAGGCGGCGCGCGAGGCGATCGGAAGACACGGCCCCGGCCGACCGCTGGAAGCGCCGGAGGGCTAGCGCCATGGAGTGGTACCTCCCCGTCATCTGGGCCGGCCTGATCGGTACCGCGGTCGCCATGTACGTCATCCTCGACGGCTTTGACCTCGGCATGGGCATCCTGTTCCCGTTCACCCGCAGGGAAGAGAAGCGGGACGTGA
>CAZSNL010000172.1:0-5102 GCA_964608275.1 uncultured Hyphomicrobiales bacterium | reverse complement strand
CTCGGCACCGAACTCGCGGGCGGCGCGGGCATCGGCCGGGGTGTCGGCGTTGGCGCGCACGCCGAGGCGGCGGATCGAGTCGGCGGCCTCCATCAGCCGCGCGAAGTCGCCGGTCAGTTCCGGCTTGATGGTGGCGACCTCGCCCTTCAGCACCTGGCCGGTGGTGCCGTCGATGGTGATGAGGTCGCCTTTCCTGAGCACGTGGCCGGCGGCGCTGAGCGTCTCGTCGGCGTAGTTGATGTGGATGCTGCCGGCCCCCGACACGCATGGCCGGCCCATGCCGCGGGCGACCACGGCGGCGTGGCTGGTCATGCCGCCGCGGGTGGTCAGGATGCCCTGCGCGGCATGCATGCCGTGGATGTCCTCGGGGCTGGTTTCGACCCGCACCAGGATGACCTTGTGGCCAAGCCCGTTGAGCTTCTCCGCCTCGTCCGGATCGAACACGATCTCGCCCGATGCGGCGCCCGGGGAGGCCGGCAGTCCCGACGCCAGCAGGACCCGTTCGGCATCGGGGTCGAGGGTGGGGTGCAGCAGCTGGTCGAGCGAGGCGGGGTCGATCCGGGCGACCGCCTCCTCGCGGGTGATGAGGCCCTCGTCGACGAGGTCGATGGCGATCTTCAGCGCCGCCTGCGCGGTACGCTTGCCGGTGCGGCACTGAAGCATCCACAGCTTGCCCTGCTGGACGGTGAACTCGACGTCCTGCATGTCGCGGTAGTGCCGCTCGAGCGTCTCGCAGATCCGCTTGAGCTCCGCGAACGCGTCCGGCATCAGCTGTTCCAGCGACGGCTCCTGGGCACCCGACTCGCGGCGCGCCGCCTCGGTGATGCTGTGCGGCGTGCGGATGCCGGCCACCACGTCCTCGCCCTGGGCATTGACCAGGAACTCGCCGTACAGTGCCCGCTCGCCGGTCGACGGGTTGCGCGTGAACGCGACGCCGGTGGCGCTGTCGGACCCCATGTTGCCGAACACCATGGCCTGCACGTTGACCGCGGTGCCCCAGCTGTCGGGGATCCCGTGCAGCCGGCGGTAGGTGATGGCACGCTGGTTGTTCCACGAGCCGAACACCGCCGCGACCGCGCCCCACAGTTGATCGCGGGGGTCCTGAGGGAACGGCGAGCCGTGCTCGTCCTCGACCGCGGCCTTGTAGCGGTCGACCAGGCTGCGCCAGTCGGCGGCCGAGAGGTCGGTGTCGAGCTCGAGGTCGTTGTCGGCCTTGTGGTCGGCAAGCAGGCCCTCGAACAGATCGTGATCGAGGCCGAGCACGACGCTCGAATACATCTGGATGAAGCGCCGGTAGGAATCCCAGGCGAAGCGCTCGTCGCCGGAGCGGCGGGCAAGCCCTGCCACCGTCTCGTCGTTGAGGCCGAGGTTGAGGATGGTGTCCATCATGCCGGGCATCGACGCCCGCGCGCCGGAGCGCACCGAGACGAGGAGCGGGTTGTCGGGGTTGCCGAACACGGCGCCGACTTCGGTACCGATCTCGTCGAGCGCTTCCGACACCTGCGCCTCCAGCCCTTCGGGAAAGGTACGGCCGGCATCATAGAACGCGGCGCAGACCTCGGTGGTGATGGTGAAGCCGGGCGGGACCGGAAGTCCGAGGCTCGACATCTCGGCGAGGTTGGCGCCCTTGCCGCCCAGCAGGTCGCGCATTTCGGCCCCGCCATCCGCCCGGCCGCCGCCGAACCGGTAGACCCACTTGGTCTGGGAAGCGGTGCGTGTCGCGGGGCTGTCGGTTGCAGTCTGCGATGGTGCTTGTGGCTGCGGGTCACGCATTGGTCGATGATCCTGCGAAAATCCTGCGGCTGCGCCGCAGCACATGAGGGGCGAAAACAGCGAAAGTGTGGCTCACCTCGGGAAGGCAGAACCGTTCGCTAGAAACCCGGTTTGCCAACGTGGGTCAAGAGGGCGCGGCGGAACGTCGCCTAGCCCTCGATCCTCGAGAAGTCGGCCACTTCGTGGATCGCCTCGCGGATCCGCGAGAGCAGCTTCAGGCGGTTGTCCCGCAAGGCAGGGTCCTCAGCATTGACGGTGACGGTGTCGAAATAGGCATCGACCGGCGCCCGTAGGCGGGCGAGTTCGGCCATCGCCGCCTCGAAGTCCTCGCGCCCGACGGCGTTGGCGGCGCTCCGGGTGACGGTGTCGATGGCGGAAGCGAGGGCCTTTTCCTCGGCCTGGGCGAACAGCGCCGGATCGGGCGCGCCGGCGTGGCTGCGGCCGTCCTTCTTCTCCTCTATCCTGAGGATGTTCGCGGCGCGCCGGTAGCCGGTGAGCAGGTTGGCGCCGTCTTCGGTGTCGAGGAACCGGCCCAGCGCCTCGACCCGGCGGACGATCGTCACGAGATCGTCCTGGCCGCCGAGCGAGAACACCGCATCGATGAGGTCGTGCCGTGCGCCCCGTTCGCGCAGATGAACCTTCAGCCGGTCGGCGAAGAAGGCCAGGAGATCCTGAGACGTGCCCGAAGCCGCTTGCCCGATCAGGTGGCCGTGGCTTTCGATCACGGGCGACAGTTCGAGACGCAGGGAATTCTCGAGCACGATCCTGATCACGCCCAGCGCCGCGCGCCGCAGCGCGAACGGGTCCTTGGAACCGGTCGGTTTCTCGTCGATGGCCCAGAAGCCGACCAGCATGTCGAGCTTGTCGGCAAGCGCCACGGCCTGGCCGACCGCCGTTTGCGGCAGGCCGTCGGAAGGCCCCTGCGGCTTGTAGTGGTCGCGGATCGCCTCGGCAACCTCGCGGTCGATGCCTTCCTCCAGGGCATAGTAGTATCCCATGATGCCCTGCAGTTCGGGGAACTCGCCGACCATGCCGGTGACGAGATCGACCTTGGCGAGCCGCGCGGCCAGCCTTGTCTTCTCCACGTCGGCGCCGATCTCTTTCGCGATTTCCGCGGCGAGCCTTTCGATCCGCTCCACGCGTTCGCGCTGGGTGCCGAGCTTCGCATGGAAGGTGATGCCGGCAAGCTCGTCCAGCCGGTCGGCAAGCGGTGTCTTGCGGTCCTGCTCCCAGAAGAAGCGGGCGTCGGAAAGCCGTGCCGCGATCACCCGCTCGTTGCCGGCGACGATCGACTTGCCACCGTCGGCGGCCTCGATGTTGGCGACGACGATGAACCGATTGGCGAGCCGGCCGTCGGCGCCGCGCATGACGAAGCACTTCTGGTTCTGGCGGATGGTGAGGCGAACGACTTCCGGCGGCAACGCGAGGTACGCTTCGTCGAACGATCCCATCAGCACCACCGGCCATTCGACGAGACCGGCGTTCTCGGCAAGCAGCGCTTCGTCCTCGACCAGCTCGTAGCCTTGTGCGAAGGCGAGGTTCCGCGCATCGGTGGCAATGGTGCGGATGCGCTGATCGGGATCGAGCATCACCTTCGCTTCGGCAAGCCGGCGGGCGTAATCGTCGAACCGGCGCACGGTGATCGGCGTCCCGCCCGCCATGAACCGATGGCCGTATGTGACGTTGCCCGAGCGCACGCCATCGACGGCGAAGTCGACCACCTCAGTCTCCTCGGTCTCGGGGCCGAACAGGCAGACGATGCCGTGCAGCGGCCGCACCCACCTGAGCTGGCCGTCGCCCCAGCGCATCGATTTTGGCCACGGGAAGCGGCCGATGACATCAGGCACGATGCGGGCGATGACCGCTTCGGCCGGTTCGCCGGGCCGGTCGATGAGGGCGACCCAGTAGGCGCCTTTCCTGTCCTCGCGCTGCTCGCACTTGTCTAGGCTGTCCAGGCCTGCCGACTGAAGGAAACCGGCGATCGCCCGGTCCGGCGCGCCGACGCGGGGCCCCTTGCGCTCCTCCCTGAGATCGGGCTGGCGGGCGGGCAACCCGGACACCGACAGGGTCAGCCGGCGCGGGGTGACGAAGGCGACGGCGCCATCGTATGTGAGCCCGGCGTCGACCAGCGCATCGGTGACCAGGCGCTTCAGGTCGTCCGCCGCCCGCGCCTGCATGCGGGCAGGTATCTCTTCCGAAAACAGCTCGAGCAGGAGGTCCGGCATCGCGGGCTACGCGGGAATCGTGTCGGCCGCCACGATGGTCGCGAACCGGTCCGACAGCGCAGCCAGCGCCGCACGATGGAGATCGTCCGCCTTGATCACCCCGCCCAGCGGGTCGGGCAGGTCGCGGGTTGCGCTGCCGTCGGCGGCGAGGGTGACGCGGAGGCCCAGGTCGGTCGCGGCCCGCGCCGTCGAGCTGATGCACATGTGGGTCATGAAGCCGGCAAGCACGATCGACTGGCGGCCGGTCGCCTTCAGGACGCTGTCGAGCTCGGTGCCGGCGAACGCGTTGGGCAGCGACTTTCCGACAATCGTTTCACCGGCGAGCGCCGCCGCCTCGTCGGCGACCCTGCCGCCGTTTCCGTCCGGGTCGAACAGGCCGCCGGACCGACCACGGTGGACGACGTGGACGATCGGAGTGTCTGCTTCGCGGGCGCGTGCGATCAACCGCGCGATCACCGCGAGCGCCGGCGCAACGCCCGGGAGCGGCAACGCGCCGTCGACGTATTCGCGCTGGGCATCGACGATGACCAGCACCGATGACGACAGCGGGGCAGGGACGGGATCGACCCCGGCCAACTGCAGGAGCGTCCTCGGTTCACTCATTCCTGTCCCCCTCCCTCGGTGTGTACCCAGGCCTCGGCGCAGGCCATGGCGAGCTCGCGCACGCGCAGGATGTAGGCCTGGCGCTCGGTTACCGAGATGACGCCGCGCGCGTCGAGCAGGTTGAAGACGTGGCTCGCCTTGATGCACTGGTCGTAGGCGGGAAGGGCAAGCAGGTGATGCCGCTTTTCGCCGCCCGCCCAGCCGGCCTCGATCAGTGCCCGGCACTCCGCCTCGGCGTCGGCGAAGTGGCGGAACAGGGTTTCGGTGTCGGCGTGCTCGAAATTGTAGCGCGAGTACTCCTGCTCGGCCTGCAGGAACACGTCGCCGTAGGTGATGCGGTGTTCGCCTTCGCCGCCATTGAAGTTGAGGTCGTAGACGTTGTCGACGCCCTGCACGAACATCGCCAGCCGTTCGAGGCCGTAGGTCAGTTCGCCGGGAACCGGCGAGCAGTCGAGTCCCCCGACCTGCTGGAAGTAGGTGAACTGCGACACCTCCATTCCG
>CAZSNL010000171.1:0-5193 GCA_964608275.1 uncultured Hyphomicrobiales bacterium | reverse complement strand
GTACCGCCGTCAGCGTCGATCGTGAGGGTTGGGCCAAATTCGGCTTCGTCAGGATGCCGGAGTACCGCTGGGGCATCCTGCTCGCCCCGCAGGTCGAGGATCGCAGGATTCCGTTCGGCGCCCACCGCGGCGAGCCGGTCTGGCAGGAGGTGCCCGGCGAGTATCGAGCCATGCTGCGCCGCCTCATCGTGATCCAGGGCGATACCGAACCGGCTTCCGTCGAGCAGCAGCGGTATCTCGGCGCAACCGCGCCCTCACTCTACGACATGCGCAACCTGTTCCAGGTGAACGTCGAGGAGGGACGGCATCTCTGGGCGATGGTCTATCTGCTGCAGAAATACTTTGGCCGCGACGGACGGGAGGAGGCCGAAGAGCTGCTCCGCAGGCAGTCTGGCGACGAGGACCACCCGCGGATGCTCGGGGCATTCAACGAAGCCACGCCGGACTGGCTCTCGTTCTTCATGTTCACCTTCTTCACCGACCGCGACGGTAAGATGCAGCTCGAGGCGCTTGCCCAGTCCGGGTTCGATCCGCTCTCGCGCACCTGTCGGTTCATGCTGACCGAGGAATCGCATCACATGTTCGTCGGCGAGACGGGCGTCGGCCGGACCATCCAGCGCACCTGCGAGGCGATGAACGAGGCCGGTATCGACGACCCGTACGATATTGACGCGGTCCGCGCGCTCGGGGTCATCGACCTGCCGACGATCCAGAAGAAGGCCAACCTGCACTTCTCGCTGAGCCTCGACCTGTTCGGTTCGGAAGTGTCGACCAATGCCGCGAACGCCTTCGAGGCGGGGATCAAGGGCCGCTTCCGGGAAGCCAGGCTCACCGGCGACGACCACCAGCTTCACGGTGACACCTACCCGGTCCTCAAGTACGAGAACGGCGCGTTCGTCACCCGTGACGAGCCGGCGCTGACGGCGCTCAACGCGCGCTTGCGGGACGACTACATCAACGACTGCGAGAACGGCGCACAGCGCTGGTCGAAGATCATTCAGCGGGCCGGCATTCCGTTCGAGATCCGGCTGCCGCACGTCGCCTTCCACCGCCGCATCGGTGAGTTCGCTGGCCTCCATGTTTCGCCCACCGGCGAGGTCATGGACGAGGCGACCTGGCAGTTGCGCAAGGACGAGTGGCTGCCGTCGGCATCCGACATGGATTTCATCTACGACCTGATGAAGCCGGAGCACACCCCGGGCAGGTTTGCCGGGTGGATCGCCCCGCCGAAGGTCGGCATCGACAACAGGCCCACCGACTTCGAATACGTAAGGCTGGCCGAGTGACCACCGGCGCGCCCGAGCGACGGGAAGGCGAACGCCTGCCCTTCACGCACACCCGGCCGATCTTCTGGCAAGACACCGATGCGGCCCGGATCGTCTACACGGGCCGGTTCGTCGACTACATGCTGGAGGCGGCCGAGGCCTTCATGCGCGCCTACCTGGGTCAGGACTGGTTCATTCAGACGGTCGACCAGGGAAGCGGCGGACCGGTCGTGCATCTCGACATCGACTTCGTCTCCCCGCTCACCCCGCGCGACATGCTCGAGGTCGAGGTCTACGTGGAGCGGGTCGGGCGCACGTCCGTCACCTACGCGGTCAGGGGCTATGGCAGCGGTCGGCGGTTGAGCTTCACCGGCCGGTTCGTGTCGGTGAGGGTGTCCTACGAGCGCAGGCGGTCGATACCGCTCGACGATGATGTGCGGGCGATCCTGGAGGATTACCGCGCCCGCTGCCCGGCGCCGGAGTGATCCGCCGGTTCAGGTCGCGAACCGGAAGTGCAGCACGTCGCCGTCCTGCACCACGTAGTCGCGGCCTTCGAGCCGCATCCGCCCTGCTTCCCGCGCCCCCTGCTCGCCGTTCAGACGCACATAGTCGTCGTAAAAAATCGCTTCGGCGCGGATGAACCCCTTCTCGAAATCGCTGTGGATCACGCCGGCCGCCTGCGGCGCCTTCGTTCCCCGCCTGATCGTCCACGCGCGCGCCTCCTTGGGGCCGGCGGTAAAGAAGGTGATCAGGTCGAGCAGCCGGTAGCCCTCGCGGATGAGCCTGTTCAATCCCGGCTCCTCGAGCCCCAGTTCGGCGAGGTACTCCGCCCGTTCCTGCGGCTCCAGCTGTGCCAGTTCGGCTTCGATGCGGGCCGAGATGACCACCACCACCGGCGGCCGCGGGACGGCTCCTCCGGCAGCCTGCGCCTCCTCTGCCTCGCGCGCGACACGCTCTTCCACCATGCGCGAGTAGGCGTTGCCGGTCGCCGCTGACGCCTCGTCGACATTGCAGACGTAGAGGACCCGCTTCGAGGTCAGGAGATTGAGCGCCTGGAACGCGCGCCTGTCCTCTTCCGGCACCAGCGCAAGCCGGGCCGGCTTGCCGTCGCGCAGGAGTTCCAGCGCCCTCTCCACCAGTTCCAGCGTCTTCGCCGCCTCCTTGTCGCCGCCGCGCACCTTCTTGACCAGCGGCTCGACCCGCCGCTCGAGGCTTTCGAGGTCGGCCAGCATCAGTTCGGTCTCCACGGTCTCCGCATCGGCAAGCGGGTCGATGCGGCCTTCGACGTGGGTGACGTCCGGATCCTCGAAGCAGCGCAGCACATAGGCCACCGCGTCGACCTCGCGGATATGGGCGAGGAACTGGTTGCCGAGCCCCTCCCCGCGCGATGCGCCGCGAACCAGCCCGGCGATGTCGACGAAGGTGATCCGTGCCGGCACGATCGCGGCCGATCCCGCGATCTTCGCCACGACGTCCAGCCGCGGGTCCGGCACCGCGACCTCGCCGACGTTGGGCTCGATCGTGCAGAACGGATAGTTCTCCGCCTGTGCCGCCGCCGTCTGGGTCAGCGCATTGAAGAGGGTCGACTTGCCGACATTCGGCAGGCCGACGATGCCGCACCGGAACCCCATCTAGTCCGCGCCCTCCTCGGGCCGGTCGGAAGACCTTTTTACCTCAGGCCGCCTGGGCGCCGGGTTGACGGCGAGGTGGACGCGGTTGGCGAAGGTGGCATCGTCACCCGCGACGAGAAGATCGACGTGGCGTCCGATCGCCTCGATCAGCGGATCGAGCCATTCGCGGTCCGCCTTCGAGAAGTCCCTCAAGACATAGCGTTCCACCGCATCCCGGTTCCCCGGATGCCCGATGCCCAGCCGCACCCGGCGGAAATCCGGCCCGATGTACCGATCGAGCGATCTCAGGCCGTTGTGGCCGGCGGTTCCGCCGCCGCGCTTCACGCGCAGCTTTCCCGGCGCGAGGTCCAGTTCGTCGTGGAACACGATCACCTGTTCCGGCCCGAGCCGGTAGAACTTCATCGCTTCGGCAACCGACCGGCCCGATTCGTTCATGTACGTCTGCGGCTTCAGGACCAGCACCTTTGTCGAACCGATGGTCCCTTCGCTCGCCTCGCCCTGGAAGCGGCGGCGGAACGGCGCGAAGTCATGGCGCCGGACGATTTCGTCCACCGCCATGAATCCGATGTTGTGTCTGGTGCCTGCGTACTTGGGGCCGGGATTGCCGAGCCCTACCAGGAGGATCATCGGGCACCGGGAAGGTCTGGCGAAACGTCCGAATGCAGACGGCAGGAACCGCCGCCAGCCGGACATCACGCCTCGCCGCCTTCCTCCTCCTCGTCTTCGGCCGCTTCCTCGACCGCCGCCGGAGCCTCCTCTTCGGCCTCCTCTTCAGCCGCCTCGGAGACAACGGTCGGTGCCGCGATGGTCGCGATGGTGAAGTCGCGATCGGTAATGGTCGGCCGCACGCCCTCCGGCAGGTCGAGATCGCTGGAGTGAATGGCTTCGCCGATGTCGCGGCCGGCGAGGTCGATCACGAACTCCTCGGGGATGTTGTCGACCGGGCAGGTCACCTCGACCTCGTGGCGGACGATGTTCAGCACGCCGCCGCGCTTGAGCCCCGGACTGTCCTCCTCGTTGACGAACCGCACGGGGATCCACAACGTCAGCGTGGCACCCTTCGCGACGCGGAGAAAATCGACGTGTATCGGGAAGTCGCGAACCGGATCGAACTGGACGTCGCGGGCAATGACGCGCGTCTTCTCGCCGCCGACGTCGATCATGTAGAGCGTCGACAGGAAGCTTCCGCTCTGCAGGTGCCGCAGCAGCGCCTGCCGCGGAAGCGAGATCGGTTGCGGCGGCTTGCGGTCGCCGTAGATGACACCGGGCACGAGGCCCTCGCGCCTGACTGCGCGGGCGGCCCCCTTGCCGACCTTGTCGCGCGCCTGGGCGCTGATTTCCTGTATTTCGGCCATGTCTCGTGTTCTCCTTGGATGAGTCCGGCGGGCGGCTGCCCGCCTGTTCCCCGCCTCCTCCAGGGGTGTCGGCGCGGGATCGGTGGCGCTTATACAGGCGGCCCGGCCGAAACACAATGCGGCCTGACGCGCACGGCATGCGCGCGCCGGCTGCCGGTCGTGCCCTGTCTCAGTGGAACAGGCTCGATACCGATTCCTCGCGCGCGGTGCGGCCGATGGCCTCGCCGATCAGCGGCGCTATCGTGATCACGCGGATGTTCTCCGCCACCCGCACCGCCTCGGTCGCCTGGATCGAGTCGGTGATGACCAGCGTCTCGAGCCGGGATGCCGAGATGCGGGCGACCGCGCCGCCCGACAGCACGCCATGGGTGATATAGGCGTAGACCTTGGTCGCGCCATGCTCCAGCAGGGCGTCGGCCGCGTTGCACAGCGTGCCGCCGGAATCCACGATGTCGTCGACCAGGATGCACGAGCGGCCCTCGACGTCGCCGATCAGGTTCATCACCTCCGACTCGCCCGGCCGTTCGCGCCGCTTGTCGACGATCGCCAGCGGCGCTCCGATGCGCTTGGCGAGCCCGCGGGCGCGCACCACGCCGCCGACGTCGGGCGACACCACCGTGATGTTGTTCTCGTCGAAGTTATCCCGGATGTCGCGCACCATGACCGGCGCGGCGAACAGGTTGTCGGTGGGAATGTCGAAGAAGCCCTGGATCTGGTTGGCGACCAGCTTTGCGGATATCGGCGTGCGCGGCCCCGGCTTGCGGTCCTGCCGGGCGTAGCCGAAGTAGGGGATCACCGCCGTGATGCGCCGCGCCGAGGCGCGGCGCATCGCATCGATGATGATCAGCAGCTCCATCAGGTGATCGTTCGCCGGATAGGAGGTCGACTGCACCACGAACACGTCCTCGCCGCGCACGTTCTCCTGCACCTCGACGAACACCT
>CAZSNL010000170.1:0-5264 GCA_964608275.1 uncultured Hyphomicrobiales bacterium | reverse complement strand
CTGTGCCGTGCGGACCGGCCGGTGCCGACCGCGGAGCGGCGGAAGATCGCGCTGTTCTGCAACGTGCGCGAATCGGCGGTGATCGAGGCGCTGGATGTCGAAAGCATCTACTACGTTCCCATCGCCTATCATCGCGAGGGGCTCGACCGCGAGGTGCTGGCCGCGTTCGGCATTACCGATGCACCGGCACCGGACCTCTCCATCTGGGAGGAAATTTCACAGCGCATATCCAATCCGGAAGGCGATGTGACCATCGCCGTGGTCGGCAAGTACACCGGCCTCAAGGATGCTTACAAGTCGCTGATCGAAGCGCTGGTGCACGGCGGCATCGCCAACAAGGTCAGGGTCCACCTGGACTGGATTGAATCGGAAATCTTCGAACAGGAAGACCCGGCACCATTCCTCGAGTCGGTACACGGGATCCTCGTACCGGGCGGCTTCGGCGAACGCGGCGCGGAAGGCAAGATCGCTGCCGCCCGGTTTGCGCGTACACGCAAGGTGCCGTACTTCGGCATCTGCTTCGGCATGCAGATGGCGGTGATCGAGGCGGCGCGCAATCTGGCGGGGATCAACGGCGCAGGGTCCACCGAGTTCGGTCCGACACCGGAGCCGGTGATCGGACTGATGACCGAGTGGATGAAGGGGAACGAACTGCAAACCCGTCAGTCGAACGGCGACCTCGGCGGGACCATGCGCCTTGGCACCTACGAGGCCGTTCTCGAACCCGAGAGCAAGATCGCCCGCATCTACGGCACGACGCGGATCGCCGAGCGGCACCGTCATCGATACGAAGTCAACATGAACTACCGGGAGCGGCTGGAGGCGAGCGGCCTCTGGTTTTCCGGCGTCTCGCCGGACGGATTGTTGCCGGAGACGATCGAGCTGCCGGGGCACCCGTGGTACATCGGCGTGCAGTTCCACCCGGAGCTCAAGTCACGTCCGTTCGAACCTCACCCGCTGTTTGCGTCGTTCATCGGCGCGGCAGTGGAGCAGTCACGTCTGGTATAGCGCGCTCATGGACACGCGGGCGGCCCCGTCAGGCCTCGAGTTTCTGCGTGGGATGATTGAGTCCGGCAACCAGGCGCCGTTTGCCAGACGGCTCGGCTTCGAGCTCAGCGCCGTCGGCGAGGGCTGGGCCGAATTCACCGGCGTGACGAGCGACGACCTGTACAATCCCAACGGTTCGGTGCACGGCGGCTTTGCAGCCGCACTGCTGGACAGCGCAATGGGCTGCGCCATCCACACCATGCTGAAGGATGGCGCCGGCTACACGACCATCGAACTCAAGATCAATTACATCCGGGCGATGTTCGCCGATACCGGCAGGGTCACCGCTCGCGGCGACGTCATTCACGTGGGCCGACGCACTGCCACCGCAGACGGGCGGCTGACCGACGAACGCGGCCGCCTCATCGCTCACGGTTCGACGACCTGCCTGATCCTGTGACGGCAGAAGCCGGCATCGGCGAACGACGTTGCAAACCATGACCGCCGCCTGTAATGGGAACGGCATGCCCCCCAACCCGACGGTGCGTATCGGCAACCTGGCCATCGGCAACGAACTGCCGCTCGCCCTGATTGCCGGTCCATGCCAGATCGAGAGCCGCGACCATGCGTTCGACATGGCGGGCGCGCTGAACGAGCTCGCCGGGCGCCTCGGCATCGGGTTCATCTACAAGAGCTCGTTCGACAAGGCCAACCGCACCAGCCACAGGAGCGCAAGAGGCGTCGGGCTGGAGCGGGGGCTTGAGATCCTCTCCGACCTGCGCCGGACCTTCGACGTTGCCGTGCTGACCGACGTCCACGACGCCTCCCAGTGTGCCGCGGTCGCGGCCGTGGTGGACGTGCTGCAGATCCCAGCCTTCCTCTGCCGGCAGACCGATCTCCTGGTCGCCGCGGCGAGGACCGGCAAGCCGGTGAACGTGAAGAAGGGCCAGTTCCTCGCGCCTTGGGACATGACGAACGTCGTGGCCAAGGTGACGGACGCCGGCAACCGTGACGTCCTGGTCACCGAGCGGGGTGCCTGCTTCGGATACAACACGCTCGTCAGCGACATGCGGGCGCTGCCGATCCTCGCGCGCACCGGCGCCCCGGTGGTGTTCGACGCCACGCATTCGGTGCAGCAGCCGGGGGGGCAGGGTAGTGCCAGCGGTGGAGAGCGCGAGTTCGTCTCGGTACTGGCGCGGGCCGCCGTCGCGGTCGGAGTCGCCGCGGTGTTCATCGAGACCCACCAGGATCCCGACAATGCGCCGTCGGACGGCCCCAACATGGTGCCGCTGGACCAGATGGAGGGCCTGGTGTCTCGGCTGATGGAGTTCGACCGGCTGGCGAAATCGGCGATCGTCTGACGGTCAGCCGCGCCCGCGATACGGGGCTACGGCCTGATCGGGGAGCCAGACGCCCTCGGGCGGGGCACAGGTCTGCCAGAACACGTCAATCGGAATGCCACCTCGCGGATACCAGTAGCCGCCGATGCGCAGCCATCGCGGTTCAAGCAGCGCGACGAGCCGCTTGCCGATGCCAACGGTGCAATCCTCGTGAAAGCTGCCGTGGTTGCGGAATGAACCGAGATAGAGCTTCAGCGACTTGGACTCGACCAGCCAGTCGCCCGGGACATAGTCGATCACGAAATGGGCGAAGTCCGGCTGCCCGGTAATGGGACACAGGCAGGTGAACTCCGGCGCGGTGAACCGCGCGACGTAATTGGTATCCGTGTGCGGGTTGGGCACCCGCTCAAGAAGTGCCTCTTGGGGAGAGGCGGGAAGCGGTGTCTGCGCGCCGAGCTGCCTCGGCCTTTCCGGTAGATCGATCATGGCGCCAAGCCAATAGGCCCGAGGCGGCATCGATGCAAGCCTTCCTCCGACAACGGGCGGGATGACAGAGTGCCCGACGCTGAGTATGAAGGCACCCATTCCGACAGCAGCGAGGCCCTTCATGACCGCCATTGTAGACATCTATGCCCGCGAGATCCTGGACAGCCGCGGTAATCCGACGGTCGAAGTCGATGTGCATCTGGAAGACGGCTCGTTTGGCCGCGCCGCGGTGCCGTCGGGGGCCTCAACCGGCGCCCACGAGGCGCACGAGCTGCGAGACGGCGATCCCGAGCGCTATTTCGGCAAGGGCGTGACCAAGGCGGTCGATGCCGTCAATCGCGAGATCATGAACGAGCTGTCTGGGCTCGATGCAGAGGACCAGGTGCTCATCGACGAGACGATGATCAAGATCGATGGCACGGAGAACAAGGAACGGCTGGGTGCCAACGCCATACTCGGCGTTTCGTTGGCCGTGGCGAAGGCTGCGGCCGAGGCGGCCGGCCTGCCGCTCTACCGGTACATCGGCGGCGTCGGGGCTTCTCTCATGCCGGTGCCGATGATGAACGTGATCAATGGCGGGGCACATGCCGACAACGCCATCGACCTGCAGGAATTCATGATCATGCCGGTCGCCGCCGGCGACATGGTGGAAGCGCTGGAGCTCGGGGCCGAAGTGTTCCACACGCTCAAGCGGCAGCTGTCGGACGCGGGATACGGCACCAACGTCGGCGACGAAGGGGGGTTCGCGCCTGCCCTCAACTCGAGCGAGGACGCACTCGACTTTCTCATGCGTTCGATCGAAGCGGCGGACCTGGCGCCGGGCGAGGACATCTTCCTCGCGCTCGACTGTGCGGCGACCGAACTCTACCGCGACGGCAAGTACGTGCTGAAGGGCGAGGGGCGGACCCTCGACAGCGCGGGCATGGTGCAATACCTCGAAAGCCTGGTCGATCGCTATCCGATCATATCGATCGAGGACGGGATTGCCGAAGACGACTGGGAAGGCTGGCGCGCATTGACCGAAACGCTCGGCTCACGCGTGCAGCTCGTCGGCGACGACCTCTTCGTCACCAACGTCGATCGCCTCCAGCGCGGCATCGACCAGGGATGTGGAAATGCTATCCTGGTCAAGGTCAACCAGATTGGCACGCTCACGGAAACTCTGCGGACCGTGGACATGGCCCACAGGGCAGGCTACCGGGCGGTGATGTCGCATCGTTCGGGCGAGACCGAGGACGCGACCATTGCCGATCTCGCCGTTGCCACCAACTGCGGTCAGATCAAGGCGGGTTCGCTGTCCCGTTCGGACCGCCTTGCCAAGTACAACCAGTTGCTGCGTATCGAGGATGATCTCGGCGAACAGGCGCGGTATGCGGGCCAGGTGATGTTCAGGCATCTCAACCGCGCCTGAGTGGCCTCCGGACCGGCCGGCGGCAGGGGAAAGACGGCACTTCGCCGCTAAGCAAATGTTTACCATGGCAGCCTAGCGTCGAATGGTCTTGCGGCCATTCCTCGCAAGCGGGGAGATGCCATGCTGCGGCGATTACCCAAGAGCCTCCTCCTCACCATCGCGCTTGCCGCGGTCCTCGGCTACTTCCTTTACCACTCGCTGTACGGCGGGCACGGACTTGCCGATCATGAGGCGAAGCTCAAGGCGCTGGAGACGGTCGAGCAGGAACTCGCCGCCATCAAGGTCGAACGCGAGCAACTGGAACGACGGGTCGCGCTGATGCGGCCGCAGAGCCTGGACCCGGACATGCTCGACGAACAGGCGCGGCTCGCTCTCGGGTTCGTGCGCCGCGACGAGCTCATCATCCTGTTGCCGGACGAAACCGGGCGGATTGCACAAACCGGCCGACAGTCGACCATGATCGGCACCAGCAATCCATTGAATCTCAACCGGTAACCGCGTCGTCGGCAACGCCCGCGCCGCAATCTTGCTTTCTGGCCATGCCAGGGGCTATGAGCTATTGTCGAAACCGGCCGAACGGCATGCTCGATCGTCGGCGCCTTAAGCGCTCGAGGAAGTGGTGGATGGCAGAACGGAAGAAGGCCACGAAAGGCGCGTCTGGAAAGTCGAAACGCGACACCGCTGCCGCCAAGAACGGCGACGGTGATGGCGTAGCCGAGTTCACCGCCTAGCAGGAACTCGACGCCTACCGGTCCATGCTGCTCATCCGGCGTTTCGAGGAGCGCGCTGGCCAGATGTACGGCATGGGCCTGATCGGCGGCTTCTGTCATCTCTACATCGGTCAGGAAGCGGTCGTCGTCGGCATGCAGATGACGATCGAAGAGGGTGACCAGGTCATCACGTCCTATCGCGATCACGGCCACATGCTGGCCACCGGAATGGACCCGAAGGGGGTGATGGCGGAACTCACCGGGCGGCGCAGCGGCTACTCGAAAGGCAAGGGCGGCTCGATGCACATGTTCAGCCGCGAGAAGAACTTC
>CAZSNL010000169.1:3845-5290 GCA_964608275.1 uncultured Hyphomicrobiales bacterium | reverse complement strand
TCTCGGACGACGAGATCCAGCAGATGGTCAAGGACGCCGAGCAGCACGCCAGCGAGGACAAGAAGCGGCGTGAGCTGGTCGAGGCGAAGAACCACGCCGAGGCGCTGATCCACTCGACCGAGAAGACGCTGTCTGAACTCGGCGAGAAGGTCGCACAGTCCGACAAGTCGACCGTCGAAGCCGCAATTGCTGATCTCAGGTCGGCAATGGAGGGCGACGACATTGAAGACATCAGGCAGAAGACGGACGCGCTCGCGCAGGCGTCGATGAAGCTTGGCGAGGCGATGTACCAGGCCCAGCAGCAGGACGCCGCGTCCGGCGGTACCGCCGGCAGCGGGTCCGGCAACGGCGCCGCAACCGAGGACGTCGTCGACGCCGACTTCGAGGAGGTCGACGACGACGAGCACAAGCGCTCCGCCTGACGCCGACGCGTCATCGGCAGGCTGCGGTCGGTCGCCGAAGGGAGGTCGGCGATGACGGCGTCGAAGCCAGCGGGTGGTTCCACCAGCATCGCCCCGGCTCCGCGAGGCGCCGGGGTGATTGCGTGGAAGTGGGGAAGAGGTTAGCCGGATGGCCAAACGGTGCTTCTACGATGTCCTTGGCGTGTCGCGGGACGCAGACGACAAGGAGATCAAGGCTGCCTTCCGCAGGCTCGCGAAGCAGTATCATCCCGACCGTAATCAGGGCGACAAGGAGGCGGAACTCCGCTTCAAGGAAGTCACCGAGGCCTACGAGGCGCTGAAGAACCCGAACACGCGCGCCGCCTACGACCGCTACGGCCACGCCGCGTTCGACCCCGCCGCCGGCGGCGGCTTCCGCGCCGGGCCGCAAGGCTTCGGCCCCGACTTCTCGACCACCATGTCGGACATCTTCGACGACCTGTTCGGCGACTTCATGGGCGGCCGCCGCGGTCGCCGGCGAGACGGTCGCGAACGCGGCGCCGACCTGCGCTACAACCTGGAGATCGATCTCGAGGAGGCCTATTCCGGCAAGACCGCCGAGATCCGGGTGCCGTCGAGCGTCACCTGCGAAGGCTGCGGCGGCAGCGGCGCGAGGCCCGGCACCGCGCCGGCCGTCTGCGGCACCTGCGGCGGCGCCGGGAAGGTACGCTCGAGCCAGGGTTTCTTCACCATCGAACGCACCTGTCCGGCCTGCCAGGGCCGCGGCCACGTGATCAGCGATCCCTGCCCGGTGTGCACCGGTCTCGGGCGGGTGACGAAGGACCGCACGCTTGCGGTCAACATTCCGGCCGGCGTCGAGGAGGGCACGCGGATCCGGCTCGCCGGCGAGGGCGAGGCGGGGTTGCGCGGCGGCCAGCCCGGCGACCTCTACATCTTCCTGTCGATCCGGCCGCACGAGTTCTTCCAGCGCGACGGTGCCGACCTGTTCTGCCGGGTGCCGATCTCAATGACAACGGCTGCCCTGGGCGGCGAGATCGAAGTCCC
>CAZSNL010000169.1:2765-3835 GCA_964608275.1 uncultured Hyphomicrobiales bacterium | reverse complement strand
GTCAAGGTGCCCGAGGGCACCCAGACCGGCCGCCAGTTCCGCCTGCGCGGCAAGGGCATGCCGGTCCTGCGATCGAACCAGTTCGGCGATCTCTACATCCAGGTGACCGTCGAGACGCCGGTCAACCTCACCCGGCGCCAGCGCGAGCTGTTGCGCGAGTTCGAGGAAGCCTCCAACGAGAAGACGAACCCGGAGTCGGCCGGCTTCTTCGCCAGGGTGAAGGGGTTCTTCGAAGGGCTGAGCAGCGAACCGAGCTGACTTGACATCGGGTCCGGCGGGCCCGAACACTTGCCGCGGCAGGGACGAGGGGGGACTACCGATGCCCAAGGCCTACTGGATCGCCCGCGTGACGGTGACCGATCCCGATCCCTACAGGCGATATGCCGAGAGCGCCGGGCCGGCGTTCGCCCGCTACGGCGCGCGCATTCTCGCCCGCGGCGGCCGGCACGAGGCACTGGAAGGCGAAGCGCGGCCGCGCAACGTGGTCATCGAGTTCGACTCGTTCGAAGACGCGATCGCCTGCTACAATTCGCCGGAGTACCAGGCGGCGCGCCAGCACCGGATCGGCGCCGGCGAGGCCGAGGTGGTTAT
Source organism: uncultured Hyphomicrobiales bacterium (assembly GCA_964608275.1). Lineage (GTDB taxonomy): Bacteria > Pseudomonadota > Alphaproteobacteria > Rhizobiales > CAZSNL01 > CAZSNL01. The sequence goes on along the minus strand of CAZSNL010000169.1, from coordinate 3,244 downwards.
CGTGGAAGGGGTCGAGTAGGCATGGCCAAGGGGTACTGGATCGGTCACGTCACGATCACGGATCCGTCGGGATACCCCGAGTACGTCGCCGCCAACGCCGAGGCGTTCGCCAAGTACGGCGGCAGGTTCGTGGTGCGTGGCGGCAAGGCCGAGGTCGTGGAAGGCACCTCCCGCGACCGGCACGTGGTCATCGAATTCCCGTCCTACCAGCAGGCGATCGACTGCTACCGTTCACCCGAATACGAACGCGCGCTGGCCCTGCGGCAGAAGTATGCCGTCGCCGACCTGATCATCGTCGAAGGCATCGACTAGATCTTGCGGGGCTTGCCGGCCGGCGGCTGCAAGTTGTCGCTTCCGTTCGTTTCGCAAACTGTCGCATCGGCGTCGCGTTGACCTGACCGGGAGGCATACATATAACCTGCACAAGTATAATAGTGAGAATGAATTGCAGGTTATAATCATTCGAAGAACAGACGGAA
>CAZSNL010000169.1:0-2665 GCA_964608275.1 uncultured Hyphomicrobiales bacterium | reverse complement strand
CCGATCATCGCGATCGCCATCATCGCGCTGTCGCCGACCGAGAACATCTGGCCGCACCTCGCGCGGACGGTGCTGCCCGGCTACGTCATCACCACGGTGCTCCTGATCACCGGCGTCGGGCTGGTGACCTTCGTCGTCGGCGCGGGCACCGCCTGGCTGGTCACGATGTACAAGTTCCCCGGCCGCAACTGGCTCAAGTGGGGCCTGCTGATGCCGCTGGCGACGCCGACCTACATCATCGCCTACACCTACGTCGAACTGTTCGATTACAGCGGCTGGATCCAGCAGTCGCTGCGCGCCGTCTTCGGCTGGGGATCGGCCGCAGACTACTGGTTTCCCGACATCCGCTCGCTTCCGGGCGCGATATTCGTGATGTCGGTCGTGCTCTATCCCTACGTGTTCCTCACCGCGCGGGCGAGCTTCATCAGGCAGTCGATCTGCCATCTCGAAGTCAGCCGGACGCTCGGCCGCACCGCCATCGGCACCTTCCTCTCGGTTGCCCTGCCGCTGGCGCGGCCGGCCATCGTCGTCGGCGTCTCGCTGGCAATGATGGAGTGCCTGAACGACATCGGCGCCGTCGAGTACTTCGGCGTCAACACGCTCACCGTCGGCATCTATTCGACCTGGCTCAACCGCGGCAACCTCGGCGGAGCGGCGCAGATTGCCTGCGTGATGCTGATATTCGTCTTCGTGCTGATCTGGCTCGAACGCGTCGGCCGCCGCGGCCAGCGATTCCATCACACCTCGCAGCGCGACTGCCGCCCCTCGCTCGAACGGCTGGCGGGCTGGCGGGCGTGGGCGGCGGCGCTCGCCTGCCACCTGCCGGTCGTCTTCGGCTTCCTCGTGCCCGGTGTGCTGCTCGTTTACTTCGCGTTCAACAACTTCGCCGAGGCGGCCAGCCCCGGGTACTTCCGCTATGCCCGCAACAGCATCCTGCTGTCGTCGATGGCGGCCGCGGTGGCGCTGGTGATCGGCGTCTTCCTCGCCTATGCCCACCGGCTTGCCCGCTCCAACGCGGTACGGCTGGCCATCCGGCTCTCCAGCCTCGGCTATGCCGTGCCGGGCGCCGTCCTCGGCATCGGCATCCTGGTTCCGTTTGCCGGCCTCGACAACGCCGTCGACACCGTGGCGAGGGACTGGTTCGGCGTCTCGACCGGCCTCTTGCTGACCGGCACCATGTTCTCCATCGTGTTCGCCTATGTGGTGCGCTTCCTGGCGATCGCCTTCGGCTCTGTCGACACCGGGTTGGCGCGGGTGACGCCGAGCCTCGCCGCGGCGGCACGCACGCTCGGCCGCACCAATGCCGGCGCCCTGCGCGAGGTTCATCTCCCGCTGATCCGCCCCGCCCTCGTTACCGCGGCGCTCCTCGTCTTCGTCGACAGCATGAAGGAGCTGCCGGCCACGCTGATCCTGCGGCCGTTCAACTTCGACACCCTGGCGACCCACGTCTACACCTATGCGTCGCTTTCGCTGGTGCGGGAGAGCGCGCTGTCGGCACTCACCATCGTCGTGGCCGGCCTGATTCCGGTGATCCTGCTGAGCCGGGCGCTGCAACCGGCCAAGGCGGGGTTGTGGCGACGGGCGCGGCCGGAGGTCGATACCCCGCCGGCCGACCCGCTGGAAAAGCTCATTCCCTGAGTTCGGCGAGGTCGCGGTAAAGGTCGAGCGCCTCCGGGTTGGCGAGAGCCTCCTTGTTCTTCACCTCGCGCCCGTGGACGATGTCGCGCACCGCGATCTCGGAGATCTTGCCCGACTTGGTCCGCGGGATGTCGGCCACCTGCACGATCCGCGCCGGGACGTGACGCGGCGAGGCGCCGGAGCGGATGCGCTTGCGGATGCGATCGGCGAGGTCGTCGTCCAGCGTGATTCCGTCCCGGAGGCGGACGAACAGCACCACCCGCACGTCGCCCTGCCAGTTCTGGCCGATCGCCAGCGCCTCCAGCACCTCGTCCATCGCCTCGACCTGGGCGTAGATCTCGGCGGTGCCGATGCGCACCCCACCGGGATTGAGCGTGGCGTCGGACCGGCCATGGATGATCATGCCCCCGTGCGCGGTCCATTCGGCGAAGTCGCCGTGGCACCAGACGTTCGGGAACCGCGCGAAGTACGCGTCGTGGTACTTGCTGCCGTCGGGATCGTTCCAGAACCGGACCGGCATCGACGGGAACGGGCGCGTGCACACGAGTTCGCCCTTGCCGCTCTGAAGCGGCCGTCCCCCGTCGTCCCACACCTCGACCGCCATCCCGACCGCCTTCGCCTGGATTTCGCCGCGCCACACCGGGCCGGTCGGATTGCCCAGCACGAAGCAGCCGCACAGGTCCGTCCCGCCGGAAATCGAGGCCAGGTGGACGTCCGCCTTGATTGCGTCATAGACGAAGTCGAAACTTTCCGGTGCCAGCGGCGAGCCGGTGGACAGAATCGTGCGCACGGTGGAGAGGGTATGGGTGTCGCGCGGGCGCCAGCCGGTCTTCGACACGGTATCGATGAACTTCGCGGACGTGCCGAAGCACGTGATGCGCTCCTCTTCGGCGTAGTCGAACAGCGTGCGCTCGGAAGGATAGAGGGGCGAGCCGTCGTACAGCATCAGCGTGCAGCCGCTGGCAAGGGCGGTCACCAGCCAGTTCCACATCATCCAGCCGCAGGTGGTGAAGTAGAACACCCGGTC
>CAZSNL010000168.1:0-5315 GCA_964608275.1 uncultured Hyphomicrobiales bacterium | reverse complement strand
CGAACAGGCCGACCGAGGCGTTCTCGCGGTCCTTGCCGGCCTTCTCCTTGAACTGGGTCATCCGGTTCAGCCAGCCCATCCGTGCCACGCAGTTGAACACCCAGGCCAGTTCCGCGTGTTCCGGCACCTGGCTCTGGTTGAACACGATGTGCGCCTCCGGATCGATGCCGGCGGCGATGAACGCGGCCGTCACCTCGCGGGTGTTGCGGGCCAGTTCCTCCGGGCCGCCCCAGACCGACACCGGCTGGGTGATGGCGTGCAGGTCGACCACGCAGTAGAGGCACTCGTGGCTGTCCTGCAGCGTCACGAATCGCTTGATGGCGCCGAGATAGTTTCCGAGGTGCAGGTTGCCGGTCGGCTGGACGCCGGAAAAAACGCGGGCTCTGGAGGTCATTCGCTACTCCCTTGGACGGCGCCGGTATATGACGCATTCTCCCGGCCAAGCCAAGACCGCCGGTCAGCGCCGCCGCATTGCCCTGCGCACCTCGTTGACGTGGGCGGCGCCGAGCGCGTGCGCGGCGGCGAAGAAGATTGCCGCGCCGGTCGCCACCAGCAGCGCGAGAAGGACGCCGCGGACGACGAGGCCGACCTCGGCGATGAACCAGCCCTGCAGCAGCACGACGAGCACCCACAGCACGGCGCCCATGAGAAGGCTTGCCATGATCGTCCGCGGCAGCCTGCGGCGCGCCCGCTCGTCGAGCGCGTGGTGGCCGCGGCGCACCAGCGTCCACCACAGCAGCCCGGCGTTGAGCCATCCGGCGAGCGAGGTGGCGAGCGCGATGCCGGCGACGCCGATCAGGTGGAACAGGACGAGGCTCAGCACCACGTTGGCGCCGACGCTTGCGCCGGCGTGGAGCATCGGCGTCCGCGTGTCCTCGCGGGCGAAGTAGGCGGGCGAGTACACCTTGACCAGGACGAACGCCGGCAGTCCGAGGCCGAACGCGGCGAGCGCCAGCGACGTCTGGACGGTATCGGCCGCGACGAAGTTGCCGCGTTCGAACAGCACCTGGACGATCGGGAACGGCATGACGACCAGCGCCACCGCGGCCGGAACCGTCAGCAGCATCGAGAACTCGAGCGCCCGGTTCTCGCTGTTTGCCGCGCCATCGGTATCGCCGGCCCGCAGCCGCCGCGACAGTTCGGGCAGCAGCACGACCCCGATCGCGATGCCGATGACGCCGAGCGGCAGCTGGTAGATGCGTTCGGCGAAGTAGAGCCACGACACCGCGCCCGGGGCCAGCGAGGCGATGATGGTGCCGATGACGACGTTGACCTGGGTGATGCCGCCGGCGATGACGCCCGGGATCCCCAGCCTGACCAGCCGCCGCACCCCCGGCGTGATTCGCGGCCGCCGCCAGCCAAGCCACATCCCGGCGCGGCGGCAGGCGGCGATCACCATGGCGAGTTGGATGAACCCGGCGACCGAGACGCCGGTGGCGAGCAGCACGCCGGAGCGCGGGCTGTTGCCGAATCCCGCCATCGCCGCCACCAGCAGGGCGAGGATCAGCACGATGTTGAGGGCGATCGGTGCCGCGGCGGCGACGGCGAACCGGCCGAGGCTGTTGAGCACCCCGCTGAACAGCGCCACCAGCGACATGAAGCCGAGATACGGGAACGCGAACCGGGTGAGGGTGACCGCGAGGTCGAACTTGTCGGGATCGCCGGCGAAGCCTGGTGCGATCAGGTACATGAGCCACGGCATCAGGATCTCGGCGATCGCCGTGAACACCAGCAGCGTGACGAGGAGGACGCTCAGCACCTCCTCGGCGAACCGCCGCCCGCCGGTCTCGCCGTCGGCTTCGAGGTGGCGGGCGAACAGCGGCACGAACGCCGAGTTGAACGCGCCCTCGCCGAACAGCCGGCGGAACAGGTTGGGGAACCGGAAGGCGACGACGAAGGCATCGGTCACCGGGCCGGTGCCGAGGACGCCGGCCAGCAGCATGTCGCGGACGAACCCGAGGACCCGGCTCGCGAGGGTGAAGCCGCCGACGGTAGCCGCGGAGCGGAACAGAGACATGCTAGCCGTGCCTGTGGATCGTGGACCGGAGCGTCGGCAACCGCGCTACCCCGCAGCCGCCTGGCGCCGCTTTTCCGGCTTGCCCGGCGGCACCGAGAGCACCTCGAGCAGCGCCGCCCGGATCCGGTCCCGCCGCGCAGCCGAGGTGATCTTCTGGCCGGTAAGGTCGGTGACGTAGAACACGTCGACCACCCGCTCGCCGAACGTGGCGATGTGGGCGGAGCCGATGTTGAGGTTGAGTGCCGACAGCGCGCTGGTGAGGCCGAACAAGAGCCCCGCACGATCGAGGCCGTTGACCTCGATCACCGTGAACAGGTTGGACGATTCGTTGTCGATCAGCACCTCCGGTTCGACGTCGAAGGCCTCGATCCGGCCCCGGCGGCGCATCGCGCGGTCGACGAGTTCGGGAATCTTCACGGTTCCGGCCAGCGCCTTCTCGATCAGGTCGGCGATGCGGGCGGCCCGGCGGTGCTCGTCGACATCGTCGTCGAACTCGCGCTGGATGCGCAGCATGTCGAGCGCCCGGCCGTCGGCGGTGGTGAAGATGCGGGCGTCGGCGATGTTGGCGCCGGCGGCGGCGCAGGCCCCGGTCAGCACCGCCAGCAGCCGCGGGTGGTCCGGGGCGAATACCGTCAGCTCGGTGATCTCCTCGAACCGGTGGGTGGCGAAGGTGATCGCCACCTTGCGCCCCTCGGCCTCGGCGTCGCGGATGAGGCGGGCGTGGGCGACCTGGTCGGCGATGTCGACGGTGAGCCAGTACGGCGCGTAGTGGCGCGGCAGGTAGGCGTCGACCTCCTCGTCCGTCCAGTCCTTCATGCGGTCGCGGAACAGGGCCTGCGCCTCGGCGACCCGGTCGGCGCGGCTGACTTGGACGTGGCCGCCGGTGACCAGCGGTTCGGTCTCGTAGTAGAGGGTCCGCAGGAGCTGCCCCTTCCAGCCGTTCCACACGCCGGGGCCGACCGCCTTGATGTCGGCGACGGTGAGGATGAGCAGCAGCTTCAGGCGCTCGGGGCTCTGCACCGTCCGCGCGAAATCGAGGATCGTCTTGTAATCGGCGAGGTCGCGCATCTGCGCACAGTCGCTCATGTCGAGATGGTGGCGGACCAGCCAGGCGACGGTGTCGGTCTCGGCGCTTGACAGGCCGAGCCTCGGGCACAGGTCGCGGGCGATCCGTTCGCCGGCAACCGAGTGGTGCTCGCGGCCGCCCTTGGCGATGTCGTGCAGCAGGGCCGTGACGTAGAGCGCGCGCCGATGGCGTATCGTGTGGAAGATTTCGCTGCTGAGCGGGTGGGCGTCGGCGAGATGGCCGCTCTCGATCTCCGACACCATGCCGACGGTGCGCAGCAGGTGTTCGTCCACGGTGTAGTGGTGATACATGTTGAACTGCATCAGCGCGACGATCCTGCCGAACGGGGGCACGAAGCGGCCGAGCACGCCGGCCTCGTTCATGCGCCGCAGCACCGTCTCCGGATCGTTCCGCGACGTCAGGATCTCGACGAACAGACGGTTCGCCTCGGGGTCGTTGCGCAGCCGGTCGTCGATCAGTTTGAGCGAGCGGGTGACAAGCTTGAGCGCGTCGGGGTGGATCGGCGCGGTGTGCACGTCGGCGAGGTGGAACAGGCGGATCAGGTTGACCGGGTCGGCATCGAACGCGCCGCTGTCGGTGACGGTGATCCGGCCGCCGTCGAGCCTGAAGCCTGCCGGCAGGTCCGCCACCCCGGGCACCGCCTGCTTCAGCCGCTCGAGCACCCGGCTCAGCATCGGCGGCTTCTTCATCTGCTGCGCCTCCAGCGCGGCACAGAAGATGCGCGTCAGTGCGCCGACGTCCTTGGCGACCAGGAAGTAGTGCTTCATGAACCGCTCGACGTGCTTGAGCCCGCCGCGCGCGGTATAGCCGAGACGGTGCGCGAGTTCCGGCTGCAGGTCGAAGCTCAGCCGGTCCTCGCCGCGGCCGGTCAGGAAGTGCAGGTGGCAGCGGACCGTCCACAGGAAGTCCTCGCACTTGCGGAACCGGTTGTACTCGGCGCGTGTGAACACGCCCTGCTTCACGAGGTCCGCCGGCCGCCGGGTGCGGTAGCAGAACCGCGCGATCCAGAACAGCGTGTGCAGGTCGCGCAGCCCGCCCTTGCCGTCCTTCACGTCGGGCTCGACAACGTACCGTGACCCGCCGGTGCGTTGCAGGCGCTTGTCGCGCTCGGCCAGCTTGTCGGCGATGAACTCCTCTGCCCCCGAATCGAGGATGTCGCTGTCGAAGCGGTCGGCGAACGTCTCGAACAGCGCTGTGTTGCCGCATACGTGACGCGCCTCGAGCAGTGCCGTCAGGATCGTCGAATCGCTCCGCGACAGCCGGATGCACTCCTCGATGCTGCGGGTGGCGTGGCCGAGCCGCAGGCCGAGGTCCCACAGCGTGTACAGGAGATATTCGACCACGCTCTCGCCCCACGCCGTCTGCTTGTAGGGGAGCAGGAACAGGAGATCGACGTCCGAACCCGGGGCGAGCGTGCCGCGGCCGTAGCCGCCGACGGCGACCACGCTCAGGCGTTCGGCGTCTGACGGATTGGGTGTCGGGTAGACGCGATCGACGATCAGCCCGTGCAGCGCAGTGATGATGTCGTCGAGCATGCGGGCGAGCGAAGTCGCGCATTGCGTGCCGAGACCGTCGGACACCAGCCTGCGCTCGGCCTCGCGCCGGCCATCGTCCAGCGCCTGCCGCAAGGCGGGCACGATGGCCTGGCGGAGATCCGCCCCCCGGTCGCTGCATGCCTCGCAGATGGCGTCGAGCTGCTTGCGCAGCTTGCCGGCATCGACAAGCGGCGCCGGGCGGTCGCCGCGGGCGCGTCGGGAGGCCAGGTCTGGTGCAGCGGTCGGCATCGTCACACGCGGTCATCCCACGAAGATGGGGCGGGATTGCGATCCGTTATGAAGCAACCGTCGCGCCGGTTACAAGTGCGCTCGTCGGTTGCGCTCATCCGTCGGCGACGAGCGCCTTCAGTTCGTACAGCACCTCGAGTGCTTCACGGGGCGTCAGTTCGTCGGGCAGGATCTCCGCCAGGCGTCGTTCGATGGCGCTGCCGTCGCGCGCCGTTGCCAGCGGATTGTGCGGTCTCGCGGCGGCGAACAGCGGCAGGTCGTCGGCAATGTTCCTGGGTCCGGTCGACCGCTCGTCCTGCTCCAGCGCCTTGAGCACCTCGCCGGCGCGCGCCACCACCGCGGCAGGCAGGCCGGCGAGGCGGGCGACCTGGATCCCGTACGACCGGTCGGCGGCACCCGGCGTCACCTCGTGCAGGAACACCACCTC
>CAZSNL010000167.1:0-5327 GCA_964608275.1 uncultured Hyphomicrobiales bacterium | reverse complement strand
ATGGATCCGCGCCACCAGCTCGTCCTTGTGGAACGGCTTGGTCATGTAGTCGTCGGCGCCGAAGCCAAGGCCACGTACCTTGTTCTCGATCCCGGCGAGGCCGGAAAGAATGAGGATCGGCGTGTTGACCTTGGCGACCCGAAGGGTCTTGAGAACCTCGAAGCCGTTCATGTCCGGCAGATTGAGGTCGAGGAGAATGATGTCGTAATCGTACAGCTTGCCGAGATCGACACCCTCTTCACCCAGATCCGTCGTATAGACATTGAAGCTCTCCGACTTCAGCATCAATTCGATGCTCTGCGCGGTCGCGCTGTCGTCCTCAATCAGAAGAACTCTCATTCCCTTTCCCTCATCAGGGCCCGTTCTGGGCAACAAACCGTCCGTCCAGGGTCGGTTTGCGGGTCACCTACTGGTCTGTATCATTGGTTAAGATAGCCACTAATTGGTTAACAAAACCTGATACGACCGCCCCCGAGTCAGGAGCCGGCTTGGCCATCGGGGGCAGGATACGCAACTGCTACTGGAATCACCAACCGTCGCGGGCACCCGAGGCGCCACGACGGAAACACGGACAAATCCGGCGCCAATTGGGCCAGCAGGGTTTACCGAGCCTTAAAGGCTGGCGGAGCACAATCGCGAAGCGTAGTTGATTCGTGCAGCGTGGCAAAGCGACAGAGGAAGAGGAGCCCCCGTGAACGGGCTGATCAGCGAATGCGAGGCGCTCTCGCCGGTACTCTACTGGGGCCGCGTCGTCGGTGTCCGGGGGATGCTGGTAGAGGTCGCCGGGCCGCTGCAGGCCATGAGCATCGGCTCGCGGTTGACCGTGTGCGGCCGCGCCGCGGAACCGCTGGTCTGCGAGGTCGTCGGCTTCGGTGACGACCGGGCGCTGTGCCTGCCGTTCGGCGGTCTCGACGGCGTCCAGATGGGCAGCAGGGTCCTGGTCGAGGATCGCGCCCTGTCGATCAAACCGAGCCCGGGCTGGCTCGGCCGGGTGGTCAACGCCCTCGGCGAGCCGATCGACGGCAAGGGCCCGCTGCCGAAAGGCCCGTCCCGCTACAGCCTCCGGAATACCCCGCCACCGGCACACCAGCGGTCGCGCGTGGGGACCCCGATCGATCTCGGGGTGCGCGCGCTGAACACCTTCGTGACCTGCTGCAAGGGCCAGCGACTGGGCATCTTCGCGGGCTCTGGAGTCGGCAAGTCGGTCCTCTTCTCCATGCTCGCCCGCAATACCGCCTGCGATGTGGCGGTGATCGGGCTAATCGGCGAACGCGGGCGCGAGGTGCAGGAATTCATCGAGGATGACCTCGGCCCGCACGGGCTCGAGCGCAGCGTCGTGGTGGTCGCGACCTCCGACGAGACCGCGCTGATGCGCCGCCAGGCGGCGTACCTGATGATGACCCTCGCCGAGTACTTCCGCGACCTCGACAACGACGTCTTGTGCCTGATGGACAGCGTGACCCGGTTTGCCATGGCCCAGCGCGAGATCGGCCTCGCCGGAGGCGAGCCGCCGACCAGCAAGGGATACACGCCGACCGTCTTCACCGAGCTGCCGCAACTGCTGGAGCGGGCGGGGCCGGGCGTCGGCCGCGGATCGATCACCGGCCTGTTCACGGTCCTGGTCGAGGGCGACGACCATAACGAACCGGTGGCGGACGCGGTGCGGTCGATACTGGACGGGCACATCGTGATGGAGCGCGAGATCGCCGAGCGCGGCCGGTACCCGGCCATCAACGTCCTGAAGTCCGTCTCGCGCACCATGCCGCGCTGCGTCGATCCCGACGTCCATCCGCTGATCGCGCGCGCGCGCCGACTGATGGCCACCTACGACGACATGGGCGAACTCATCCGCCTCGGCGCCTATCGCCGGGGCAGCGATCCGCAGGTCGACGAGGCCATCCACTTCCAGCCGATGCTCGAGGCATTCCTGGCGCAGGCGAAGGACGAGGTCTGCGGCATGGAGCAGGGGTATGCGCAGTTGGCGCAAATCTTGAATGGACCGGAGGCACAGGATGATGATCCACGAGGACACGAGCCATGAAGTCACGTGAGACCCTTATCCGGCTGCACCGTTTCCAGGTCGACGAGAAACGTCAGAAGGTGGCCGACATCGAGAGCATGATCGCCGACTTCGAACGGATGCAAGTCGAGCTGCAGCAGCAGATCCTGGCAGAGCAGGAGCGCACCGGCATTTCCGACGTCACCCACTTTGCCTACCCGACCTTTGCCAAGGCCGCGCTCAACCGGCGCGACAACCTGCTGCAATCGATCGAGGAGCTGAAGGTACAGCTGGACGAGGCGAAGGAAGAACTGCAGGAGGCCTACGCGGAGCTCAAGAAGTTCGAGCTGATCCACGAGAAGGACGAGGATCGCAGGCGATCGGAGGAGCTCATGCGCGGCCAGAAGGAACTCGACGACGTCGGGATCTCGATGTATCGCCGTCCGGCGCATTCCTGAAACCCGCGGGCGGGCTCAGGCCACCTCCCTACCCAGTACACGGCCGGCGACGGCATCGAGCTTGCGCACAAGTTCCGGATCGCGCTGTTCGGGCGCGGTGATGACCGCGTGCTCGAGCGCGCGGTCGGAGCCGATCGGGCAGGGTGGATGCTGGCGGGGAAAGTCGCGGGCGAGGCGATGGATGAAGTTCATCGCCTTCTCCGCGTTCTCCTTCAGCACGCGAATGATCGAGGGTACGTCCACCTCGCCGTGCTCGGCGTGCCAGCAGTCGTAGTCGGTGACCATTGCCACGGTGGCGTAGCAGATCTCCGCCTCGCGGGCGAGCTTGGCCTCGGGCATGTTGGTCATGCCGATGACGTCGCAGCCCCACGACCGGTAGAGATTCGACTCCGCCAGCGTCGAGAACTGGGGGCCCTCCATGACGAGGTACGTGCCGCCGCGATGGTAGGCGATGCCTTCGGCGGCGATCGCCCGTTCCACCGCGTTGGCGAGGCCGGGGCTCACCGGCTGTGCCATCGAGACATGGGCGACGCAGCCGCGGCCGAAGAAGCTCTTCGGGCGGGCGAACGTGCGGTCGATGAACTGGTCGACGATGACGAAGGTGCCGGGAGGCAGGTCCTCCTTGAGCGACCCGCACGCCGATACCGACACGAGATCGGTCACGCCGACCCGCTTGAGGGCGTCGATGTTGGCGCGATAGTTGATGTCGGTCGGCGCGTAGTGGTGCCCGCGGCCGTGGCGCGGCAGGAAGACGACGGTGAGACCGTCGATCTCGCCGATGCGCAGGTCATCGGACGGCTCGCCCCACGGGCTCGTCACCCGCTCCCAGCGCGGGTTGTCGAGGGCGGCGAGCTCGTAGAGCCCCGAGCCGCCCATGATGCCCAGTACCGAGCGGGTCACCGGCCGCCCGCCGTCATCCCGCCTCGACGTAGAACACCGACCAGACCCATCTGCCCTCCTCCTCCTCGCCGACCGGATCGCGGCCCGACGTGTCGTAGGCGAGCCACGCCGGCCCGCGGCCGCCGATGGAAAGCGGCCTGCCGTCGGCCTCGATCGCCAGCACCCACGCCTCCTGCTCCAGCAGCTCCGGAGTGATCTCCACGCCGTAGCCGTCCAGCGCGAACACCGTGACCGTCCGCCCGAGCACGCCCGCCTCGCGCAGCACGTCGGCGAACAGCGGCCCCCTGAGGCGGACGGCGGCCGGCCAGGTCCGGGCGTGGGCGGTGATCTCCTGCTGCGGCAGGCGCGCCAGCATCGCGCGGTCGAACGCGAACGCGCGCTCGAAGCGCTTGTCGTGATACTTCAGGAAGGCGTCCGCGAACGGCTCGAGCGGGCCGCGGTTGCCGGTCTCGACCGCGCCTGCGATCGTCAGCACGACGGGGCCCTGCGGCGCCGGCGCCAGCTCGTCGGCACGCGGCGGCGCCTTGGCGGCGAGCGCCATGACGACGGCGAAGCCGGCCAGCGCTGCGGCAATCTTCCCCTTCATGACCATGCCTCGTTTGCGAGCGGCGGCGACCCGCCGGGCAGGCCGCCTAGGCGTGGCCGAGCCGCGCCCAGATCCGCCGCTTGCTGAAGTACAGCAGGACCGCCAGAACGATCAGGTAGATCATGACCTGGAAGCCGAGCCGGTGGCGCGCCTCGAGCTTCGGCTCCGCCGCCCACGCGAGGAACGCGGTGACGTCGCGGGCCATTCTCTCGACCGTCGCCTCGGTGCCGTCGGCGTATTCGACCTGGCCCTCGTTGAGCGGCGGCGGCATGGCGATCTGGTGGCCCGGGAAATACAGGTTGTAGCTCATCCCGGGCGTCAGCTCGAAGCCGGCCGGCGGGTCCTGGTAGCCGACCAGCAGGCCGTGGATGTAGTCGGCGCCGTTGGGCCGTGCCTTGACGATCACCGACAGGTCCGGCGGCAGGGCGCCGCCGTTGGCGGCCCGTGCGGCCTGGTCGTTCGGGAACGGCGCCGGGAAGGCGTCGGACGGCACGCCCGGCCGGGTGAACATCTCGCCGGTGTCGTCGGGGCCGTCGGTCACCTCGACCTGGGCGGCCATGGCCGCGACCTGGTCGGCGGAGAATTCCGGCCCGCCTGGCTGGCCGAGGTTGCGGAACGACAGGAGGTCCATCGAATGGCACGCGGCGCACACCTCGCGATAGACCTGGTAGCCGCGCTGCAGCTCGGCCCGGTCGTAGGTGCCGAACGGCCCCTCGAACGACCAGCTCACGTCCGGCGGCGTCGGCGCCTCGCCGGCCGCGTCGACGGGTCCAAGCCCGAGCCCGAGAACCAGCGCCGCGAGCATCCCGCCTGCGGCGGCGTGTGCGAAGGGGCGAAACAGAAGTGACGTGTTCCTGCGCATTGCGATCTCCCGCGCCGTCATGTCCGGTCCGGCGCGTTTGCAGCGCCTGCCGCCACGGCGGTCGTTCCGCCTTCATCCGGTCTGCGGCCGAGCACCGATTCGGAGATGCTGGCGGGCCGCGGCTTGGGCCGTTCGATTAGGCCGAGCACCGGCATGATGATGAGGAAGAACAGGAAGTAGTAGGCGGTGCCGATGCGGGCGATGATGAGCCACGCCCCTTCCGGCGGGTAGGCGCCGGCGAAGCCGAGCAGGATGCAGTCGGCCACGAACAGCCAGAAGAACTGCTTGTACAGCGGCCGGTAGCGTGCCGAGCGCACCTTCGAGGTGTCGAGCCACGAGACGAACAGCAGGATGCCGATCGAGCCGAACAGGGCGATGACGCCGAGCAGCTTGTTCGGGATCGCCCGCAGGATGGCGTAGAACGGCAGGAAGTACCATTCCGGCACGATGTGCGCCGGCGTCACCAGCGGATTGGCCGGGATGTAGTTGTCCGGATGGCCCATATAGTTCGGCGCGAAGAAC
>CAZSNL010000166.1:0-5347 GCA_964608275.1 uncultured Hyphomicrobiales bacterium | reverse complement strand
GCCCAAGGGTTTCGACACCCGTTTCGCCCGCAATGTGAAGCGGCTCACGCGGCTGCCGTTCGTCACCGCGCCCAACAAGTTCGAGGCCCTCGCCACCCATGACGCAATGGTGGAACTTTCCGGTGTGCTCAACACGATTGCGGTCGGGCTGAACAAGATCGCAAACGACATCCGCTTGCTGGGATCGGGGCCGCGATCCGGCCTCGGCGAGCTCAGGTTGCCGGAGAACGAACCCGGGTCGTCGATCATGCCGGGCAAGGTCAACCCCACCCAGGCCGAGGCTCTGACGATGGTGTGCGCCCAGGTGATGGGCAATCACGTCACGGTTACCGTCGCCGGCACCCAGGGCCATTTCGAACTCAACGTGTTCAAGCCGGTCATCGCGCTCAACGTGCTGCAGTCGATCCGGCTTCTGGCCGATGCATCGGTGAGCTTCGCCGACAACTGCGTGGCCGGAATGGAACCCGACCGCAAGCGCATCGCCGAATTGATGGAGCGGTCGCTGATGCTGGTGACCGCGCTCGCGCCGACCATCGGTTACGACAAGGCAACGGAGGTCGCCAAGGCGGCCCATCGCAACGGCACCACCCTGCGCGAGGAAGCGTTGCGCCTCGGCTACGTCACCGCCGAGGAATTCGATCGCATCGTGAAGCCGGAGCGCATGATCGCGCCTGCATGATGGTGGCCCGCCCGGTCAAGCGGTCGGTCACCATCGCCGGACACCGCACCAGCCTGACGCTCGAGGCCGAATTCTGGGATGCGCTGGCGGCGATCGCCCGCGAGCGCGGCATGAGCATTGCCCGGCTGGTCGCGGAAATCGACGCCTCGCGCGGAGAGGCGGGCCTGTCAGGTGCGGTCCGGGTCTACGTGCTGCGCTACCTGAGCGACTTGGTGGGATCGAAGCCCCGCCACTGATTGGGCTTCTGCCGGCGGACGGGCGGCGGCGGACGCGGCGCCGGCATCGGTGTCGGCGTGATGTCTGTTGGTTGCGCCGCTTGCGAAACCGCGCCGGATGGGTCTGCAGCAGCAGTCGGTGCGGGGGCCGGTTCCGGTTCCCGGTCCACGTTCCTCGACTTGACCGGTTCCGGCGGCAGCGGAGGTTCGTCGACCGTCATAGCCGGCAGGTCGGCCGGTGCGGTTTCCGGTTCCTCCGATGCACCATCCTCCAGTGCGCCTCCCGAATTGTCGTTGACGGGGTCGGTTGCTTCCAGACCTTCCGGAACCTCGGTTGGCGCGGTTCTACTGGCTTCGCGAGTGGCCTCGTGTTCGGGGTCGCCGTCGTCGGCGTCGCCGATCATTTCCGGCTCCGCGGTCTCCAGCCAGCGGATTTCGGGTTCGACGGAGCGCGGTCCGGGTTCCGGGTCGACCGTGGGGAATGCACCATCAGGTCCTGGCTCGGCAAACGACATCGGCTCCTCGCCCCGCGCCAACGGCGCGTCGGGCAGGTCTTCTTCTGCGCCATCATCATCCACCGCTGCGTCGGACGTCGATCCGGCAGGCTGCGACACCTCAGGCGGCGACTCGGCCGGTGCCTCTATGGCGGCATCGATAGCCTCTTGCAGGCGCCGTTGTTCCTCTTCGCGGCGTCTTGCCTCCTCCTCCGCTGCACGGCGCTCTCGCTCACGCCGCTCGGCCTCGAGACGGGCTTCACGCTCCATCTGTTCGAGCTTCTGCAGCTCCTCCTGTTCCTGCCGCTGCAGTTCTTCCAGGCGGCTGACACCCTCGCTCAGGCCCTTGACGACGAGATGCGACCGGAGCTCCTGGGTGTCGTAGCTGCGGACCGGATCGGCGAGTGGACCCGCGACGACGACCTGCAACGGCGGCGCGGCCTTGCTCGCGCGGAGCGAGAGCCGCCATTCGCTGTCGATCCGCAGATCGGCGAGGTCGATCAACGTGATCATGGTGCCGGTGGCGGCCGGACTGTCCACCGGATACTCGGCAAACCGGACCAGGCCGCCGGCAATGGTGAATTCGCCCTTGCCTCCGGCAAACGGCATTCTGCCGTCGCGCAGCACGCCGTCGATGATTCCATCGAGCTCCGCGGCCGAAGCGGCACTCGCCATGGCTTCGGCGAAGGCGCCCGGATTGACGCCGTCGATCGACCCACCGGCAAGCTGGAAGGTTCCCGATCCGGCAAGCGATGACACCAGCCCGACGACGCTGCGGCCCTTGCCGCGAACGTCGCCGGTCAGGGAATAGCTGCCGGCTGCCGGGGGCCTGCCGGCGCGCCTTCCCAGCGTCTCTTCGAGCCGCGCGCCGTCGAGCCGGAAGTCCGCCTCCACGCCAAGCTCGCCGGCATCGCTGACCGCCTGCAGGTCGAGCGCGAGACTGCCTCCGAAAACCGCCGCCGCGAGATCCCGCACCGATAGCCTGCCATCACGTACCGACAGCCGCGCCCGCGTGGCAGACATCGAAACACCATCCGTCAGCACCACCTCGCCGGCATCAAGTTCGAGATCGGCGGCGAACGTCGACAGCATATCGGAAGGGAACGCCTCGGACGGCCATATCGGCTCGGACCGGGCAGCGACCTCCACCACCGGGCCCGAGGCAACCCGCACCGGCCTGTCGAGCAGGCGGTCGAGGACCCACGGAAGCACCAGGCGGTCGAGCTTCAGTCGGCCTTCGATGGTCGGAACCGCTGTACCCAGGTCGATCGATCCGTCAAAGGCAATCGCGTTGCCGCCGACTGCACCGCGGAGGTCGGCGATCGCGACCCGTGGTCCGACACCGTTGATGGTGCCGTGCAGGTCCAGTGCGTCGCTGTCATCGGCGATCCCCAACGCGCGATAGAGCGCTGCCGGTTGCTCCGACCGCACGGTGAATTCGCCATCCACGGCAATCCGTCCGTCGTCGCCCTGCAGCGTTCCCTGGACAGCGGCCAACGCGCCGAACACTTCCACTCCGAGACTGGCATCGATGCCGGCGTCGAGGCTGCCATCGAGCCCCACACGGACCACCCCGGCGTTCCCGTCCTCCGGCGTTTCGGCGGATGCGAGTCCCAGCTGGGCCAGCAACGCGCCGCTTGCCGGATTGGCGATCGACGCCTCCACCCTGAGGCGGACGCTGTCGCGATCGTCGAGGCGGCCTCGCAAGCTGCCCGATGCCGACAACGTGCTGGTGCCGAGGCTGCCTTCAAGGTCGACGTCGACGTTCCGCTGAGTGTCCTCGGTGGAATCAAGCCGCCACCGGAGATCGACCCGGCCTGCCCGGGCAAGCAGATCGTGCGACTGTGCGGCGGCACCCCACCCGTCATCGAGGCCGAGTGCACGGATGGCCGCAACCGGGTCGGCAGCCGTGAGCGTGCCGGAAAGCCCCGCCTGCGCCGCCCCGCCGATCCACGTCACCCTGCCGGTCGTGGTAAAGCCGATGTCCTCGACCTCGGCAACGCTCAGGGACCTGACATCGAGGTCGCCGTTGACGACCGAGAGGTCCATGTCAAGGCCGCGCAGTAAAAAGTCGTACCGGGAAAGCCGGTCGATGCGCAGTTTCACCCGGGCATCGAAGGTATTGAGACCGGCGGGATCGATCTGCGATGCCCACGTGATGAAATCGTCGACGGGAGCCCGGCCATTGTCGGCGGCTGAAACGGGATCTTGGGCGGCTTCGGCGGTGCGCGGGAAGTACCGGGTCAGGTCGATCTCGCCGACGCTCACATCGACGTCGTACCAGGGCCGGACCCCGGGCGTGATGGCGATCCTGCCGCTCGCCTCCGACCGGTCGAGCGCAAGCCTGGCGTCGGAAAATTCGAGCTCCCGCGGCGAGAGGGAAACGCGACTCGTGAACCGCATGTCACCGCGCGAGCCGGTCGCGTGCCGGTCGAACCAGGTGCGTTGCGACGGCAAGGCCCAGCCGATGAGCTTCCGGGTGTCCTGCGCCTTCACCGACAGGTCGCCCACAAGCCGTGGTTCCGGAGCATGGCGATCGAGCATGCCGCTGAACCGCATCTCCGCTCGCCCCGGCAGGCGCCCGCGAAGATCCGCGACCCTGATCCTGTCGGGTGAAAAGTCGATCCGGGCGCTGGCACCTTCGATGACCTCGCCGTTGACCGTGAGCGCATTGACGCCGATGGTCATCCGGCCGTCCAGGCCCCTGGGCAACAGCCCCAACAGCCGGTGAAGGCTCTCCACGGTATCGAGACCGGGAACCGCCAGGGCCGCGGCGTCGAACCGGGCGAGGAGCGTGTCGAGGTCGAAGTGTCCCGCCTCCAGCCCTCCTTCGAGCACCAGCGTATCCGCCAGTGTCAGCGACAGCCTGCCCCGGATCTCGTTGGTCGTTCGGCTGCTGTCGAGGAACAGGGAGATGTCTTCGAGATCCAGCTTGCCTGCCGACGCCGTCGCATTGGCCACCACCGAGAACGGCAGATCGGCGACGCCGGTCACCGCTTCCCTGTCCCCCGGAACCTCACGCCTGATCCGGAGCTGGCCGCGAACCCCTGCCTGTTCGCTCGCCGGATCGTACTCCCCGTCGAAGACGTAGCTGAGAGTCTCATCGTCGCCGGGGTTCAGCCGAACATTGAACCGGAGGCTGCCATCGGGGCGGCGCTTGCCCGCGCTGGCATGCAGCACGATCGGGCTGCCCTCATGGGTGGCCGTGCCGTCGAGGCGGAACGGGCCGGCGAGCGTAGTCGCGGACAGCGTCAGTTCGACGTCATCCAGCCGCGCCACTCCGCCACGCTGGGCATCGCGCAGGTACACCGTGCCGCCCGTGACCTCGACGGTTTCGAGTTGCACGTCTTCGGCACCCAGATACTCGCGCAGGCCGCTGTCCGCATCGAACCGGACATTCCAGCGACCACCTTCGAGGCGCTCGATTTCGATTACCGGCTCTTCCAGCCGCAGGGAGGTCACGTGCAGCTTGCCCGAAACCAGCGGGGCGACGGCAAGCCGTGCCTCGATCCGCTTGACGCTCATCAGCGCCGCCGAGCCGGCATCCTCGGCATTGGCGACACCGACGCCGGTCATGCGCAGGACAGGCGCCGGCAGAAGGCGCACCTTGATCGGACCGCTGATCGCGATCTTGCGGCCGGTCAGCTGCTCGCCATAGGCCTCAAGCCGGTCCCGGTACTGCGACCAGTCGACGAACCACGGGCCGATCAGCGCCGCAAACAGCACCAGGACCAGCGCGAGCGACAGATACAGGAGCGGCGACTTCACCGACGCCTCCCCCGCCGCCGTGGCACGCGGCGGCCCGGTGCGCGTGCCAGCGGCCGCCACTCCGACATGCGGGCGGCGCTCGCTCTACCCTGAACCAAGATCATCATTGCAATCGGTCGCTCTGGACCGGTGGCTCCTCGCTCCTCGTCAGCGCCAAGATAGTCACGGCGTCCGGCAGGCACCACCTTTCG
>CAZSNL010000165.1:0-5391 GCA_964608275.1 uncultured Hyphomicrobiales bacterium | reverse complement strand
ACGCTGGAAGGCGGTGAAGACTTCGACACCCTCGCGGGCGGCCTCGGCGCCGATCGCCTCGACGGCGGCGACGGCAACGACACGGCCGACTACAGCGAGTCCAATGCCGCGGTGGCCGTCGATCTGGATGCAACGGCCGCCAGCGGCGGCCATGCCGAGGGCGACACCCTGCTCGGCATAGAAACCGTCGTCGGCTCGGCATTCGACGACACCCTCTCCGGCATCGGGAAAGCGGTATACGGCAATGCCGGCGACGATCTGATCGGAACCGTCGCCGGCGGAAACATCAGCTTCGGCGAGGATGGGAACGATACGCTGATCGCCGGAGAGATCCTCGATGCGCTGGTCGGCGGTGACGGGATCGACACCGTCGATTACAGCGCCTCGGCGGAGGGCGTCTTCGTCAACCTCGCATCCGGCAGCGGCAGCGGCGGTAATGCCGAGAACGACACCCTCACCGCCATCGAAGGCGTGATCGGATCGGACGGCGGCGACACCCTGCTCGGCGGCATCGGCTCGAGCACGCTGCACGGTGGCGCCGGTGCCGATTCCCTGGTTGCCGGCACAGCCGACAGCCGGCTCCACGGCGGTACCGGCGACGACACCGTGTTCGGCGGCGCCGGAGGCGACAGGCTCATCGGCGCCGGCGGCGGCGATTCCGTCGTCGGCGCCGCCGGCAGCGACACCCTGACCGGCAACGGCGGCGACGACAGGCTGGAGGGCGGCGGCGCCGGCGACCGGCTGACCGGCGGCGGCGGCAACGACATCCTGCTGGGCGGCGGCGGCGCCGACACGTTGCTTGGCAATGCCGCAAGCGACGATCTGCGCGGCGGCGGCGGCGATGACGAACTCACCGGCGGTGGTGGCAGGGATACCCTGCGCGGCGGAGCAGGCGACGACACGCTCTCCGGCTCCGGCGCCGCCGATCGCCTCGTCGGGGCTGCCGGGGCAGACGAGCTCGCCGCCGGCGGGGGCGGCGATACGGTGGTCGGCGGCGGCGGCGGCGATCTCCTCGACGGGGGCAGTGCAGCCGACAGCCTGAACGGCGGTGGCGGCAGGGACACCATCCACGGCGGCACCGGCCGCGACACCGTCGTCGGCGGCAGCGGCAACGACCATCTGTTCGGCGACCAGGGCGCGGACACCTTCGTGTTCGATGGAAACCACGGCATCGACCGCATCTTCGACTTCAATGCAAATAACGATGCCGGCGGACACGATCTGATCGACTTCTCCGGCAACGCCAACTTCAATGCGTTCGCCGATGTCCAGGCGGTGATGACGCAGGCCGCGAACGGTGTGAAGATCCTCGTCGATGCCAATGATCATCTGCGGCTCATCGGCTCCGACCTCGCCGACCTCGACGCCGGCGACTTCCTGTTCTGAGCCGCCGATACGGGTCGCCGCCGGGCGGGACGAGGCGTCTCGTTCCGCCCGTTGTCAGCCGGCCGGATCGCGGTATGATCGGATTGCTGCGGGAATAAGGGGTTGGCAGGCCCTAGGGGAATTGAACCCCTGTTTCCAGGTTGAAAACCTGGCGTCCTAACCACTAGACGAAGGGCCCGTCGAAAGGTTGAAGCCGCCCCCATTTAATGGCCATCGCCGCCGAATGCAAGGCATCGGCGGCGTTCTCGCGCCGCCGGCCAACAGGAACATGTCAGGGGATTGCAACAGATGTTGACGAAGCGAAGGCTGGGCCGCTCGGGCCTCGAAGTCTCTGCCATCGGCCTCGGCTGCATGGGCATGAGCCAGTCCTACGGCGCAGCGGACGAGCGGGAGTCCATCGCCACGATCCACCGTGCGGTCGAACTCGGCGTGACGCTGTTCGACACGGCCGAGGCGTATGGTCCGTGGCACAACGAGGAACTGCTTGGCCGCGCCCTTCGCGGCCTGCGCGATCGGGTGGTGATCGCCACCAAGTTCGGCTGGGTGCTGCGAGACGGCAAGATGGTCGGGGTCAACAGTCGTCCCGAGCACATCCGTCGCATCGTCGACGCGTCGCTCGGCCGCCTCGGCACCGACCGCATCGATCTCCTCTACCAGCACCGGGTGGACCCGTCGGTGCCGATCGAGGATGTCGCCGGCACCGTTGCGGACCTCGTCCGGCAGGGCAAGGTAGGCCACTTCGGCCTTTCCGAGGCCGGTGTCGACACCATCCGCCGCGCCCACGCGGTGCATCCCGTCGCCGCCCTGCAGAGCGAATACTCGGTGTGGGAACGGAATCTGGAGTCCGACATCATTCCGGTTCTGCGCGAACTGGGGATCGGGCTGGTCCCGTTCTCGCCGCTGGGACGCGGGTTTCTCACCGGCACCGCACGACGCGCCGAGGACTATCCCGAAGGCGACTACCGGCGGAACGACCCCCGCTTTGCAGGCGAAAACTACGAGGCGAACATGCGTGCGGCCGCGGTCCTGCGCGAGATTGCCGGCGCCCGCGGGGCAACGCCGTCGCAGGTCGCGCTCGCCTGGCTGCTTCACAAGGGCGATGACATCGTTCCCATCCCGGGCACCAAGCGCCGGACCTATCTGGAGGACAATGTCGCCGCGGCGAGCCTCGCGTTGACGCCCGACGAGATGGACCGGCTCGACCGGGCGCTGCCGCCGGGCAGCACGGCGGGGCCGCGCTACACTCCGCAGCAGATGGCCTACATCGACCGGTAACCGGCGGGGCTACGCCCGTCTCAGGGGCGCCGCATCGTCGATGAGAAGCTGCGGCCGGCGCGGGCCGCCCCAGTCGTTCACCACCAGCCGCCCGGCGACGTGGGCCGGCGCGCTGCGCTCGGAGAGCAGGAACTCGCCGAGCGGCGTCCCGAGGGCGCGAAAGGCGATTGCCTCGATCCGGCTGCCGTCGCCGGCGACCAGCCGGCAACGCACGTGCGACCGCCCGGCCGCCGCCGGATAGACGACCCGGTGAGCGGGAAACACGAACCTCGGTTCCGGATTGCCGGAGCCGTACGGCCCTGCTCGCTCGACCAGCTCGAGCAGTTCGAGGCTCGCCCCGCCGGCACTGAGCGAGCCGTCCAGCGCCAGCGACGGCGGCCCGCCGAGCGCAGGTGCCCGTTGTTGAATCCAATCCTCAAGAAACGCTCGCAGCGCGTTGATCTTTCCATGCTCCACGGTCAGCCCGGCGGCCATCGCATGGCCGCCGCCCTTGACCAGGAGGCCGCCATCCTGGGCTGCCCGCACCGCGGCACCGAGATCGACTCCCGGGACCGAACGGCCCGACCCCTGCCCGACGCCACTGGAATCGAACCCGATCGCGAATACCGGGCGGTCGTATCGTTCCTTCAACCGGCTCGCCACGAGGCCGAGGACACCGGCGTGCCAACCGGCGCCGCCCAACACGATCACGCCCGGCGGACCGCTCGATCCGTAGACCCGCTCCGCCTCGGCCTCGGCCTGCGACAGCACCCGCTCCTCGATGGCCTGGCGCTCCCGGTTGAGCTGATCCAGCGCGCGGGCGATCTCGACCGCCCGGCCGCGATCGTTGCAGACCATGAGCTCATAGCCGAGCCGCGCCCGCCCGAGCCTGCCGGCGGCATTGATCCTGGGGCCCAGCAGGAAGCCGGCGGCGTGGACGTCCGGGCGCCGCCTGAGGCCGGCCGCCTCGCACAGTGCCGCGAGCCCCGGGTTGCCGCGGGCGGCCATCACCTTCAGCCCCTGTGCCACCAGCGCTCGGTTGAGGCCGGTCAGCGGAACCACGTCGCAGACGGTCCCGAGCGCGACGAGGTCAAGCCAGCGAAGAAGGTCCGGCTCCTCGATCCCCGCCGTCCGGAACAGGCCCTGCTGCCGCAGCCGGCGGTTCACGGCGGCGACCAGGATGAACGTCACGCCCACCGCGGCCAGTGCGCCGAGGCCGCTCAAGTCGTCGAGCCGGTTCGGATTGATGACCGCATTCGCCGCCGGCAGCAGTTCGCCCGCCGGGTGATGGTCGACGACGACCACGTCGAGGCCGGCCCGGCGCGCGGTTTCGATCGCGGCATGGGCGGCAATGCCGCAGTCGACCGTGACGACGAGCCGGACGCCCTCCGCCGCGAACCGCGCGAACGTCGCCTCGTCGGGGCCGTAGCCGTCGGTCAGCCGGTCGGGAATGTGGACGTGAAGGGTGCGGCCGCAGTGGCGGAAATAGGCGGCGAGCAGCGCCGCGGACGCGCAACCGTCCACGTCGTAGTCGCCGATCAGGCCGACCGGTTCGCCTGTCGCGATCGCATGCGCGATGCGCTCGGCGCCGGCTTCCATGTCGACCACGGTTGCCGGGTCCGGCATCAGCGTCCGCAATGTCGGCGAAAGGTAGGCTTCGACCGTGTCGTGGGCGACACCGCGCGCGGCCAGGATGCGGCCGAGGATGTCGGGAATGTCGTACGACTGGCAGATCGTACTGGCGGAGCGGCCATCGGCAAGCCTGTCCCGCCACGCATTGCCGGCGACCGAACAGGTGACGCCGAGGAAACAGTCGCCCGCCGCTGTCGCCGGTCTTGCGGGTACCCTGAATGCGGTTGCCACCCTGTCCTCGCCCGACTGTCTCAGGTGGCCTTTTCGCCGTCCCTGTGGCGGGCCTTGATCCACCGGACCGTTCCGGTGGACGAGCGCATCACGACCGTGTCGGTCGTGATGTAACCGTGGCCGAAGCGCACGCCCGAAAGCATCGTCCCGTTGGTGACGCCGGTCGCGGCGAACATCACGTCGCCAGCCGCCATTTCCTCGGCCGTGTACTTGCGGTCGAGGTCGGTGATGCCCATGCGTTGGGCGCGCTCGCGCTTTTCCCGGGTGTCGAGCACGAGACGTCCCTGGATCTGACCGCCGATGCACCGCAGTGCCGCGGCGGCAAGGACGCCTTCGGGGGCACCGCCAATGCCCATGTAGATGTCGATTCCGGTTTCCTGCGGATTGGTGGTGTGGATGACGCCGGCGATGTCGCCGTCGGTGATCAGGCGTACCGCAGCGCCCGCTTCCCGCGCGGCGGCGATCAGGTCGGCATGGCGAGGCCGGTCCAGGATACAGGCGGTGATGCCCGATACCGGAACTCCCCGCGCATCGGCGAGGCTACGAAGGTTCTCCTCGACCGACCGGTCGAGATCTACGACCCCCGGCGGCAGTCCGCCGCCGACCGCGATCTTCTCCATGTAGACGTCGGGTGCGTGCAGGAGGCTGCCGCCCTCGGCCAACGCTATCACGGCGAGCGCATCGGGCTTGCCCTTGGCGGTGAGCGTCGTGTCCTCCAGCGGGTCGAGCGCGATGTCGACCCTGGGGCCCCTGCCGGTGCCGACCCGTTCGCCGATGTAGAGCATCGGCGCCTCGTCGCGCTCGCCCTCGCCGATGACGACGGCCGCCTCCATGTAGAGATCATTGAACGCGGCGCGCATCGCCTCGACGGCAGCGGCGTCCGCGGCT
>CAZSNL010000164.1:0-5408 GCA_964608275.1 uncultured Hyphomicrobiales bacterium | reverse complement strand
ATGGGATACATCAGGCTGCCGACACGCCGGGCGCCAAGCGAATCGGCGGCGATCCCCGACACCTCGACGTCGACCGGCCTGCCCGCGGCTCGTGCCGCATGCAGCGATGGGCAATTGCGCGGCTCGACGCCGACAAGACGGACGCGCCCGGCATACCAGGCCGCCATGCCGCCGATGAGGCCGCCCCCGCCGACGGCCACCAGGACGGTATCGGTGCCCGGCACCTGTTGGTCGAATTCGGCGGCGACGGTTCCCTGCCCGAGCAGGGTCTCGCGCTGATCGTATGCGTGGATGGGACGAGCACCCGATTGTGCGGTCCATGCCTTGCTCGCCGCCAGCGCCTCGGCGTAATTGGCTCCGGTTACGGTGAGATTGCCACCGTGGGCGCGAATGTGCGCGATCTTCGCCGGCGCCGCGATTTCCGGCACGAAGATGCGGACCCGGATGCCGAGTCTCGCTGCCGCGTAGGCAACCGCCGCACCATGGTTGCCGCCAGACGCCGCAACCACTCCGGCTTCGGGCACCTCTCCGGTCAGCAGGCTCACGAATGCGCCGCGCGGCTTGAACGAACCGGTGTGTTGCAGGAGTTCCAGCTTGAGCGCGAGCCGGCCCGCCACCCCCAGTTCGCTGCCGGCGATCTCGATCACCGGCGTGCGCCTGACGTGAGGCGCGATGAGCCGATGCGCGGCCGCGATGTCGTCAGGCGCGATGTCCGGCGAGTTCATCGACCTGCCGTTCCGCGCCGGAACCCGCGCCCGCGAGACCATCGCCGGATCCCGCTCTCATGCGCTGGACAGGTAGCGGCTGTGCGACGACCGCCGTCGCCAGTACCGGTGCCAGCTGAAGCTCGTCGTATCCCCTGCTCGCCTCGATCAGCACTTCCAGCGCGCCGGCAGCAAGCGCCAGTGCATCGGCACCGTCCCGGCCGTTGAGCCGGTGGGCGAGGAAGAGCGCCGCCAGGACATCGCCTGTGCCCTTCGGCACACCGTCATGAACGGCGGTAGAGGTGAACACCACCTCGCGATCGTCGATCAGCGCCGTGGCAATGCGGTTGCCGCCCGGCGGGACCGAGGTGGCGAGGACGGATGGAACGCCGAGCCGGGCTGCTGCGCGCTGCGCACCCACAAGGTCCGTGACCGGTGTCCCGGTCAGCCATTCGAGCTCGAAGCGGTTCGGTGTCACGATGTCGGCCAGCGGGACGAGCCGGTCGCGAATGGCTGTTGCCACCTCCTCCGGCACGTAGGGGCCCGACTGTTCGTCGCCGATGATCGGATCGCAGCAATAGACGAGATCGGGGATTTCCACCCGCATCCGGGCAACGGCGTCGGCGGCAACGGCAACCTGCTCCGCGGTACGGAAATAGCCGGTAAGCAACCCGCCGCAACTCGCCAGCCAGCCCATGGCGTCAAACTGGCGGATCATGGCGGACAGTTCCGTCGCCGCCACCGGGAAGCCCGCCGTGCTACCGTGGTCGGGGCGGTTGGCCAGGATCACGGTCGGCAATGCCCAGCACTCGCAACCGAGTGCCTGAAGGGCGGGCGTGGTGGCCGAATTGCCGACGTGGCCGCGCGAAACCTGGGACGAAATGGAAAGTACCGGTCGCATGATGTCAATGTGCCCGAGCGGTGCGGGAATTCCAAGTTCGATCCTGTCCCAGCGGCGTGGTCGCAAGTGTCGCACGTCCGTGCCCGGCCCTTTGAGCGCCGCATTTGTGTGCCCCGTGTGCGTACTTATGTTCCCGGCTGCGGTTTGGAAGTGCTGAGTGGCCCCGTCTGCGGCCGGGATGCTGTCGGTTGCTGGTGTCGTCAGATCGTGATCGGCGTCCTTCACTTTCGCTTGCTAGCTCTGACAGGATGTTCGATTGTTTTCCAGGTACGGAGACCCCTGGCGTGGACTTGGCAAGGGAGGGAGGCTCTGAGCGCTCTCGGAGTGGAGTGACGACGAAGCTCCGCATGGTCTGGCGCCGGGCAGCCCGGCGGACACAGCAGCTTCTGCTGCGTCTGAACTGGATGACTCCGCTCATCGTGCTGATCGCGGGTCTGCTGGTGGTGTTCGTCACCAGCATGATGATGTACCGCACCACCCGGAGCGCCGACGAACAACGGCTGGCCAACATTGCCGACGAGATGAAGGCGCGGGTGGAATCGGAACTCGACCAGCATCTCGCGCTGCTCGAATCGACAGCGGCGCTGTTTCACACCTTCCCCGGCGAGATCGATCGCCGGACGTTCGCCGACTACATCGCCCGCCTGCAGCTCAACAAGGCGTTCGTGGGTGCCCAGGGGTTGGGCTATGCCCGCCGCGTCGAGCCGCGCGAGGTGACCGATCTCGAGCGGCGGATGAGCGAGGCCTACGAACGGGAATTCGTGGTCTGGCCGGACGCGAGCGGAGACGTGCTGTATCCTATCCTCTACCTGGAGCCGGCCGACGACGGAAACAGCGCCGCGCTCGGTTACAACATGGCCAGCGACGAGGTCCGCATGGCGGCAATGGACAAGGCGCGGGAGAGCGGTGCCCCGGCGGCGACCGGAAAGGTCGAGATCATTCGCCGCGACCAGGCTGACCGCCATGCCGGCTTCGTCATCTATCTGCCCTATTACGGACCGCCAGATCGCGACAGCACGACCGCTGGCGAGCGGCCGCTCGCCGGCTTCATCTTTGCACCGTTCCGGGCCCGTGACTTCTTCACCTCGGCCCTGCTGGTGACACCGCACCCGCTGGTCGCAATCGACATCTATGACGGCACGCTGTCTCCCGAGACGCTGTTGTTCTCCAGCGAAGGCCGGATTGCCGACGCCAGCGCAGGCGACGTCGTGGAACGGGTTGTCGCTGTCGCCGGACGGACCTGGAAGATGAGGTTTACGCCCAAGCCCGCGTTCCGGCTCGGCTCGGCGGGTCTCTACCTGCCGTTTGTGACCGCGCTGGCGATCCTGCTGTCGGTTGCGGTGGCGCTCCTGTTCTGGCAGCAGGTGCGGGTGCAGCAGGCTGCCCAGCAGGAATCCCGGGACAAGGACCTCCTGCTTCAGGAAATGAAGCACCGTATCAAGAACTCGCTGGCCCGGGTGCAGGCGATTTCGCGCCAGACCGCGCGTTCCGCGGGGGACATCGAGACGTTCCTTGCCAAGTTCGACGCGAGACTGAACTCGATGAGTTCGGCGCATGACCTGCTCACCCGCTCGCATTGGGCGGGCGCACCGCTCAAGGACGTCCTGATGGTCGAACTGCTGTCGATGTTCGGCAAGCAGGAAGCGAACGTCTCGATCGATGGCCCCGAAGTCATCATCGGGCCGCGGCACGTCATGGCGCTCGGCCTGACGTTCCACGAACTTGCCACCAACGCCCTCAAGTACGGTGCGTTCGCGACCGAGGAGGGATCACTGAGCGTGACCTGGGAGCAGACACGCAACGCCTCTGGAACGCCGGTCGTGCGAATCAGGTGGAAGGAGTACGCTGCGCGGGGCATTGACGAACCGGGTGGATCAGGGTTCGGAACCCGGTTGATGGACGCGACCATCGCCGGCGATCTGGGCGGCCGGATCGAGCGCCGCTTCCTCCCCGAGGGTATCGAGGTCGTCATCGAGGTGCCGCACGCGCGCCCGGTGGCCGCCGCATGATGCGGTCATGAAAAAGGGTGCTTGCGTTTGCCGGGCAGTCGGGGAACCATCGGCGTCGTGGCGCGTTGTATTACTAATCCACGTACGTCCAATCGCCGCCATTCGTGCGGCCGAAAATCGGTGAAGGGGAAAGGGGTCTCTTCCACATGAGTCTTGCCGACAAGGTTGGTCCGCATATTCCGTTTCTGCGGCGGTTTGCCCGCGCGCTGACGGGAAGCCAGCAGAGTGGCGACGCCTATGTCGCTGCCCTGCTCGAAACACTGATTGCCGATCCCAGGATCCTGCCGTCCGGGCTCGACACCCGGACGGGGCTCTATCGGGTCCTGTGCGATCTTTGGCAGTCGCTGGATGTCAACCTCAAGGCAAATGCGCCGGCTGAGGCATGGGAGCGCCAGGCGAGCCGGCGGCTCGAGTCACTTGCTCCGCGGCCACGTCAGGCGTTCCTGCTCGTTTCAGTCGAAGGCTTCAGCATCGACGAGGCGGCCCAGATACTCGATGTGTCGGCCGATGAAGTCGTTCGGCTGATCGATCAGGTCAGCGCCGAGATCGCACGGCAGATGGCGACGGACGTCCTGATCATCGAGGATGAACCGCTGATCGCCATGGACATCGAAGGCCTGGTTCACGAACTGGGGCACAAGGTGACCGGCGTCGCGCGCACCCGAAGCGAGGCGGTAGCCAAGGTGAACGACCATCGTCCCGGGCTCGTTCTCGCGGACATTCAACTCGCCGACGGCAGTTCCGGCATTGATGCCGTCAACGAGATCCTGCAGGACTTCGAGGTGCCGGTGATCTTCATCACCGCCTATCCGGAACGGCTGCTGACGGGCGAACGTCCCGAACCCGCGTTCCTGATCACCAAGCCGTTCATGCCCGAGATGGTCAAGGCGGTGATCAGCCAGGCGCTGTTCTTCGACACCCGCTCGCGGGCGCCTCGCGAGGTTCGCACCGCCTGACCACCGGGGTGCCGGACGCCGGCACTCTCCCGCCTGAGCTGAACGACGCGGTAGCCGCCGTCCCTGCCGGTCCGCAATTGCGGCAATCTTGTGTCAGATCAGTGGAACCCGGTCCCCGGATGCAACGTTCGCATACCAGATGTTGCGTTCGGAGCAGACGATGACCGGGTTGGTGACGGCAGTCTTGGCACTTGTGGCGATCGTGGGCGTATGGACCCTCGGCCAGGCCGAGGCCTCGCCCGGCGCCTTGCAGGTCCTCTTCTTCGTGGTCGTCATCGCGATGGCCGGCCTGCTGTTGGCCGCACCCCGTCAAGCCCGGCTGCGAATAAGCAAGTCGGACGATGTACGCAGGCGCCTGAACCGGCTGGAGAGCCTGTGGCGGCGCCCCGTCGGAGACGGCAAGACCACGCACCCTCGGAGGGGACCAATTCCGACACACCGCAACACAAAAGCCGCCGGCGGTTTCCCGCACGGCGGCTGTCTCACAGTCCCATGTCGTGAAGAAGGGATCATTGTCTCGATGAGGCCTCGCGGCCGTTTCGCTTCCTGCCCTTGGCAGGCCCGGCAGCGACCTACTCTCCCGCGTCTTGAGACGAAGTACCATCGGCGCTGAGGCGTTTGACTTCCGAGTTCGGGATGGGATCGGGTCTGGACACCTCGCCATAGCCACCAGGCCGGCAAAGGGCAGGCAACGAACGACCGGATCCGGATCCGGCCGGTACAACTGGTCTGCAGCATCTTCCTCGCGGCGAACGATGCCCGAGGAGCACTGGTAATGAGAGCGATCAAGCCGATCGAGCTATTAGTACCGGTAAGCTTCACGCATTGCTGCGCTTCC
>CAZSNL010000163.1:0-5428 GCA_964608275.1 uncultured Hyphomicrobiales bacterium | reverse complement strand
CGCGGCGTTCGAGTGCGTCGGCGAGTTCGATCCCGACGCCGCGGCCGCGGTGGTCATCGTCAAGCACGCCAACCCGTGCGGGGTGGCGACGGCGGCGACACTCGCGGATGCCTACAGGCTCGCCCTGAGGTGCGATCCGGTGAGCGCCTTCGGCGGCATCGTCGCCCTCAACCGGCCGCTCGACGCCGCCGCGGCGCGCGAGATCGCCCAGGTGTTCACCGAGGTGGTGATCGCTCCCGCCGCCGACGACGAGGCGCTGGCGGTCCTTGCCGGCAAGACCGGCCTCAGGCTGCTGATCACCGGCGCGCTACCGGATCCCGGGGCGCCGGGGCTCGACGTGCGGTCGGTGGCGGGAGGCCTGCTGGTGCAGACGCGCGACGACGGCACGCTCGACGAGGGGACGCTCAAGGTCGTCACCCGGCGCGCGGCCGCCGCCCGCGAACGCGCCGACCTCGCATTTGCCTGGAAGGTCGCCAAGCACGTCAAGTCGAACGCAATCGTGTTTGCCCGCGACGGTGCGACGGCTGGCATCGGCGCCGGGCAGATGAGCCGGGTCGACGCGGCGCGGATCGCCGTGATGAAGGCCCGCGAGGCGGCGCAGGCGGCCGGCCTCGATGCGCCGCTGACGGCGGACTCGGTCGCTGCGTCAGACGCCTTCTTTCCGTTCCCCGACGGCCTGCTGGCGGTTGCCGAGGCGGGGGCGACGGCGGTGATCCAGCCGGGCGGGTCGGTGCGCGACGACGAGGTGATCGCCGCCGCCGACGCGGCGGGCCTCGCCATGGTGTTCACCGGCATGCGCCATTTCCGCCACTAGCGCCCCTGCTCGGTCGGCCCGGCGAGCCGCCAGGCGGCGAGGATGCCGATGCCGCCCAGCGGCACGAACGCCGCGAACGCCCAGAATGCCGGCACCCGGAACGCCTCGACCGTCGTCGCCTCGGCGATCCCCGTCCCATTGACGACGATGCCGGCCATGGCGGCGCCGAGCGCATAACCGAGGCGCTGGAAGGTGGGCACCGAGGAGGCTGCCCGCTCGCGGTCGTCCTCGGCCACCCGTTCGACGATGCGGCGCATGATGAAGGCCCACGCGGCGCCGAACCCGGCCCCCTGCAGGATCGCCCACGGCACCAGCGCCAAGAGCGGCCCCGACGGCATGGTGACGGCAAACCCGGCGGTGCCGGCGACGATGGCGGCGGTGCCCCAGCGGATCAGGTGCGCCTCGAGAACCCTGCCGGCGCCGGCGAGGGTGACGGCGGCCACTGACCAGGAGACCGATTCGAGGGCGAGCAGGAGGCCCGCCGCAAGCGGCGTCGCGCCGAACATGCGCTGCATGAACAGCGGCCCGTAGATGCCGAACGAGATGGTGCACATCGACAGCAGCAGGATGGTGACGAAGCCGGGCCCCCACGGGGTTCGCCAGTCGAGCGTGCGGACCGGGAACATGCGGCGGGGGCTGCGGTCCTCGAGGCGGAAGGCGAAGGCGAGCACGGCGAGGCCGAGCGTTGCCATCGCCAGAGCCTCGAGCGGGTTGTCGCAGACGCCGGCGGTGAGCAGCAGCAGCACGCCGGCGGCAAAGACGCCGAGCCGCCGCCACGGCAGCGAGCCGGCCTCGCCGGCGGCCGGGGGAACCGGCCGCAGGGCAAGCGGAATGAGCGCCGCCAGCACCACCGCCTGGGCGGCGAACGCCCAGAACGCGCCGCGCCACAGGCCGGCGGTGGCGAACGCGCCGCCGATGGTCGGCCCGACCAGCGACGACACCCCCCAGACGGCCGAGATCAGGGCAATCAGTCCCGGCCACAGCCGCGCCGGATAGAGGCGGGTGACGCCGACATGCGACAACGCCACCATCCAGCCGCCGCCGAAGCCCTGGACGAGGCGGCCGGCGAGCATCGCCGCCATGTCCGGCGCCACTGCGCTGGCGACGCAGCCGGCGGCATAGATCAGCGCCGCCACCGACATGGCGGGGCGCAGCCCGAACCGCATCACCAGCAGGCCGGTCGCCGCGCCGGCGACGATCGAGCCGAGCTCGTAGAGAGCGATGGTCCAGTAGATGTAGGCGAGGCCGCCGATGTCCTCGACCGCGTTGGGCATGATGGTGGTGGCCATCAGGCCGTCGGCGGCATGCAGCCACACCCCGAGGCTGAGAACTGCGGCCGGGCCCCAGCCGCCCTGCGACAGGGCGCCGAGCATGCCGACCCGGGTATCCGTATCCTGATCCATGGTGCGTGTTGAGGCGAACGGGAGCGCGTGGTATGGGAGCAGCGGCTGTTTTTTGACAACCATATACTTGCGAAATTTATGCGGGAGGCAAGGCAGCACCGTCCGGACCAGGAGGCTCGAGCCCGGTGAGCACCACCGATCGCATCCTGTTCCTGCTCAAGACGCGCGGCGGTTCGCAGGCGGCGACGCTCGCCGCAGCGCTCGGGATGTCGGCGCAGGCGGTCCGCGAGCATCTCGCCAGGCTGTGCGCCGACGGCCTGGTGCAGTACGACGACGAGGCGGAGGGGCGGGGCCGGCCACGGCGGCGGTGGTCGCTGACCGAGCGGGCGCAGTCGCTGTTTCCCGACAGCCATGCCGAGCTCGCGGTGGAACTCGTCGAGGCCATTCGCGCGGAACTGGGTGAGGCGGAGCTCGAGCGGCTGATCCGCCGGCGCGAGCAGATGGCGCTCGCTACCTACATCGGGGTACTGGCCGACGCCGCGACGCTCAAGGACCGGGTCGCCCGGCTGGCCCGGCAGCGGTCGGCGGAAGGCTACATGGCCGAATGGCTCATCGGCAGCGACGGCGCCGATTTCGTGCTGGTCGAGAACCACTGCCCGATCAAGGCGGCGGCGCGCGCCTGCGAGGGGTTCTGTCGGGCCGAGCTGGAGCTGTTCCGGGAGGTCCTCGGGCCGCAATGCCGGGTCGAGCGCAGCGAGCACATCCTTGCCGGAGGGCGGCGCTGTTCTTATCGGATCACCGCCGCCGGCGGTGCCGCCTCATAGGTCGAACACCATTGCCTTGGCACCCTGCGGGCAGACGCCGGCAAACAGGCTCGAGCCGGCGACCTCCGGCGGAATGTCGGCGCGGTCGACGGGCCTGAACCCGAGGCCGGCAAAGAAGGCCTCGGCCGTTTCGGTGAGGAGATAGAGCCGGTCGGCGCCGGCGTGACGGGCTTCCGACAGCATCAGCCCGACAAGACGCCTGCCCAGTCCCTCGCCGCGCCGGTCGGTGGCGACGGCGCACGAGCGCAACACCGCGCTGGTGCCATGAACCTCGAGGCCGGCGGCAGCGGCAAGGTTGCCGTCCGGCCCGCGCAGCCCGAAGTAGGCCTTGTTGTCGCCGGCGAGGTCGGCGGTCGGCAATCCGGCCGCTTCCAGAAGCGAAACGAGCCGGCCATCGGTGGCGTCGAGCGGGATCAGCGCAAACCCGTTCTCCGCCGCCGGCCGGGACGGATCGACGGCGGCGGACACGCCGGCCTCGGCCGGTGTCAGCGCGCGGATCGCGAGCGCGTGGACCGGCCCCGCAAGCTCGGCGCCCAGCACCCGGTTAACCATGCGATGGCGCTCGACCCGCGACTTGCCGTCGAAGGCGGCGGATACCACCTTTATGCGGAAATGCGACTGCCCGCCGGGACGGGCGCCGGCATGGCCGGCGTGCAGGTGCGATTCGTCGATCACCTCCAGCGACACCGGGTCGAGAGCTTCCTTCAGCCTGGCAGTGATCGTGTGCTGTATCGAGGTATCGTTCATGTCCCCATTCCGGCGAAATTCCTGCCGCACGAAAATGCGGCACCACTTCGGCTTGTCAGCGCGCGTTTGGGGCCGATAATAGGCGCATGAAGCTCGACTCGAAACTGTTCGACCGCATCCGTATCCGACCCGACCCCGAGCGGCTCGCCGCCGAGGCGTCGCCGCCGTGCGAATGGCCGAACTGCAGCGCACCCGGCGCCCATCCGGCGCCGAAGGGGCGCGGCCACGAGGGCGAGTACCACCGGTTCTGCCTCGAACACGTGCGCGAGTACAACAAGTCGTACAACTACTTCGCCGGCATGCGGAACGAGGAGATCATCGCGTTCCAGAAGTCGGCGGTGACCGGTCACCGGCCGACGTGGCGGATGGGCAACGGCACGTGGCGGCCGGGCGCCGTTCCCCGCGGCGCGGCAGCCGGGCTCGGCATGGATGGCGCCTCCGATCCGTTCGGCCTGTTCGGCCGGTTTGCCGAGCAGGCCGCGGCCGGCCGGCGCCACCGGCCGGTCCGCAACGCCGAGCGGCGGGCGCTGATGACGCTGGGACTGGACGAGACGGCGGACGGGGCGGAAGTCAAGGCCCGCTACAAGGCGCTGGTCAAGCGCCACCACCCGGATGCCAACGGCGGCGCCAGGGAGAGCGAGGACAAGCTGCGTGAAATCATCCAGGCGTATTCCTATCTAAAGTCTGTCGGCTTCTGTTGAATCGGGACATCGGCACGATGGCAAACAGGGGCTCGCGGCCGCGACGGGAGCGCCGCAGGGCCCACCGGCAAGGACGGCCCGCCGGGCGGCGGGCCTCGTTATGAAGGGATTACCATGACCCAGTTGGCGACGACGCAGGTGAACGGCGAAACGCCGGGATTGCCGGACATGCGCATCTCGGTGCGCCAGGTCTTCGGGATCGACAGCGAGCTCGAGGTGCCGGCCTACGCCGAAGCAAGCGAGCACGTGCCCGATGTCGACGAGGACTACCTGTTCAACAGGGAGACCACCCTCGCGATACTGGCCGGCTTCGCCTACAACCGGCGGGTGATGATCCAGGGTTATCACGGCACGGGCAAATCGACGCACATCGAGCAGGTGGCGGCGCGGCTCAACTGGCCGTGCGTGCGGGTCAACCTCGACAGCCACATCAGCCGTATCGACCTCGTCGGCAAGGATGCCATCGTCATCCGCGACGGCCAGCAGGTCACCGAGTTCCGTGAGGGTATCCTGCCGTGGGCGCTGCAGACGAACACGGCGCTGGTGTTCGACGAATACGACGCCGGCCGGCCCGACGTGATGTTCGTCATCCAGCGGGTGCTGGAGGTTTCGGGCAAAATGACGCTGCTCGACCAGAACCGGGTGATCCGCCCGCACCCCGCGTTCCGGCTGTTCGCGACCACCAACACCATCGGTCTCGGCGACACGAGCGGCCTCTATCACGGCACCCAGCAGATCAACCAGGGCCAGATGGACCGCTGGTCGCTGGTGGTCACGCTCAACTACCTCGCCCATGACGCCGAGGTCGGCATCGTGCTGGCCAAGTACCCGCATTACGACACGCCCGAGGGCCGCAAGACCGTCAGCCGCATGGTGACCGTCGCCGACCTGACCCGCTCGGCCTTCATGAACGGCGACCTCTCCACCGTCATGTCGCCCCGCACCGTGCTCGCCTGGGCCGAGAACGCGCGCATCTTCGGCGACATCGGCTTCGCCTTC
>CAZSNL010000162.1:0-5554 GCA_964608275.1 uncultured Hyphomicrobiales bacterium | reverse complement strand
TCGGCGGCGCTGTAGCCGAGTGCCGGCAGCCGCAGGGTCTCGGCCATCTTGAGCGCGATCTCGCGCACCGGTCCGAGCGCATGGCCGCGGCCGGCGACGAAGGCCGCCGGCGCCTGGACGAGGCTCTCCTCCCACCGCGACCAGTCGCAGCAAAGCGCCGCCTCGAGCCGGCCCGGCAGCCGGTCGAGCGCGGCCCCGAGCGCGCGATCGGCGGCCGCCGCGGCGACCACCAGGGCGCCGGCGATCATCGACAGCACCACTGTCTTGGTGGCGGCGACCGCCTGCTCGTCGCCGGCGCCGATCGGCAGCACCAGCTCCGACGCCGCGGCGGCCGGCGAGGCCGGGTCGTTGACGATGGCAAGCGTCAGCGCGCCGCCGGCACGCGCGGCCTCGGTCGCCGCCACCAGGTCCGGGCTCCGGCCGGACTGCGAGATGACGACGAACAGGGCGCCGTCCATCGCCGGCCGGCAGCGGT
Organism: uncultured Hyphomicrobiales bacterium; assembly: GCA_964608275.1. Taxonomy (GTDB): domain Bacteria; phylum Pseudomonadota; class Alphaproteobacteria; order Rhizobiales; family CAZSNL01; genus CAZSNL01. The sequence goes on along the minus strand of CAZSNL010000162.1, from coordinate 5,079 downwards.
AGGCCGACCACACCGACGGCGAGGCGTGGGCGGCGACCATGCCGAGCCGCGTCTCGACGAGGTAGTGCAGGTAGACGCCGGCATGGCCGGAGCTGCCGCGGCCGCACAGGATCGCGAACCGCGGCCGTGCGGCGCCAATGCGGCCGGCGATCGCGGCGATCTCACGCCGGCGCCCGACCAGTTGCCCGGCGAGGGCGGGACTCTGGCCGATCTCGCGGGCCATGGCGGTGGTCGCGATGTCAGTCACGGCCGATGGCGGCGATCGCGCCGCGCAGGTTGCCGGCGTGGCGTTCGAGCAGCCGCGCCGCCTCGTCCGGCGCCATCCCGAACCCGATCAGGACGGCGGTCTTGACGTCGCCGCCGGCCGCCTCGACGAGGCGGCCGGCCTCGTCCCGCCCGCAGCCGACGACCCGATCGACGATGGCGGCGGCGCGGCGGCGGAGCTTGGCGTTGCGGGCGCGCATGTGCACCATCAGGCCGCGATAGACGCGGCCGAGCCGCACCATGACGGCGGTGGACAAAAGGTTCAGCACGATCTTCTGGGCGGTGCCGGCCTTCATCCGGGTCGAGCCGGCGATCGCCTCGCTGCCGGTGGCGACGAGGATCGGGTGGCGCGCCACGGCGAGCAGCGGCGCCCCCGGATTGGCGGCGACGGCGACGGTCACCGCGGCGGCCGCGGCCGCCGCGCGCAGGGCGCCCAGGGTATATGGTGTGGTGCCGCTGGCGGCGACGGGGACGACGACGTCGTCGGCGCCGATGCCGGCGTCGGCGATGGCGGCCGCGCCGGTGGTCTCGCTGTCCTCGGCGCCCTCGACGCTGCGCATCAGCGCATCCGGGCCGCCGGCGATGGCGAACACCAGCCGGTCCTCCGGCCAGCCGTAGGTCGGCACCAGTTCCGAGCCGTCCTGGACGCCGATGCGGCCGGAGGTGCCGGCGCCGACGTAGACGATGCGGCCGCCGCGGGCGAGCGCGGCAACGGCGTCGTCGACGGCGGCGGCGATGGAATCGAGGGCGCCGTGGACCGCCGCGGCGGCGGCGAGCTGGCCCTCGTACAGGGCCGCGACGACCTCGCGCGACGACCACGAATCGAGGTCGAGGTAGCGGGAACTGATCTCCTCGGTCGGCATCTGTCTCGTCATCACCTGCCGCGCCGCAAACCGTTTCCGGCATCGCCGCCGGCGACACATTCGTTGCCGCCGGTGTGTCGCCGCAGTGTCGCCGGGTGTCGCCGGATGTGTCGCCGGAGCACCGCCGGCGCGGTCGCCGGGGCCATTCGCCGCAGCGGACGGCGTCCGGCATTCCGCAACCGCGGCGTTTGGGCATAGATTGGGGCCATCATGGCGGCAATCCAGACCTCGCCGGGCGCCGAATGAGCCGCGCCGCTTCCGAGCCACCAGAAGGCGGCCCGCGCGCCGTCGTCGCCGACCGGGTGTTCGACGGCAGCGGCTGGCACGACCATGCGGCGGTGCTGATCGATGAGGGGCGGGTGCGCGCGATCGCTGCGGCCGGCGAACTGCCCGCCGGCGTCACGCCGCGCCGGCTGCCGCAGGGCGCGATCCTGGCGCCGGGGTTCATCGACCTGCAGGTGAACGGCGGCGGCGGCATCCTGCTCAACGACGACCCGTCGCCGGCGGCGATGCGGGCGATCGCAGAGGCGCACCGGCGGTTCGGCACCACCGGCTGCCTGCCGACGCTGATCACCGACAGCCGCGAGCGGATGCAGGCGGCGATCGCCGCGGCACGCACCGCGGCGGGGCAGGACGGCATCCTCGGCATCCATCTCGAAGGGCCGTTCATCAGCCCGGCGCGGCCGGGGGTCCACCGGCCCGACCTGATCGCCCGCGCCGAGGCCGCCGACCTCGAGCGGCTCGCAGACCTTGCGGGCGCCGGCCGGTCGCTGGTCACGCTGGCGCCGGAATGCGTGCCGGACGGCTTCGTCGCCGGCCTGGCAAGTGCCGGGATCCGGGTCTCCGCCGGCCACAGCGAGGCTTCGGCGGCGACCATGCTCGCGGCCATCGACGAGGGCCTCACGGGGGTCACGCACCTCTACAACGCGATGCCGCCGCTCATGGCCCGCGACCCGGGGATCGTCGGTGCGGCGCTGGCGGACCGCCGGCTCACGGCGGGGTTGATCTGCGACGGCCTGCACGTCGACCCGGTGTCGGTGCGCGCCGCGTTCGCCGCCAAGGGCGCCGACGCGATCGCGCTGGTCACCGACGCCATGCCGACGGTCGGCGCAACAATCAGCGAATTCATGCTGATGGGACGGCCGGTACGGTTGCGGAACGGGCGGCTGACGACGGCCGACGGCACGCTCGCCGGTGCCCACCTCGACATGGCGGCGGCGGTCCGCAACGCGGTCAGGCAGGCGGGAATCGGCCTCGCCGACGCGCTCACCGCCGCCACGCGCACGCCGGCCCGGTTCCTCGGCCTCGACGACGAGCGCGGCGTGCTCAGGCCGGGCGCCCGGGCCGACATGGTCGGCCTCGACGCCGACCTCGAACCGGTCGCGACATGGATCGGCGGGCGCGAACGGCCGGCATCGGGATCACGCCCGTGAGCGATCGGCGCGTTTGCTTGCCCTTTACTCGCAACGGTGTTACCAGTGCGCCCGCATCAACCGGTAAAATGATACTGAAATCAGTAGTTAGCGATCATCACCTGCCGCACCTCACCGGAGGAGAGACCCGACTTGCGGCAGGGCGCTGATCGACATCGCGGATAGTGCGGGCGCATGACGATCACCGTCCACCACGGCGACGTGCCGGCGGACCTCGACCTCGGGGCCATGATCGCCGTCGATACCGAGACCCTCGGCCTCAGGATCGGCCGCGACCGGCTGTGCCTGGTCCAGCTGTCCGGTGGCGACGGGACCGCGCACCTGGTGCGGATCGAGCGCGGCCGCGACGCGGCACCGAACCTCAAGCGGCTGCTGGAGAATCCGCAGACGCTGAAGCTGTTTCACTACGCCCGGTTCGACCTCGCGATCCTGTTCCATTCGCTCGGCATCACCGCGGCTCCCGTCTACTGCACCAAGGTGGCGTCCAAACTGGTGCGGACCTATACCGACCGGCACGGGCTGAAGGACCTGTGCCGCGAGCTCCTGGGCCGCGAGATCTCCAAGCAGGAGCAGACGTCCGACTGGGGCGCCGAGCAGCTGACGCAGGCGCAGCAGGAATACGCGGCCCGCGACGTCCTCCACCTGCACGAGCTCAAGGCGGCGCTCGACGCGATGCTCGTGCGCGAGGGGCGCATGGACCTGGCGCAGGCGTGCTTCCAGTTCCTGCCGGTGCGCGCGAAGCTGGATGTCGTCGGCTGGGCCGATGAGGACATTTTCGCGCATTGAGACTATAGTTGCACGGCCACATGTAACGGCCCCGCAACCCTGACGGCCGCTCCGGTGCGGGCCATGTGCGGAAGGCGATAATGGCGATCGGCACGACCGAGGAGATCGAGACGTTCCGGCGGCGCACCGCGCCCGGCCGGCGTTACGGTTTCGACGTGCCGCAGCCGCCGGTGGCGCGCCGCCGCGCGCCGCCGCGCGGCAGGGGGCTCCGTTCGCGCATCCTGATGCTCATCTCGGCCGGATGCTGCGTGGCGCTGGTCGGCCTGTTCCTCGCCTACGTGGGGGCGTTCGACGGGTTCACCGAACCACCCGCGACGGCCGCGCCGGCGGTGCCGCCCAGCGAGACGCTCCGGGTGGCCAACCCCTGGTTCACCGGGTTCGACAAGAAGAAGCAGGCCTACGCGGTGGCCGCAGAAAGCGCCAGAGAAGACGCCGAACGGCCGAACCACGTGCACCTGATGAAGGTCGCGGCGGAACTGAAGCTGCGCAAGAACGACGACACCGTGTACCTGACGGCCGACACCGGGCTGTTCGACAACACAGCCGACGTGCTGGTGCTCGACGACAACATCAGGGTGGTGACGACCAACGGCTACGCGGCACGGCTTTCGCACGCGACGATCCTGCTCAACGAGCGGCGGATGCAGTCCGACCATCCGGTTCAGGTCATTCTCCCCGGCGGCACGATCGTCGCCAACCGGGTCGAGATGTCAGATGGCGGCAACCGCATCCGGTTCTCCGGCGGAACCCGGATGCGGCTCGCCGCCCCCGCAAGCAAGGGTGCCAGTTGATGCGCAGTCCGCCTACCCTCGTGCTCGCAGCTTTCGCGCTGCTGGTGCTTGCCGGCCCCGCCCCGGCCGCCGCCCAGGCGGCGGCATCGGCCGACGGGGCGGTCGAGATCGAATCCGACACCATGGAGGTGATCCAGGACCAGCAGCGGGCGATCTTCTCCGGCAACGTTGACGCGGTGCGCGGCAACATGCGCCTGACCAGCGACACGCTCACGGTCGAGTATGCGGAAACGGGTTCGGGCGACGGCGCGCGGACCGAGATCCGCTACCTCGACGCGCGCGGCAACGTCGTGATCCGCAACAAGGGCCAGACGGTGGAGAGCGACTGGGCGAAGATGGACGTCGGGGCGAACACCGTCGTCATGGGCGGCAACGTGGTGCTCAAGGAAGGCCGCTCGGTGATCCGCGGCACCAAGCTGGAAATCGACCTTACTTCCGGCAAGAGCACGCTCGTCGGGACCGGGCGCGTGCGCGGCCTGTTCTTTCCCTCGGACTAGCTGGGGCGAACGGGTCCGATGGCGCGCAGGACGGTCGGCATTTCACCGAAAATTAATTCAAGTCGGCCTGAATAGCCGGAGCGGAGCGACTTGGGCAGGCCGATAACAGTTCCCGTGCCGCGCCAGGCGCACCGAGAGGGTGCGCAGGGCAGGCGACCTGACGGCGGGCAACCGCAAGGACGCGAGGCACGGCCACGTGCCGTGCATCCCAGGTTCCAGGGAGAAGGCCTCGTCGCGCATTCCATCGGCAAGAGCTTCAAGCGACGGCCGGTGGTGAAGGGCGTCAGTCTCTCCGTGAGGCGTGGGGAAGCCGTCGGGCTGCTGGGGCCCAACGGCGCAGGGAAGACGACGGTCTTCTACATCATTACCGGGCTCGTGCCGGCCGATTACGGTTCGATCGAGCTCGACGGCGTCGACCTCACACGCCTGCCGATGTACCAGCGTG
>CAZSNL010000161.1:0-5596 GCA_964608275.1 uncultured Hyphomicrobiales bacterium | reverse complement strand
GCTACATCGAGTTCGCCAAGCGCACCCTGCCCCGCCAGCTCCGCCTCGACGGACTGCGGGTGGTCATCGATTGCGCCAACGGCGCCGGCTACCGGGTCGCCCCGACGGCACTGTGGGAACTTGGCGCCGAGGTTGTCCAGATCGGTGTCTCGCCGGACGGCTTCAACATCAACGACAAGTGCGGTTCGACCCATCCCCTGCCGATGCAGGAAAAGGTCCGCGAGATGCGCGCCGATATCGGCATTGCGCTGGATGGCGACGCCGACCGGGTGATCCTTGCCGACGAGACCGGGGCCATCGTCGATGGCGACCAGGTGATGGCACTGATCGCCGAAACCTGGATGAATGAAGGCCGCCTCGTCGGCGGCGGGATCGTCGCAACGGTGATGTCGAACCTCGGGCTCGAGCGGCATCTCGCCAGCCTCGGCCTCACCCTCGAGCGCACCGCCGTCGGCGATCGCTACGTGGTGGAGCGGATGCGCGAGAAGGGTTTCAACGTTGGCGGCGAACAGTCGGGCCACATCGTGCTCTCCGACTTCACGACGACCGGCGACGGTTTGGTTGCCGCCCTGCAGGTGCTGTCCGTGGTCGCCGCCTCGGGCAAGCGGGTCAGCGAGGTCTGCCGGCGCTTCGAGCCGGTCCCCCAGGTCATGCGCAACGTGCGTTGCAGCACGCGGGCGGCCCTCGACAGCGGCCCCGTCAGTGCGGCGATCGAAGCCGGTCGCAAGCGCCTCGGTCAGTCGGGACGCCTTGTCATCCGCCCGTCCGGCACCGAACCGGTGATCCGGGTTATGGGCGAGGGAGACGACGAACACGTCGTGCGCGACGTGGTGGACGCGATCTGCGAGACGCTGCAGCAGGACGCCGCGTAAGCTGCGGCCTTCCTACGCCGGCTGCCCGCGTCCCGCCGGCAGCCCCAGCGACGTAAAGAAAGCGTCGACGCACTCCGGCCCACTGACGGCGAAGTCTCTGTCGGCGGGGTTCTCGAGCCAGGTGACGATCAGTCCGAGGAGCATGGCATGGAGCGCGTGCGCCGCGCTCCGCGGCGACCACGCCGGGTCGAGCGTGCCGTTCCTCGCTGCCTTTTCGAGAATGCTCTCGAAGCGTGCGGTCATCCGCTCGGCGATGCGGCGGCGGCGTTCCTCGGCCGCCTTCATCTCGCCGACATACTCGCATCGCAGAAGAAGGATGGTGTAGACGCGGCGATGCCGTTCGTCCGCCACCGCGTGCCGGATCGCATCCTTGCAGGCCTCACGCAGGCGAAGGAGCGGCTCCTGTTCCTCGTCCACCAGGGCCTCGAACACGTGTTCCTGCGGCAGCACGACCCGCGCCTGCATGGCGTCGAACAGGTGATGCTTGTCGCGGAAATGCCAGTAGATCGCGCCGCGCGTCACGTGGGCGGCGCGGGCGATGTCGTCGAGCGAGGTGCGTGCCACGCCCTGATCGTGGAACAGCCGCTCGGCCGCATCAAGTATGCGACAGCGGGTCTGTTCGGCTTCTGCCTTGGTCCGCCTTGCCATCAGATGGTCAATTTTCGCATGCAGGTCGCCCTCGACGGGCCATTCGCGACCGCGCGGTCTGCCACGGTGTCCCGGTGCGTCGATCCCACCTTTACTGACACGCCTGTATGTATATATACAGACCGCGTCCGAATGCCAGAAGGCGCACCGGCTGCGCATTGTCGCCGGGACGATGGCCACTCTGCACCGAAGGTCGGCGTTCCCACCCTCCGGAAACGCGCCTCCAGGAAATATTCGAATGATCAATCCGTTGTCTCTCAAGGCCTTCGCGGTCGGTCTGTGTCTGCTACCACTGCTTGCCGGCTGCAAGGACAACGCGGCCGAGGCCCAGGCGGTCAACGGCAGCAACCCGCCGCCCGTCCAGGTGAGCATCGTCACGGTCAAGGCGGAAACCCTGCCGATCGTGAACGAGCTGCCGGGCCGGATCGCGCCGACGCGGATCGCCGAGGTACGGCCCCGTGTCTCGGGCATCATCATCGAGCGCGTGTTCGAACAGGGCAGCATGGTTTCGCGGGGCGACGTTCTGTACCGGATCGACCCGGCGCCGTTCGAGGTCGAGAAGCAGCGCGCCGAGGCCGCGGTCGCCAGGGCCAGGGCGGTGCTGCTCCAGGCGCGCCAGGAGGCCGAACGGCAGAGCGAACTGGTCGAGGAGAACATCACCAGCCGCCAGGCGTACGAGAACGCGAAGGCGGCGGAGGCGCAGGCCGAGGCGGAAGTGGCAGCCGCCCGGGCGGCGCTGGCGGCGGCGGAACTCAACCTCGCGTACTCCCAGGTCCGGGCGCCGATCGACGGCAGGATCGGGCGGGCGCTGATCACCGAAGGCGCCCTCGTCGGCGTCGGCACCGGCGAGAACCTGGCGACGATCCAGCAGCTCGACCCGGTCTATGCCGACTTCACGCAGTCGGCGGGCGAACTGCTGCGTCTGCGGAGGGCGCTCGACGCCGGCTCCCTGATGAGCGCCGATCCGGGCGAGGCGAAGGTCGAGCTGCTGCTCGACGACGGTACCCGGTACCCGCATCCGGGCCGGCTCCTGTTCTCCGAAGCCGCCGTCGACGCGATGACCGGCCAGGTCACGCTGCGCGCCGAATTTCCCAATCCCGAGGGAGACCTGCTGCCCGGCATGTACGTGCGCGTCCTCGTCGAGCAGGGCATTCGTCCCAACGCAATCGCCATTCCCCAGCAGGCGGTCCAGCGCGATGCCGGCGGCCAGGCCCAGGTCTACGTGGTCGACGGCGACGGTTCGGCAACCCTCCGGACCATCAGCACCGGGCGCACCATCGGCAACAGATGGATCGTCGAGGAGGGACTGAACGTCGGCGACCGGGTCGTCGTCGAAGGCTTCCAGAAGATCCGCCCGGGCGCACAGGTCACGGTGCAGGAATGGTCGCCGCAGACAGCCGAGGGAGAGACGACGGTTAGTGTCGCGGCGAATGCCCCGGCCCCGGCCCGGTAGCGGCGCAGGCGGGGTCCCGGGCGTATGCCAAGCTTTTTCATCGACCGGCCGGTCTTTGCCTGGGTCGTGGCGATCTTCATCGCGCTTGCCGGCGCGATCTCGATCCCGTTCCTGCCGATCGCCCAGTATCCGAATGTCGCGCCGCCGCAGATCTCGATCTCGACCAATTATCCGGGCGCCTCGCCGGAAGAGATCTACCAGAGCGTCACCCGCCCGGTCGAGGAGGAGCTGAACGGCGTTGAGGGCCTGATCTACTTCGAATCCACCTCCGAATCGAACGGTCGCGTCTCCATCACCGCAACGTTTGCGCCGGGATCGGACATCGGCGAGGCCCAGGTCGAGGTCCAGAACCGCATCAGCAGGGTCGAGCCGAGGCTGCCGCAGTCCGTCGTCCAGCAGGGCTTGCGGGTCGAACGGGCGGGAACGAGCTTCCTCATGGTGGTGTCGCTGACCTCCACCGACGGGTCGATGGACGCCATCGGCCTCGGCGACTACATGAGCCGCAACATCCTGGGCGAGATCAGGCGCGTCGACGGCGTCGGCAGCGCGACGCTGTTCGCCACCCAGCGGGCGATGCGCATCTGGATCGACCCGGACAAGCTGGTCGGCCTCAACCTCACCGCCGACGACATCAACCGGGCCATCCTGGCGCAGAACGCCCAGGTCGCGGCTGGCCGCATCGGCGCGCAGCCCAACCCGGCCACGCAACAGATCTCCGCCACCGTTCTCGTCCGCGGACAGCTTTCCACCACCGAGGAATTCGGCGGCATCGTCCTTCGCGCCAACCCCGACGGATCGATGGTGCGGCTGCGCGACGTGGCGCGCATCGAGATCGGCGGCGAGACCTACAACTACTCGAGCCGGCTCAACGGGCAGCCCAGTGCAGCCATAGGCATCCAGCTTTCGCCGACCGGCAACGCGCTGGCCACCTCCCAAGCCGTCCAGGCGACGATGGAGGAACTCGCCCGGTTCTTCCCGCCTGGGCTCGAATATGACATCCCCTACGACACCTCGCCGTTCGTGGGCGCCTCCATCAAGAAGGTCCTGCAGACGCTGGCCGAGGCGATGGGACTCGTGTTCCTGGTGATGTTCGTGTTCCTGCAGAGCTTCCGCTACACGATCATCCCGACCCTTGTCGTCCCGGTGGCGCTGCTCGGCACATGCGCCGTCATGCTGGCGACCGGATTTTCCATCAACGTCCTCACGATGTTCGCCATGGTGCTGGCGATCGGCATCCTCGTGGACGATGCGATCGTGGTCGTCGAGAACGTCGAACGCATCATGGCCGAAGAGGGACTGCCGCCCCGCGAGGCGACCCGCAAGGCGATGCGGCAGATCACCGGAGCGATCGTCGGCATTACGCTCGTGCTCACCGCGGTGTTCGTGCCGATGGCGTTCTTCCCGGGCGCGGTCGGCGTGATCTACCAGCAGTTCAGCCTGACGATGGCGGTGTCGATCCTGTTTTCGGGCTTCCTCGCCCTGTCGCTGACGCCGTCGCTGTGCGCCAGTTTCCTCAAGCCGCTGGCCACGCACCCGCAGGAGAAGCGCGGCCCCTTCGGCTGGTTCAATCGCGGCTTCCGCGCCACCACCCGGGGCTACAGCGGCCTCGTCGGCTGGATCGTGAGCCGCGCCGGGCGCTTCATGGTCATCTACCTGGCGCTCGTGGCCGGTCTCGGCTGGGCCTATCTCCAGCTCCCGTCCGCATTCCTTCCCGACGAAGACCAGGGGTACCTGCTCGTCGACATGCAGGGACCGCCCGAGGCAAGCGCAACCCGCATGCTCGAGGTCATCAAGGATGTGGAAGCCATCTTCTCCCAGGAAGATGCGGTCGAACGGGTCGTCACGATCGCCGGCTTCAGCTTCTCCGGTGCGGCCCAGAACGCCGGCCTGGCGTTCGTGACGCTGAAGGACTGGGCCGAACGCGGCCCCGAGGATTCCGCGGCGGCGATCGCAATGCGCAGCAATGGCAAGCTGGCGCAACTGAAGGACGCGATCACGTTCGCGTTGTCGCCGCCCCCGATCCAGGGTCTCGGCACGACCAGCGGCTTCAGCTTCCGGCTGCAGGACCGCAGCGGCCGCGGCCAGGCCGAACTCGCTGCCGCCCGCGACCAGCTGCTCGCGGCGGCGGCGCAGAGCCCGATCATCGCGGGAGTGCGGGTCGAGGGCCTGCCCGATGCCGCGCAGGTCAACCTGATCATCGACCGCGAGAAGGCGAACGCGTTCGGGGTCCCGTTTGCCGACATCAATTCGACGATCTCGGCCAACCTCGGCTCGACCTACGTCAACGATTTTCCCAACGCCGGGCGGATGCAGCGGGTCACCGTCCAGGCCGACCAGGAACACCGGATGAGCACCGACGACCTGCTCAAGCTGAACGTCAGGAACGTGCGCGGCGACATGGTCCCGCTGTCGACGTTCGCGAGGGTCGAATGGTCCAAGGGCCCGACCCAGGTGGTGGGCTACAACGGCTATCCGGCGGTACGGCTGAGCGGCCAGGCTGCGCCCGGCTACTCGTCCGGCGACGCGATCGCGGAGATGGAACGGCTCGCCGCGGAACTGCCGGCCGGGTTCGGCTATGAATGGACCGGCCAGTCGCTGCAGGAGATCCAGTCCGGCGCCCAGG